>JBILGV010000022.1:0-47936 GCA_044350865.1 Pseudanabaena sp. | reverse complement strand
ACGCTTTTTCTTGCCCTCATCCGACTGAAAAGCACCCTCAAAAATATTCCCAAAAATCGAAGGACGTACCTTCGACCAATCCTCACCCGCAGACGTTTCTAAGATTCTTAACTCCCCTATTTCCAATTCAATCGGATGGATTTCCTTAAACAAACCACCATTAAAATACTGCACATCCTGATAGCGACCCGCAGGCGTAACTCCCATCGTATTCATCGCCTGAAACAAACCACCCAAAACATCAAAAGAACTCAGTTTATTATCGATGCAATCCTTTACACATCTGGTAAACAAATTATCAGGCAACAGATCCAAATCTTCCGCAAACATCGCTAACACGCATTGCAATACAAAACGCTGCGCCTGTAATTCTGTATATTCCCGCCACTTGCGATCGCGTCCCCTCTCAATCAAAGCATTATACAAATCTCCCAACCGCCGCGCCGCCTTCTCAGTGATTATCGTTTGATTATTCCGAAATAGCGGTGTAGTCTTGCTGCCACGCATGAAACTAAAAGCAGACTCACAACGAGGTAATTCTTCTAGATGAATAATATCAACAGGTTCATCGGATTGATTATCAAAATCGTAAATATGGAACTCATCAAAATTACAAAACATTACATAACGCGGACGATTCTCCTTTTTTAAGCGCAAATAGTAACGCCCAGCCTGTTCCCAAATCTGGCGATCGCGCAAATCCACACCCCGACTCTTCATCTCAATCAAGATCCGCCCATCCCAAACCAAATCCGCAAATCCCGTTTTGCCAGTCTTGCTGCTGTTTTTGATTACCTCTTCGTACCGCGCCCCCGCCTCTAATACACCGCCATGTCCAAACGCTTGAAAAAACCGATCTAAAAAAGTTTGCGCCTCACTCTTCTCGCTCCCTTTAATATTTGCCGTGACAAAAGCCACAAAATCCGTCAAATTTTCAATGCGATCAGCCATGAATAAGCTCTTAGTTTTGACAAAAATTTACCTGTATCAAATTTTAGCAAAATATACAGAAAATAGCGATCGCCTTACCAATTTGTGATGATGGCTATAGGCGATCGCTACCTATTGATAAAATTATTAAGGTATGCTTAAACAATAAAGAGGGTTAAGTTATGACCATCAAAGAACAACTGATTCATGAAATCGAGCAGACACCTGAAGCATTACTAATCCAATTTATGCAAGTATGGCGATCAACCAAGCAAACATTGAGCATTAATAAATCTCCCACCAAACTCTCCGAATTTTTTCGACAGTCTCCTCTCGCAGAACTTGCTGCCAATGGAGAACTAGACCTTAGCCGCGATAAAAGTTTATCGCCTGATCGGTTTATTCTATGACTTATCTTCTTGATACCTGCCTAATCTCCGAATTAGTCGCCAAGCAACCAAATCAAAAGGTTCTAGACTGGCTAGATGCCCAATCCCCTGAAACACTCTATCTAAGCGTGATTACGATGGGTGAAATTGCCAAGGGTATTAGTAAGCTCACACCATCTCGACGCAAAGAAGAGTTAGATATTTGGCTAAAGCAAACTCTTCCAAATCGTTTCGCAGGAAGAATTATAGACATCAAACCATGCTGTTATGGGGTGAATTACTTGGAAAACTTGAAAAGCAAGGGCGACCACTGCCGATGATGGACTCTCTCATTGCAGCGATCGCTCTCCAGAATTCTTTAACTCTAGTAACTCGTAATGAAAAAGATTTTGCAGGGATAGCAGTCGCTATTATAAATCCTTGGACTATTTAAAACAATCTATAGCGATCGCCTTGCTAATCTGTGACGATAGATTTAGATTAATAACGCCTCAATTTTGCCGATAACTTCATCAATAATGCTTACAGAAGCCTTCTCAAACACCAAGAAGCTGATGCGCCTACTTCGCGTTGGGATCAGCCTCTTTTGGTTTTGTTTGTTATTGCAAAAATGACTCTACGACCTTGACATTCTCCGTACTGCCAATAATCAAAGGTGTACGACTATGTAGCTTTGAGGGAATCACATCCAGAATCTCTTGAGTTCCCGTCGTTGCGCGTCCACCAGCTTGCTCGATTAAAAAAGCTAAGGGAGCCGACTCGTACAACAATCGCAATTTACCATCTGCATGTCCAACCGTACCAGGATAAAGGAACACACCACCTTGAAAGAGAATGCGATGAATGTCAGCAACCAAAGCCCCTGAATACCTTGCCGTATTTCCTTCTTGACGATGCATATATCTTACATATTCACGCATTGGGTCTTCCCATTGCCAAAAGTTTCCTTCATTAATACTGTAAATAGACCCTTCAGCAGGAATGCGAATATTCTCTTGAGATAGAATAAATTCGCCAATACTAGGATCAAGAGTAAAAGCATGAACCCCTTTGCCGAGAGAGTAAACAAACATGGTGCTTGTACCATAGAGAATATAGCCTGAGCCAATTTGCTTACGTCCAGATTGCAGTAAATCTAAAGCTTCTCCCGACTCGTCATTTCCTTCCTGTTGGCGAATTGAGAAGATTGATCCGATCGCGAGATTGACATCAATATTACTAGACCCATCAATGGGATCATAAAGTAATGTATAACGACCAACGGGACAATTTTCAGGAATGTAATAAGGATTTTCCATCTCTTCTGAGGCAAGGCGACAAACTAAGCCACTTTCCTCAAAAGCACGCAAAAAGATACGATTAGCGTAGCGATCCATATTTTTGACCGCCTCCCCTTGCACATTCACTTCACCTGTAACACCGAGAACATTTTCGACTAAACCTGCTCGGCTCAAATGGCGGGCGATCGTTTTACCTGCTAAGCCAATTCGTCCCATCAATGCGCTTAAATCATAGGCTTCGGCAGAAAAAGCTCCAATCTGGGAAAGAACATGTTGCGAAAGTGTCATAAAATCATGTCCTAGGGCAATTTCTTCGGCAGGATTGAGTCTGGTAGAATCGTTCATAGATGCAAGTACCTTAATGCTTCTCGTTTATGGCAAGTCATTTAAACCGATAAGAGAGTTGCGGCTCTTCACACCGAAACTCCGCAGCTATATTATCTGCCTAAAAACTTATATGTGACCTTTTTTTTGGTTAACTTCTGATGATGAATACCTGTGTTAATTGCCAAGCTCAAAATCCTAGCGATTATCAATTTTGTCAATATTGCGGCAACAAAATGTTAGCGATCGCCATTGAAGAAGTTATTCTTGGAAAAGATCGCCCAACAAATCATCCCAAAGATTACCAAAAAGATCTGCACCTAGTTAAACAGTTAAATTCAATTGATCAACCATCAGCCTTAAAAAATCCATTGGAAGAAAATTTACCAGAGATAGATTTGTCTATAAATAATTTTGCTGATCCGATGGAGTTGTCTACCACCACTATTCCCTATCAAAATTTTAGAATTGCTGATTTAGAAATCGATGATTTAGAAATCGATGATTTTGAGGCAATAAAACATGAGGTTTCTAAGGATAAAATAAGCTTTAATCATGATTTAGCATTGATTGATCAGCCAAATGACGAGTTGCCAACCATAATTACCAAAAGAGCGCTAAAAACAAATATTTCTGCTGTCACCAAAATAGTAGTACCACCTGAAGTCTATTTACAAAGTATCGCCTATGCGGGAAAAACTGATGTTGGGAAACAACGCGATCGCAATGAGGATGACTTTATCACAATTTTTCAAACTCGGAATATTGATGGCAAAAGTCAAATTAGTGATCGTAGCGATCGCGGGCTATTTGTGTTGTGTGATGGTATGGGCGGACATGAAGGGGGAGAAATTGCTAGTGCGATCGCGGTCAATTCTATTTCTGAGCAGTTTCGACCATTTTGGATTGATACTTTACCAGGGGAAAGAACGCTTACTGAAATTATCTCTAATGCTAATCAAGCTATTTTCACCAAGAACGAAAGCGAACAAAGATTATCTCTTGGCAGAATGGGAACAACGATGGTGATGTTGGCAATTCACGATCTCGATGTGATGATTGCCCATGTCGGTGATAGCCGCATTTATAAAGTGACTAACAATCCGATTAAATCCAATCAACAGAAGTTCCATCCTGAATATCTTTCAGAAACAGCAAAACTAGAACAAATCACTCGCGATCATGAAGTTCTCAATCAACTATTAGATCTTGGGCTTGATCTAGAATCGGCTCAATCTAGACCTGACGCACATCAATTAACTCAAGCAATGGGTCCCCATCCCAGTGATATTTTAGACCCTGACATTAAGTCGTTTTCACTCACCGAATCTACGCTCTTTTTATTATGTTCTGATGGATTATGTGATAACGATGCGATCGAGCAGAATTGGGAGACACATTTATTACCGATCTTAAATAGACAAATTGATATACAAACTGGTGTAGATAATCTTATAGAGTTAGGGAATAAGGTGAATGGACATGATAATCTGACTGTAATTCTAGTTTTGTGTGTTGTATTAATCAAATAGAACTTAAATCATAAATAGTCTAATGCGTTCGCCTCGCAAACTAAATAGACTCTTTAAGGGGGTGCGCTTTAATTGCTGCCGCCTGTTCTAGCAAAGACTCCGCAAAAGCGATCGCCTGTCCACCTACAGCATCAGCATTTGGATTATCCTCACTTTTTCCTTTTTCCTTTTTCCCTTTTCCTTGATTTTTGCCTTGTTCAAAGCTTTTCCCAGAGGCAATTTGAGCCAATTCTTTTTTCCGTTCTTCTAGCTCCAATAGGCGAATTTGGACTTGAGTCCGATCACCAATTACTTGTTTACTAACATGAAAATGACGATCAGCGATCGCCGCGATTAAGGGCTGGTGAGTGACACAGAGAACTTGAGAGCTACGGCTGATTTGCCAAAGTTGAGTAGCGATCGCTTGGGCAACCCGTCCTGAGACACCCGCATCGATTTCATCAAATACCATTGTGCCGACATTTGCATAATTTGCTTGAATGGAATTAGATTGACTAGAATTAAATTGAAAAAGTTCTTCGGTTTTCTGATTCACAAAACAAGTTTTTAAGGCAAGTAAAAATCTACTCATCTCCCCACCCGAAGCAGTTTCAGCCAGTGGTTGCAACGGTTCACCAAGATTGGGGCTAAACTCAAAAACAATGCGATCGCCACCTAATGCATTTGGTTCGGTCGCATAAATCCCCACTTGAAAGCGCACTTTTTCCATAGCAAGCATTTTGAGAGCATTAATTTGCACTTGTTCGAGAGCGATCGCTGCTTGGCGGCGTAATTCCGTTAGTTTTTTGCAAGCTTTGAGTAAAGCCTGTAAATCTTGTTCAGCCTTACGTTCGAGGTCTTCAATTGAGATACTTTGATCAGTTAATTCGGCAAGTTCATTTTGGAGCTTTTCCGTATAGGCGATCGCTTCGGGAAGAGTCCCATATTTGCGACAGATCTGTTTGATTTGATTAATGCGTTGTTCAATGGCTTCCAACTGCTCAGGATCAGACTCAAGACGATTGGTATAATTATTGATTTGCCGTCCTGCTTCTTCCACTTGCGCGAGGGCGCTGGCGACTAGTTCTAGAATTCCTTCGGCTTCGCGATCTAACTCGACCATTTCTGTAAGAATTACTTCCGCCTGTCCGAGTAAATCCGCACAGGCATTGCCCTCATCATTCTGATACAGAGACTCATACACAGCATAGCCCTGCTTCTGCAATTCCACACTATGGGCTAATCGATTGCGATCGCTTTCGAGATTTTCTAATTCATCAGGATCACCTAAATTCGCCGCTTCGAGTTCCTTCAACTGATAGCGCAGCATATCTAAATGTTGTAATCGATTACGCTCATTTTGTTGGCGGTCAAATAGAGCCTTACGCGATCGCTCTTTTGCCTCAAACAGTTTGGCTACTTTTTGGCGTTGCAATGATATCCCTTGATTGAGAACCTGATCACCAAAATTATCCAGCCATTCTCGCTGTTGTGCAGCCTGACTTAACAAAATCGTCTGTCCCTGCGCCGTAATTTCCACAAGGCGATCGCGTAATTCTTGAATCTGCTGTTTATTGACAACCACGCCATTAATGCGGGTGCGATTACTCCGAGCCGTAATTTCGCGGCTGCAAATTAGAGTTTCCGCATCAAGGTTATCAATTTCTTGAATTTCAAGCCATTTAGCGATCGCCCCATTAACCGAAAAAGTCGCTTCAATCATGGCGCGATTAGTGCCAGTCCGCAACATCCGTGCTGAGACTTTTCCCCCAAGCGAAGCATCTAGGGCATCTAGCACAATTGATTTACCCGCACCAGTTTCGCCAGTAAGAATGTTGAGTCCAGCATATAGCTCAATCTCTAGGCGATCGATTAGGGCAAAATTTTCAATTTTGAGACTCAGGAGCATAGATTTTCTTGTAACCAAAAAACACAGAAGGGACGCATAGTATGCTCTCTGCTATTTGGGCTTTATTATAGGCGATCGCCATTTCTAAAAACTGACATCTTCATAAAGATCGTCAAATTTCCCTTCTAAGTTGATGCTCGATAATTGGAATTTATCTTGCTCTCCAGAGTATGACTTTAATACCCAAAGTCCTTCTTCATTGCGATGAAAGCAGTCAAGACGTTGACGTTTGGTGTTAACTAGAACGTACTCTTCAAGGCTTTCTAGTTGCCGATAATCGGCAAACTTATCACCGCGATCGAATCCCTCAGTAGATTTCGATAGAACTTCGATAATTAGTTTTAGGAACCTCTTATGATTTGGAGTTTTGGTGTCTCTAGGATCGCAAGTCACCATGACATCTGGGTAATAAAAGCGATTTAATGAGTCTATTCTCGCTTTCATGTCAGAGATGTAGACTCGGCAGCCTGAACCGCGCAAATGATTACGAATCATCGTAAAAGCATTGCTAGCAATCGTCACATGCGGATCGTTTGCGCCAGCCATTGCATAAACATATCCATCGATATATTCATGTTTATTCTCGCTTTGTTCCTCCATTTCGAGATATTCGTCTGGAGTTATGTAATCAAACTTTGGTGTGGCAATCATAATTTACCTCATGAAATGGGAGGGAGTATCGAAGTTAGGGCGATCGCAAAATCAGGAAATGATAGAAGCGAAGCTTGGCTGGGTTCAGAAAGGATTAGATGCTCGGTGTAACCTGTAGATGTTGGTTTACGAAAGATATGCAGTTGACGTTTTTGAGGAGCTAGTACCCAATAGTCAGCAATACCTGCTTTGGCATAGAGTTTATCTTTGATTTGACAATCCTGTTTTAGTGTGGAGTCAGCAACTTCTACTACGAGATAAATTTGCTCAGGACGTGGATGTTGTTCGACATAATCTAATATTGTTCCCTGAACGATCGCTAAATCTGGTTCTGGTTCTGAAAAGTCATCTAGGCGAATTGGATCTTGGGTGCGAACTAATGCCAAATTGCCGAGGCGATCTCGTAGAGCATTAGCTAGCAAATGTAATGAGGTGACGTGGGGCGTTCCTTTGGCTACCATTATCGTGATTTGTCCGTCAATTAGTTCAGTGCGATCGCCTATGAGAATCCCCATCTCGCTGATGCGGTGGTAGTCCTGTACTGTCCAACGTTTGAGATTTTTGGGTTCTAAGGTGATGACTGTTTTGGGGATTCTTGCTATAGTCATGATCGTAGACAGACAGTAGTATTTGACACCTCCTATTCTATACCTTTAGTTAGGGGCGATCGCCAAAAAGCTCTTGCAACACTTTCTCTACTTCAGCCACAAAAGCCTTTGCTTGTTCTAAGATCTTTTCTGCTTCTGCTAATGTGCCATTAAAGTCTGCATCATAATCACTCAACTGTCGTAGCTCATAAGCATCGCTTAATATTTTTGCCCATTCGGGAGAAAATTGTCCAGTCTTTACAAAATGCTGCCCGAATAAACGAATTGTACCCTTATGAGTGGAAGCGTCTAGGTTTTGAGATACCAATAAAGCTTGAGTTGCGTAATATATGGAATAATAGGAACGCGAGAGGCAAGTGCGATAACGTTCTCGCTCTAGCAAGAGTGCTGCTATTTCTAGTTCTTCTAGTGATAAAGAAAATAGTTTTTTGTATTCGTTCATAATTCGATTCCTTCTTTTCTAATATGTATTAAAAAACCAGCATTCCTTTTGCTGTAGTCTTCTTCAGTGATAGGGATAATAGAGACGATTTCATTACGTTCTAGTAATATTTTGACACGCAGGTTGGACATATAGGATATTTCTTGCACTTGAGATACTGGGCTTTTGAGTACGGCTAGTAAGTCAATATCTGAGTCTAGATTGGCTTCGCCTCTGGCATGGGAACCAAATAGGATTAACTTAATAAGGCGATCGCCATATAGTTCCTTTAAGCCTAGTTTTAATTCGTGCAATGTTGGCTGGATACTGTTTAAAGTTATACTCATTTCTTCGACAATCGCATCAACTATTTGAGTATTCATTGAATGTTTCCTCCAAAAGCTTTGTAAGTGATATTAATCAAGTTTTGCATTATCTTCTGTTGGTAAAAGTGGTAGTATAAATTCTAGAAGATTAGGGATTTGTGAGTTTGCGACTTGCCAAGTTAGGTTCAAATCAATTTGATTATAATCGTGTATTAGTTTATCGCGCATTCCTGCGATTTGCTTCCACGGTATTTCTGGGTGGGTCTCTCGAAATTCTGGCGATAGGCGTTTGACAATTTCTCCCAAAATTGCAATTTCGTATACAACCGAAAAGTGAATGCGTTTTTCTGCTAAAAATTGTTGCTTGGTAGCGCCTTCCATCAGTTCGGCAATATTAGAACAGACTGTGGCAATATCAAGCAGATAGGCTGGATCTCGTTTCATAAATCACCTGTGCAGTATTTAAAATTGCTTTGCGTCGAATCCAGTTTGGGCTGTCTATAACTGCTTGTTTGGTAACTAGGTCAACTTTGCGATGAAATATATCTTCTAGTTGCCATTCCATTGTCACTAAGTCCAAAAGGCTATTTTGTGAGTTGGGAGCAAATACTACCAGACAATCGATGTCACTATCAGGACGAAAGTCATCGCGTAGGACGGAACCAAAGAGGGCAAATTCGACAATCTGCCAGCGATCACAAAATTCTCGAATTTGCGGCATTGGTAAATTAATATTTTTAACTAAGTAGGCGTTCATTTTTTAAGGAAAGTAGCGATAAAATTCTTTGCGGTGTAATGTACGGATGACTTCTACTGTGTTGTCAGAAATTTCTATGCCAATGCGATAGTCACCGTCTCTAATGCGGTAATGGTTTGAATATCCTTGCATGGCTTTTATGTTCGTTAGTTCCTGTAAGTTCTGAGCTTCAGGCAAAGTTGTAAAGGCAATCTCATAGATGCGTTGATATACTGATGTGCCTTTCAGGTTTTTGAGATCTTTTAAAAATGACTGGCGATATTTTACTTCCATTTTAGTCTTCCAATCTAATCCTCTAAAAAGGCTAGAGCTTCGGCACGAGAGTAAAGAGGAGTGTTTTTACCTTCATCCATTGCTTTACTGAGACAATAATCTTCTATGGCTTCGCTAAGATTTTCTAGAGAGAAGTTGTCGGTGGGTAAAAGTTGCCGCCAAATCTCGATGGGGATGACAACTGCGGTGGGCTGTCCTTCTTGATTGGTTATATATTCAAGGTTTAATAGGGGCATGACATTTACCTTAGTGAATGTTTTTTATGAAATCTGCTTTCATTGTATCAAAAGTTTTTGTGTTACTCATGCGCTTAACTATTCTCTTAAATCGCGTCAACTATTTGAGTATTCATTGTATGTTTTCTCCAAAGGCTTTTTTAACTCTCTCGATTTGTTTCGGTGCTTCCATTTGCGCGAAAAGTTCTAGTGCTTTTGCTTTGTATTCTTCTGCTTGGTGATGTTCTCCCTTTGCCTGATATGTTAGCCCAAGTCGAAAATTTCAAAAAGTGAGATGTGATTATTCCTGCAATAAAACTTAGGCTAAAATTTTATTCGTGGAATTTACATAACAACTAAATCAGTAACTCCAATTTAGCTGCTAGGGTAATTCTGGCAATCCGAGCTTCTGGCGCAGTTCTTTAAAGTCAAGATTGCAGTAGTGATTGAGTTGCGAATGCTTTAGGGCTGTTTTTGCTTTCTCAAAGTATTCATCTCTTTTGATTAAATCTCCTAAAGCTTCATAGACCTGCATCATGCGATAGAAAAGAACACCAGGCTCATGATGAATTTCATTAAGACCAGCATTAGGGAATTGAGTTTCCGCTAGTTTGTAGAAAGATAGTGCTTGATGCCATTGTTGTCTCTTACTCATTACTACTCCGAGCAATGTGTTACTGTAAGCTAAAAATCCTTCTATGGATATGTCCTTATCTCTAGTCTTTGAAAGTTCAATTGACTGAAGAACTATTTTTTCACCTACTTCCAAATCTCCTTTATGTATGTAGGAGCAACCCAGACAACGGCGGGCTGAAATTGTTCTAGAATGATTTTCTCCATAAAGCTTTACACATAAATCAACTTCTCTAATGTGGCAGTCAACCATTTTTTCAAGTTGATTTTTTTCTTGATGTACAGAGCTAAAATAATGATAAGACTCAATAAGTAAATAATCTAACTCTTTACATAAAAAATGCTGCTTTTGAATTAGTTTCTCTGTATTTTCGATAGAATCTCTTAAATATAGTTCCGCTTCACCTACCCGTCCACAACATACTAAATATTGACCAATGTTACTTTGAATAATGATCAAGTCACTATTTACTATTTCAAGGTTGTTTGTATGGTAAATAGCTACAATTCCGTGAGGCAAGTATTTTTGGATAGTTGACCAAATATTTTTATCGTAATAGTCAAATAGCAGACGTTTTTTTAATCGATGCAACAAGTCTTCAACAAGTTTTATTTGAGTTGGTTCACTAATTCGGTTGATCGTTACCATCTGCACTAACCTATGCAGAGATAGCAAGTCTTCTTCTCTTTCAATCAGGGAAAAGTCTTTTAAGGTCGCGATCGCATCTTCAAGTGCAACTGGACAAGAAAAAATCTCAGTATTCTCTTTACTTAACTTATCATCATCCTTAGCTAGGAATAAAGCAATTGGGATATTTTCAGGTGATAGGAAAGCACACATATTGAGTAAAGTTATGGCAAGTGGCGAAATAGACTCGATTGTTTGAAAGGATATCTGCCAAGTTGTCGCAACAGTATGTGGATATGCTGAATGATCTATGGGCTTTAACAATAGAGCCTTACTATGTTTTTTGAACAAATCTAGATAAGATTTAATGGAACATCCTGTTTTAAAAATATAAGCAGATGCTTGTGCTACAGCTAGAGGAAGATTTCCCAATTCTTCAGCTAATTGCTTAACAACCTCTTGGTTCTCATGCTTGTTATTACTCAACAAAAGATTTATGGACTCATCGACTGAAAATGTTGGCACTTCTTGGATTTGAGCCATACCAAGCCACATACTACGTTTTTGTGAAGTAATCAAGATGTGTCCAGATTCGTTGCAAGGGATGAAATCTTTTAAACTATTCGGGTCTTCAGCATTATCAAAAATCAAGAGCCAGCAACAATTATTATCTAAAAATCGTTTAACCGCATTGATTTTGATTTGTTGATCGTCAGCTTTTTGTTCAGGTAGATCGAGTTGATCCGCAAGATTTGCATAGTCTAAAGCTAGACTAGAAAACGTCTCAGAGCGTATCCACCAAACGATTCTGTATTCTTCCTTATAGCGGTAGGTGTACTCAACAGCGATTTGTGTCTTACCGTAACCTCCAGCAGCAGTCAAAACTTGTATTCGTCTCAGTGGATTTGTTGAGATAAAGTCAGTATGTATTGTCTGAATTTGTCTGTCTCGCCCCGTAAAAAGCTGATTGCGTAGAGGCGCGTTAAAAACTTTTGGGATAGAAAGATTAGATTTAGTCTCTCGGTTTATTTTTACCTTTGACTGAGCAAAATCAAGTGATCTTGACTCTTTTATGTCTTCAGAAGTGGTTTGATTAATTGAGAGTTGTGGGCGATCGCGTCCAATGAACTCAAGGGTTGTTAATTCTGGGCTTGGTTCGGGAGTAGGGATATCTTGGGGATTAGTTGGGGGCTGGGGGCGATCGCTCGAATCACCATCTACCCAGTCTGGATAAATACTAGGATGCACCTCAACATCCTTGCAGTACCTACGAAACAAAAGTACAAGATGCTGACGACGTTGCTCTTTTTTGCCCTTTGCATCCGTACCAAAATGTTTACAAATCTCACCAATTTTGCGCGTAGCCGTTGAGCGATCCTTATCTAAAGCATTGCCTATCTCCCCATCAGACTTTGCCTCAACTAACCACAATTGCAACACCGCCCATCGTTCAGCATTAGCAGGGCTTTTCAGTTCTTCCAACTTATTTAAAAACTGCTGTTTTTCCATTATGCCCGTCACTAAGCCCTTTTAGCCGACAATGCCTATGATACTATGAATACTAGGGAAAGTTAAGCAAGCTAGTCTAAAAAATTTTAGCTAGTCCTCTCCCTACTGGAAAGATAGAGCAACAAATAAATGACTCAAGTAATCGCTAGTAAATCCTTATATGAGTCCGATTTTTTGCTATGGACTCAAGACACCATCGCCAAACTCAAGACTAAAGATTTTGACCATGTGGACATAGACAACTTATTAGAGGAGATCGAGGCTTTGGGAAATTCGTACCGTGACGAGCTAGAGAGTCGTTTAGAAACCTTGATAGAGCATTGCCTAAAGCGTCTTTGTGTGGATATGCCTCAAGAATTTAACGGATGGGAACGCACCATCAGAGAGCAACGCAGACGGCTAAAGCGTAGATTGCAAAAGACTCCTAGCCTCAAAACCGTATGGGATGAGTCCGTATTAGAGGCTTTTGAATTTGCCCTTGAAACGGTTAGAGATGATTATCCACAATATCGATTCCCTGATACATGGCAGTTTGGGCGCGATATTGACTCAATTTTGAATCAAGAATTTTGGGCATCTTCTACAGGAAGTTTTCAATGACTCAAGCAATGGTAAAGTAAATACTTTATGACACCGATCTTAATCTGTGGTTAGAGACAGTCATCTCCCAATTGCGATCGGGGGATTTACAGAATGTTGATATTGAAAATTTGATAGAGGATTTAGAGGGTTTGGCAGGTAGAGATAATCTAGAGGTTGCCAGTCGTCTTAAAACTCTCATTGAGCATCTTCTCAAGCGTTGTTATGTCGGTATGCCTAATGAATTTAGACGATGGGAAATAACAATTAGAACACGATATTGACTCGATTTTGAGTAGTATGTTTTGGAAAATCTAAATTTTGAGAATTGGAAAGAAGAAAGCAAATAGCGAAGTCATAAGCCTCAATCAATATCTCCATCTTCCCACTCAGTCCCGCCCAAGGTTAAGCTGCATTGCACTAGACAACTCATGTGTATCTTTGCACATCACCTCATAACGGTGCATTTTTGCATATTTGTCAGTAATCCGAAGTACCTAACCTAATATAAATTTGTCGCTATGAATGAGTAATTCAGGAGAGAAGAAATTATGAAATACAGATTTATCGCTAATCTGTTCAGCATTCTTGTAGCTGTAACGGCTGTATCTACTTCTTCGAGTACTGACGATATATATTGCGCTTCCAGAATTTCTCAAGATCGGGCTTGGTTGGTTTTGAGCGTTAATATTCGACTGCATCAAGTCCATCGCAAACTCCCAGATTAGAACATTGCACGGGAGCAAGACTGAGCGCTAAAGTCCTTGCTCCTACTCAAAATACGGATAACAAAGCATTATTGCAAACTAACTACGGTCAACATCGTTATGTATAAACTTAATAAACTTACGATCGCTCTCTTGAAAGGTTTCGCATTCTTCATTGTCGGACTATTCCTCGCATTCCCCATATCAGCCATGTGTGGCGCGATCGCCCTCCTCTTCTCTTACCTCCCCCTTATCTGGCAAATCCTTTGGCGGACAGGATTAGGATTAATGATGCTGACAGCGATCGCACTATTTCTCGAAGGTTTAAAAAACGAAAAAGATAATCTCTAAATCTTCAATTCCGCAAATATTTTTTCGCAAAATCTTCTGGAGTTAAACACTCAAACTCTTTAGTCTCACTGACCAAACTCCGAATCAATTTATGGTTAGCAGAAACAAAACAATCTGCTTCGCCCTTGCTTGCTGTCAAATAAACTCCTACATCCTCACGGGGAATAACTCCCAATGCTTCTATATTGGCTAAATCCTCAGCTTCGAGATAAACATTATGGATGTTGAAATTCTGCCATATACTCGCTACGATTTGACCACCCCAATCTTTATTCTTTAGCCGTTTAGCAACGCGCAAAATTTGATCGAATAACTCCTCAGAGACAATCACCTCAACAGAATTAGATGTTTGTCCATCAAAGCCAGCCCACAATAGGACATTCCATTCATCACTTCCTGAATCTGCAACTCCAATAATATAGACATTGGTATCAAAAAAGATGCGCTTAGGTATATCGTTCATTGAGATTTCAATTGCTCTCTTTCGTCAGCTATTTCTCTTTTAACTTCTTGTACAAGTTCAAGGATTTTGTCTCTAGAGTCATAACCCGAATCTCTTAATGACTTTTTAACCGATTGCTGTAAATCTTTCAACGGGACAAGTGGTCGATTCGCAAGAACTTGAGAAGGGCTTAAAACAGCCGACTCAAGTATATATTTCAATTCAGCTTGAAGCGATCGCCCACGAAGAACCGCTTGTTTTTCTAGCTTTTTGAATAGAATAGGATCTAAATCAGCAATGATTACTTTAGTCATATCTAGACCACAGTCGAATGATTAAACATGTTTTGAGTATAGCATCACCTAAAAATGAGTTACTCGCTCTTTTCTTAGATCGGCTCTTAGATCGGCAAAGTCTCTCCTGCTAAAAGACGTTTTGAGGCACTCAATAACTCTTCTTCGAGATAGGGCTTCGTGAAATATCCCTTAGCGCCTAATTGAATTGCTGACTGACGATGGCGATCGGCTCCACGCGAAGTTAGCATCGCCACAGGAATTTGCTTGAGACGCGAATCTTTTTGCAATCTCGATAGCAATTCCAATCCATCCATCCGAGGCATCTCGATGTCGCAGAAGATCATATCGCAGGGCAGCCCAGCACGGAGTTTTTCCCATGCATCCTGTCCATCCTTGGCCTGTTCCACACGATAACCAACCTTCGCAAAGGTCAAGGATAGTAATTCGCGTACCGTAATCGAGTCATCGACAATCAGTACCGTCGGATCAGCAGCAACATCTTCTTCGATAGTTGGTTGGATTGTCATACCAGAGGCGGTAGGACGTAGGCGACCACTAGCAATGTCAAACAGTTCTAAAACGTTGGCGATCGCCATAACTCGTCCATCCCCCAGCACCGTTGCTCCCGCAATCCCCGCAGGTTGGGGAATTGGTCCCTCCAATTGCTTAATTACGATTTCATACTCACCAAGGAATTGATCGACTTGCAAAGCGAGATAGCTGGTATCGTTGCGAAGAATAATGATACAGAGTTCGTCATTTTCTTGCTTACCATAGATGCTGCTGCGGCTGAGATGGCGACTGTAGGAGAGCAGATTCGATAGATGTTGAAATGGTAAAACCGTATCGCGCCAAGGTAAACAGGGCTGTCCTTTCTCATTGAGGACAATCTGACTTTGTGGTACTTCCACCATATCCTCAAACCCATCCACAGGGAAAGCAACACGAGCGCGATCGCTAATACAGAACATCGCTTTAGAAATACTCAGGGTAAGCGGTAGACGAATTGTAAAAGTTGTACCTTTACCAATGACCGACTCGACAATAATCACACCACGAATTTCATCCAGACAGGTTTTCACCACATCCAAACCAACGCCACGTCCTTTAAATTCATCAGCTTTAGCTGCTGTACTAAATCCTGGTTCAAATAACAAAGCGTAAACTTCCGTGTCATTGAGGCGATCAACTTGCTCTTGAGTCCGCAGTTTTTTAGATACAGCACTCTGTTTGACTTTATCAGTACTAATCCCTGCGCCATCATCACTAATGGAAATAACGGTTTGGTTCCCTTGGTGATAGGCTCGCACCGTTAACTTACCAGAAGCAGCTTTACCGCCTTTTTGGCGAGTTGCGGGATCTTCTAAACCGTGATCGATCGCATTGTTCACAAGATGAGTAAGCGGATCAGTTAGTTGTTCTAAAATCGCCTTATCGATGAGAGTTTCTCGCCCATAAATTTCGAGTTCGGCTTGTTTGCCACTCTTGAGAGCGCGATCGCGAATCCCTCTAGGCAAGCGATCGGCAATCTGAGCAAAGGGAACCATGCGCGATTGTTTTAAATCGTCTTGCACTTGGGTGGTAATCGTTCCCAACTGGCGAGTTACTTGATCGGTCTCACCAACCACAAACTCAATGTCGGAAGCTGATTCGCGTACTCGGACGATTAACTCAATAATCTCTTGCGATAGAACGTGGAAAGTATTATAGCGATCGAACTCAATGCCCTCAAAGTCACTACTAGCAGAACTGTTCGAGTTAGAACCATCATTATAGGATGCATCAAAACTACTATAGGAACGTCCACGCCCTGCGTTTAAAGATGCTTCTAATAACGAGCGATCGTATTGGTCGCGCATTCTTTGAGATACGTCACTCAGTAACTGTACCTGATGCAATAGATTAGTAATAAACTGCTGCAACCTTTCTTGATCTTCTTCCAAGAGGTTCCGATTGACGACTAGTTCCCCAACGAGGTTATTTAAACTATCGAGGTACTTAACATCAACACGCATGGTTGAATCAGTTAGTCTTGGCTTTCTTGTGGTGGTCTGAGGACGGGTAGGAGCCTTGGTTTTTATAGGACCAACATCTTTAGAAAACGAATCGCGTAATAGACCTTCCAAATCATCAAAGTCATCAACAGGCTTTGGAGAAGGCTTATCAATGGCATTGGTAGGAGATTTACTTGTTAGAGAATTAGGAGAGGTTGCGGTTGCAGTAGAAACATCAAAACTATTAGAATCGCCTAACAATGCTTCCAATTCATCAAAATTCATGTCATCAGAATCGATAAGTTGTTGGCTATTAGGAGTTTTCTTTTCAGGTTGACCAACGGGCTTTTCGCCACGACTAGATGAATCGACGACCTGATTTGGTAACTGATTTTGGGTAGATATAGAACTACCAATCATAGCTTCTAAATCATCAAAGTCAAAATTGTCATCAATACCATTTAGTTCTTCTATTGGCGATGCTGCTTCTGCTGGTGAATCTTCAACTTGAGCAAACTCTCCAAATCCATCAAATTCACTAAAGTCAATAGATTCATCATCTACAAGTGAATTTGACTCTACAGCGATATCATCATTGCTTGAGTCTTGGGATAGTGCGATCGCACTGATCTCTGGATCATCTCCACCTTGGAAAAAATCTACCAAATTATCAATTGTGTTGCTTGCGGTAATGGTTTCATTACCAAAATTTGCGTTCTCCTGAATGAATGTTAACTGCTCATCAATTGTCAGCGAATCATCTTCCAATTCATTTGGCTGTACATCTGCTAGTGAATTTGCTGATAGCTCTACTGATGCATCAGATGTATCTATTGACGACAAATCATCAAGCATATTTGTGAAATCCATGTCTGCCAAATCCATGCTTGCCAAATCCATTTCTGCCAAATCCGTGTCTGGATTAGACTCTGAATTATTATCAAAGTCCAACAAACTATCAATACTGCTGTCGTTATCTTCAGTCAGCGATCGCTGTTCATCAAACTCAAAATCACTTTCACCTATAGATATTGCAATGGATGCTGACATAGATGTTGAACCTGAGGCAAGACTTTCTAATGTGGTTAGATCATCTTCGATACTTACAGCCGCTTCTGTTTTATCAGTAAAAGTGTCGCCAGTGAAAGTGTCGCCAGTGAAAGTGTCGCCAGTGAAAGTGTCGCCAGTGAAACTATCACTAGTAGAACTATCGTTAGTAAATAGGCTATCTAAAGAAGATTCATCAATGGATTCCTGAATGGATTCATCAGTAAAGAATTCACCAAAACCTTCATCCAAAGTTTCTGAAGCCTCACTGAAAAATCCACCCAAATCATCAACATTATTCACTTGCTCAGTATTCACTTGCTCAGTATTCACTTGCTCAGTATCCACTTGCTTAGTATCCACTTGCTCAGTGAAACTGTCCAATGCATTTTGATCATTATCAGGCTCTGTTTCAGATATATCTGATTCACCAAAGAAGTTATCTAGACTATCAACACTATTTAGTCCGTCACTATTTGGTTGATCGCCAAATAGTGATGAATCCTCGACAATTTCTGACTGAATTTCTGGGTGAATCTCTGGTTCGGATAAATCAGCGAAGAAATTATCTAGACTATCGATACTGTTCGCTTGACTGTTCGCTTGATCGGCAAAGTTATCTGCCGCATCAACAATTTCGTCAAACTGAATCTCTGGTTCAGATGAATCACCAAAGAAATCATTTAGACTATCAATATTATTTACTTCATTGTTTATTGATTCACCCAAAATATCTAGGTTCGCTTCAGATTCAATAACAATAGATTGAACCGTAGTCAGTTCAGACTCATCCTCATTCTCCAAATCATCTTCAAACAAGCTTTCTACTTCAGTAGCAGCAACTGGTAAATTATCAGGAGCATTAGTTTGCTCTACTTCATCACTATCAAAGCCAAGTTCATCAAATATACTAAATCCAGAGCTTTCTTCAGATTCAATATTAGACTCACTCACTGGCAATGGAACGTCATTGCCAGCGACTAACTGCTCATTATCTTCGCTGTCTGAGAAAATATCAATATCATCAATCTCAGAGCCAACTAACTGCTCATCTAATTGATCATGAATGGCGATCGCGGATGGCTCTAAGAGAACTTCATCTAGTCCCTCATTGATCGCAAAAGGATCCTCAAGTAATCCTAATCCTTCTTCTGAGAAAGTTAAGGCAAATGGCTCACTAGTGAGAACTTCTTCTCTAAACGTATCATCACCAAACTGGTTATCACTGGATATAGGATCAGCGATCGCATTTTCTTGTGTTGTAAGTTCAGCAAAATAGTCTTCGCTAGAGAGTGTATTGACATCTTCCTGAATATCTTCTTGGCTCTCAGTTAAACTTCCAGTTGTAGCCGCGTCAGCATCCCCAAAATCAAATTCATCAAAGTTTGATTCACCAAAATTGACGCTATCAAAGCTGACATCATCAAAATTATTTGACGTTAAATCATCAGCCATGAACTCCTCAATTGATTGATTCTGCTCAGAGAATTCACCAAAATCAATGGCATCTAATTCATTAGTTTGGGCTTCAGTAAATAGCTCATTAGCTTGCGCTTCAGAAAATTGCTCATCAATTGGCGCGTCGCTAGCTAGCTCATCATTAGCTGGCTCATCACTAGTTAGCTCATCACTAACTTGATCACTAATATCAAATCCCAAATCACGCCCCAGATCCACCCCAAAGTTAGCATCTAAATTATCATCGTTATCATCGAAAGACTCAAAAGATTGAGTGGAATTACCAGTACTAGCAAACATTTCATCTAAACTTGATGACATGTTTGTAATATCAAAATCCGAGTCAAAATCGGAAACATTCGTAGACTCAACTCCAGCTTCTATTTCAGAATTAACACTAAAGCTAAGATCAGATTCCTCGGTCCAACTATCTTCAAGATCTTCTGAAAATAAAGAATCGTCATCGGACTTATTAACACTAGCGATCGCTGAAGAATCAGTCGCAGAACCCTCCGTCGTAAAATCAGTGGAAAACTCACCAAAGAGTTCATCAATACTAGATTCTTCGTTGCTCGGATTGCTAATATTTACACCGTCCTGATCGTTGGAACTATCACTCAGTAAATCTGCAAAATCGTCGCTATTATCTAAAGTTTGTACCTCAACTCCATGCGCTGACATCTGCGCTTCATTGGACTCAATATCTTCCCAAGCAGCATCAAAATCAATGTCGTCATTCTCAAAGAGAATTGCCAAGGATTTCAACTCTGAAGCACCAACTTTCGGTCCATCAATATGTTGATTTTCATTAGCTTCATATTCCCCATCCATCCAATCCATTTGATCAACTGGAACTGTCGATAAATCGAATGCTTCATCTTCATCTTGAGCAGAAAATAAATCTGTACCTTCGTCTGGATCTACTTGTTGAATTGACTGAGAGATTGACTGAGGGATTGATTGCTCTGATGTCAGCAACCCATCCGAATTAGAACTTGCTAAGCTATCGGCGATCGCCACAGGATTATCAGAAACGGCTGTGAAAATTGTGCTAATTTCATCATCTTCATTGTCAGCAAAGCTATCGGCAAAACTGTCAGTAAAACGGTAAGGTAGCAAATCTTGGATTTTTACAGATACGGTAATTTCAGACTCTCGCTCTGCTAGTACTAAGTCCTGAGATTCCTTTAGCTCTCGAATCAAAATCGGGGCAAGCGTGCGATAGGAATTACTGGACTGCACGATCGCATTTTTAACTTGGGTAACAAATTTTGTCCAATGCGTCAAACCAAAGTTATTGCCAATCTCTTGGAAGTAACTACAAATATTCTGTAACTCGGCTCGGCTCTCAGCAGAATCTTCCCCACGGAATAGCTGCAACATATCCCGCATTTTTGTTGTGACTTCTTGTTGAAATATCAACTCCTGCGAAGAAATTAATTGCTCTGGTTGCTCAGCGATCGCGTTCATGTCTGGGGCGTTCATGTCTGCCGAATCCATTGACACAGACTTATCTGGCGCATCCATATCTAGTGCATCCATGTCTGGCGCTAAGCTACCGACTTCCTGACTACCGCGATGGGTAGCTAAATTTGGATCAATATCCGCAACCAACTGGTTTAAATATGACTCTAGTTCTGCAAAAACTGGCTTAACCCGATTATTCGTTTCCGTTGTTAGCTCATCCGAAATCTTAAAATTACCTTGTAACTCATCCAACAACTCTGATAATGGGTCAAATCCAGCCAAGAGCAAACTTTTTAAACGCTCATCAACATTAACGTTAGGATTTTCTTTGAGGATTTTAAAAAAGTCCTCTAATCGGTGAGAAACATGTTGAATGCTGACCACACCTAACATGGCAGATCCGCCCTTAATCGAGTGCGCCGCTCGAAAAAGCTCGTTAACTGATTCCGAATCATGCAGAACATCTTGCAAGTTTAATACGCCTTGCTCAATTATCTGAAGGTGTTCGCGGGCTTCCTCAATGAAGTAACCCATGATTCGCTGTTGTTGTTGGTCTGAGTTCATGACAGAATCCTCTCAAAGATTTGGGTATAAGTAACTAGCTAGAGGTGAATAATTTTAACGACCTCCCGTTGTCTTATCACCCGCATCGACTCGGAAACGTTCCACAGAATCCTGTAAACTACGCGCAACGCCCACCAAGTTTTGTAGTGACGCTGACACTCGCTGTGATTCTTGCGAAGTTTCTTGTGCAGATAATTCGACTGATTGCATAACCTGTGACACTGTGCGTGAAGTTTCAGTTTGTTTAACCGTATCTTCAGTAATCGATAGCACTAAGGTTTCAATGCGATGGGAAACTTGGATAATGTCGGTCAAGGATTGACGGGCTTGTTCAGCACGTTTTGTACCATCAATAACCTGTTGTGTACCGACTTCCATCGCCTGCTGTACGTTACTAGTTTCACTTTGAATTTGCAATACAATCTGTTCAATTTCCTTCGATGCCTTGGCGGCGCGATCGGCTAGTTGTCGTACTTCGTCCGCAACGATCGCAAAACCACGTCCTGCATCACCCGCTCTTGCTGCTTCAATACTGGCATTGAGCGCCAATAAGTTGGTACGCGAGGCGATCTGAGAAATCAAACCCACGATCTTAGAAATTTCTTGCGAAGACTCGCCCAGCCGTTTTACCTTACGAGTGGTTTCAGCAACAGTTTCTCGAATGTCTAAAATACCAGCTACGGTACGTTCCACCGCGTCGCCGCCCTTGATCGCTGTCTCTGACGCAAGCTTAGCAACCTGTTCAGCCTCACGCGCACTTTCAGCTACCCGTTGAATTGATTCAGTCATCATCTGCACTGAATTCAAGGTGACACTTAACTCTTCGGCTTGGCGTAATGCGTCTGATGATAGACTTCGGGCAAAAGCCTCATTTTCACGCGAGCTTTCGTTTACCTGACGCGCCGCAATTTTTACTTGGTTAACAATCTCGCGCAAGTTTTGAATCGTGAGGTTAAAGGAGTCAGCAACCGCACCGAGTACGTCGGCAGTCACCTCAGCTTGTACCGTCAAGTCACCACGCGCCGCGCCTTCTACGTCATCAAGTAAGCGAATAACCTGACGCTGTAAATCTTCTTTGGCTTGTTCAAGATCGGCGGCTTTTTTCTGTGATTCCGCCGCGTTGGCTGCTAAGGATTGCAACATCTGGTTAAAACTAGCGGCGAGTTTACCAAATTCATCTTCGCTATAGACCACGGCTCTTGGGGTCATATCACCATTAATAACCGAGTTAAATTGAGCTTGGAGATTTTCTGTAGATTTATCGATCAGGTTAGCCGATCGCCTTCCTAGTCCCCAAGCGATCGCCCCACTCGCGAGAGCTGAAGCACCCGCCATCATCCAACCTGTATTGCGCAAATTTTCGCGCTGATCCTTATTTGTGATTGCCCCTGTAGCCATATTCGTGACTATTCCCGCCGCCACCATCGCCAGAACTCCCGCAGCGATCGCCGTAATCAAGCTCTTCGTTTTCAGAGGCATATTGTCAAAGGGAGAAAATAACCCCCCTTGTTCCGAAGCTTCAGCGACTACTTCAACACCGCCGCGATTGCCACTGGTGGTGGAACCGATCGCACCTAATCCAAATAACTCAGCCTCATTGCCAGTTTGACTAAAATTGGCTTGACTAAACCTTGTGGTCGGGTTGTCCTTGCCGATCAAGGTTGTATTGTTTGGACGTAATGAAGTTGAAAAATCTTGACCACCAAAATCTGATAGAGAGTGATCGGCAACCATTTGAGTGGTGTCAGGGTCGCGAAATGAGGTCGAAAAAGATGAATCACTCATATCATCAAAATCGTCAAACTCATCCATAAAGACAACATCACTGTTAATAGAGCTATCAGGAGTAGGACTTTTGTAGTTAGAGTTATAACTTGCGCCTGTGATCTGCGTTTCAGCACTGTAGTTATACGGACTAGCCCCATTCATCGAAGAGCCTGAGCTAAAATCTTCAAAATCAAACTCTTCGCCCATCGTACTCATCTGTCCACCATTTTGACGAGTGGACGCTCCTGAAGCCCAATCCCCTTGCCCTTGTTGCGTATATGCTGGATTATCAAAGCTATTGTCTTCGTAAGCATATTGTTTATTCTGAAAGTCAGCAGCGGACAAACTGCCCATATCGTCATTCAGGTCCAGTCGCTCTTTGGCTGCCGCAATACCGCTATGAGCGTATTCAACAATTGAGCTTTCATCGGTCAACCTTAGAACATTTTCATATTCATTAATTGAGTCTTGGTAGCGCTCTAGGGCGAGATTAGTATGGGCATGGAGTAACCGATACATAGGCTCATTAGGACAAACTTTAACCAGTTCTTGGGTTAATTTGGCAGCTTGCTGATAGTCTCCTTGCATATATGCAGAGGAGGCTCGTTCATATTCTTTTTGGTATTGTGCGCCTGATGTCATGTCCTTTCTCCTAAAATCCCTAGAATATCTACTATCTGCTTAAAGTCGTTTTGAAACCATCTAAAAATCGTTAACACAAAAATCGTTAAGAAGCCCATCGAGCCGATCGCAAGATATTAACTTGATCCAAGAGCTTTAATGGTTCAGCACCCTCCATTTTCCACTCACCTTTAATAAATGGAGCCATGCCGTCAGTGCTATTTCTAGACACAGATAGCTGCGTCGGATCAAGCCAAGCCATGACACTAATTTGTTCTACCGCCAGCCCTAGCATCAGACCCTGATCTTCGATCGCAATGATAGAGATTTCAGAGCGATCTGTATTAACAGGAGGAATTTCCCCCAAGAACTGACCAAGATCGCCAACCCAAACCACTCTACCTCTTATATTAACAGTGCCTAACAATAGCGGCGAAACATTCGGCATCGGGTTAATCCGATCTGGCGGATATTCTAATACTTGACTGACTCCAACCGCAGGTAAAGCAAATTCAATTCCAGAAGCGACAAAAAATCTTAGGTGTAGCTCACCTTCTGGGGCTTCGAGTCCTTGCTCAAAGTCAGTAGCCTGATCTTGTCCGAGGCCAGGGAAGAAGTCTTGGTTTCCTACCATAATTTTGGAAGCTCTGCCTTGTAAAATTGCAACTTGGTTGTCTTAAATGATGTATTGAATATTCGAGTATGTTATGTCTAGAATATTAGACGCGTTTTGTCTAAGTTTTAATAAACACTTAAGCTTTTCGTAGTAACTGTCTAACAGTGCCAACTAGTTCTTGAGGCTGAAAGGGTTTAGCGATATAAGCATCCGCCCCTTGCTTCATTCCCCAATAGCGATCAAATTCTTCGCCTTTAGACGAACACATCACAACGGGAACGCGCTCGGTTTTAGGATCAGTCTTAATCCGACGGCATAGCTCATAACCATTCATGCGAGGCATGACAATGTCCATAACGACAATATCTGGGCAATTACCAAGAATTTGCTCTAGGGCTTCTACGCCATCGCCTGCTGTTTGGACGGTCAACCCGCTACCCTTAAGTAAGTCCTCAATCATTTCTCTCTGTGTAACACTGTCTTCGACCACCAGAACTGTACTCATACCTGAATGCCCCGATAGGATTCTTCCATTAGCTACTCACTCAATCAAATATAAAATAACCTAACGTTCAACGATTGATTAAACTGCTCATATTTTAGTCTTGTTTAGGAAAGAAAGTTGGGACAAAGCCAAAAGTCAAGACACAAAATAGCATATATATGCTTTCGCCTACATATAAATTTAAATAACACGATCAAGTGTGCGGTACTGTACTGCCTCCGCTACATGGACTACTTGAATATCTTCAAGATTAGCGAGATCGGCAATTGTGCGAGATACCTTGAGGATGCGATCAGTCGCCCGTGCAGATAATCCCAAACGCTTAATCGCCGCTTCTAATAAATCACGCGATGATTCATCTAGCTTGCACCATTGGCGCAAATGCCTTGATTGCATCTGGGCATTGCAATTTACCTTAGCTTCAGCTTGAAAGCGATTTTGCTGGATTTTGCGCGATCGCTGCACTCTTTCTTTGACAGCATTAGAGTTTTCGCCCTCTGGCGATCGCGTCATCTCCTCTGGCTTTAATCTGGAAACCGTCACCTGTAAATCAATGCGATCCATTAGAGGACCTGAAAGTTTTGCCCAATATTGTTCGCGCTGCCTTGGGGTACAGGTACAGGGCTGCACCGAGTCGCCGTAATAGCCACATTGACAAGGATTTGTACTCGCAATCAACGTAAATTGGGCTGGGAAGGTTACAGACTGGCGGGTACGGGAAATACTGACAAATCCATCTTCTAAGGGCTGCCGCAAAAATTCTAGTACATCTCGTTTAAATTCCGTTAATTCGTCCAAAAATAAAATACCATTAGTTGCAAGAGTTATCTCCCCAGGTCTTGGAAAACTGCCGCCGCCGACCAGTGAGGGACCAGAGGCGGAATGGTGGGGACTGCGAAAGGGGCGATCGCTAATTAAGCCTTTGCCTTTGAGTAAACCCGCTACTGAGTGAATGCGCGTGACTTCGAGGGCTTCATCAAAATTCATATTCGGCAAAATACTCGGTAAGCGTCTCGCCAAAAGAGTTTTTCCTGAGCCTGGGGGACCGACAAAAATCAGGTTATGTCCACCTGCGGCAGCAATTTCTAGGGCGCGGCGGGCTTGTTGTTGTCCCTTAACATCCTTGAGATCGAGTTTAAATTCGCTTTCATTCCATTTAATTTCAGGATCGATCACTTCTGGTTGATACTTATCGGGATGCGCCAGAAAATCACCGACCTGAGTAATACTTTGTAAGCCATAAACGGCTAAGCCTTTAACGAGAGCCGCTTCTTGAGCATTTTCCTTGGGGACGACAATACCCACCATGCCTAGTTTTTGAGCAGCCGCAGCGATCGGTAATACTCCCGACACAGGGCGCAGAGAGCCATCAAGGGAAACTTCACCTAAGAACATATGATCGCCAAGGAGTTGGGGATCAACCTGTTCCGATGCGGCGAGAATGCCAATACTGATCGGTAAGTCAAAAATCGGTCCTTCTTTACGCAGATCAGCAGGTGTGAGGTTAATCACGATCTTTCTCATCGGAAAGGCATAACCCGCGTTTTTGATCGCTGCTTTTACCCGTTCGCGGCTTTCCTGTACGGCGGTGTCGGGTAAGCCAACGAGGGTAATTCCAGGCAGACCTCCTGACACGTCAACTTCTACCCCCACTTGGATAGCATCAATACCTAAAATTGCTGCGCTCCAAACTCTTGCTAGCACTTTTTAAAACTACGCTTTACAAAATATTATTTTTTGAGAATATCACATCTAGTTTTGGGCTTCACCAAAGAAAGCGATAGGTTTAGTAGTCTATGCTCGGCAAATATAGCCCAAATAGCTCATTACGCTGGGATGACGGTAGAGCAAATAATAACTAAACTTGACGGGAGGTCTGACTTAGAAATCAAAAACCATGTAAACCCTTTATATGTGGTAACTTAATTAAAAATGATGAATTTAGCAGATCTCACTCACCTATATAAGTCTGTGAGAACCAGATTGATTGGGAGCGCAGACAACGCAGGGCGGTAATAGATGAGCGCATCAACCAGATTTTTACTACTTGCGATTATCGGGATAGCGATCTCTGTTATAGGGATGCACCTTGCACAAATATTTGTCGGTATGGCTTTTTTGGTCACCTTTTATGGATTGCCATTCTTAGCCATGCTGTTACTACTGGTTATTGCATGGAGATTAATTTGGGGTATAGGCGCTAAGCCAAACGCGATAAAGCAATCTAAATCAGAACAGATTAAACCCAAAAGCCCTAGCTTACACATAGAAATTGAACGTGATTTAAATCGGATGAAACATCAGTTAGGGCAGATGAACAAAAAAAATAATCACGACACCAAAAAATAGGCGAGTGCTGATTTACTTTCTCGTTTTTAAATTCGTATCCTTTGCAATAGCCCATCAGTAAGCGAATCATCAGGATCGCTAGCACAATCTATGAAAATCAATCGACTGCACGAACTCAAGCAAAAACTTACCAATGAATCAGATTTATCGAAGATCTGGTTATTTTATATGGATCATTTTGCGGATAAGCCAGAATTTCTTGACGTGGGGGAGCGTGCCGAGAATAAATACTTAGATACTGTCATCCGCAGAACTTGCCAGCAAATGTTTGGTAAGGAAACAAAGATTACGGACTCCTTACTAATTCACATTGCCAAATATCGGCTATTTCATGGCGCTTTCCAAGTTAAAAAACGGACTGGGGGCGTGATTTTCTTCGAGGATATAAAAGTTGGATTGCTTGCGGTGTCGGCGGATTATCCACCAACGGATATGGTTAAATATTCACGCTTTTCTGAGATGCGACCCATGTCAGCACCTCAAGACTACAATCTCAACTAAGTCGGCAAATTCAGATTAAGCGATCGCCTCTGATGGCGAGTGAACTCGTTCGTGGATTTTTTCATAAATTTGTTGATGCAAAAGTGAAGAAAGCTCATCCATCGTTTCCGAAGATACATCAAAAGGATGAGCGGCTAAAGTACAAGCATTCCATGCAGATTTAACATGAACATCTAATTTTTCACAAACTCCCCCCCTGCGCCCCTCAGGGTAATAGTGTTTACACAATCTACAGGTTTCCACCGATTTATCTAAAGAGTCCATAGACTTTGTTTGGCTTAGCCAAAATTTTTAAATTGTTTTATTAATTAGCTCAATTATGTCAGGTGGATTTTTGAGGTAAATCAGCCTTAAGACTTGATTCGACAAAGGTTTTAGCGATCCCAAAGAAAATATTAACTTAACAAACTCTTAAGTGATTGCTGTAATGCTTTGATGACAATCTTTTCGAGATTTTTTGAGTTTCGATCTGATTGTTTTAATAGTTAAAACAATATAAAGATATTAATTATTGGCAATTAAACTAAGTGTTTTTACCTAGAAAAATAAAACTAGAGCAATAAAAAATCAAAGCCTTTATTCACTTTTTATTTCTGTTATTTCATAAGTGGCTAAGCATAATTAAACCCCAGAAGAAAACGCTGTAGCGTGCGCTACAACGTTTTGGTGTTTACATTTAATTGCAAGGCTTTGCCGTGTAAGTAGCTGGTTGTAATTAAATATAAGATGTTGTGGGATGGGCATCTTGCCCGTCAACAGGCTAGAAGCCTGTTCCACTATCTAACAATTAATTAAGCCTAATCACTTACCGCTAATTATTTAATAAGAAAGGATTAGCTAATTAGTTATTTTTGATAGTTCTGGTTCACCCGTCTTAGGTGCGATGACATTCGAGCAGAGATGATCGGGCATAGCTGATCCTGATGGATCGAGTTTGGCAGCTAGGTGAGGATATTTGATACGCCCATGATTTCGCTCTTTCCAAACTTGGATAAACACTGGCGCAATTCGATCTAGATCTTCCCAAGTCAATGAACAGTCCTTGAGTTGCCCATCATCCCATCGCGCTTGAAAAATTCGCATTAACAGATTTTTGCCTTCTTCGATGGTGGTATCAGTACCTAGCGATCGCAGGGCGGCTTCACAAGCATCAGCTAACATGACGACACCTGTTTCACGGGACTGGGGAATTGGACCAATGTAGCGGAAATCAGCGTCTACCACATGTTGCGATCGGTTTTGAGCTTGACAATAAAAGTAAGAGATAGAGATGGTTCCCTGATGTTCGGGAATAAATGCTTGGAGCATTTCGGGCAAATGATACTTTTGGGCTAACTTAATCCCGCCCGAAACATGTTCTTTGATAATTTGGGCGCTGCGCCAAGGATCATTGAGAATGTCATGGGGGTTGGGTTGCCCCGTTTGATTTTCAATAAAATATTCAGGGCGGAGCGTCTTGCCAATGTCGTGATAGAGCGTTCCTGTTCTCACTAAGGTCGTGTCGGCTCCGATTTCACGGGCAGCAGCTTCGGCGAGGTTGGCGACAAACAAAGTATGTTGAAAAGTGCCAGGGGTTTCGGTAACTAAACGCCGTAAAAGTGGGCGATCAAGGTTGGCAAGCTCGGCTAAACGGAAAGGGGTTAAGGCGTAGGAAATATGCTCGAGATAAGGAATTGCGCCTAACGCGACGATCGCCGAAATTAGTCCACCTGATGCATATTGCAAAGCCGTAATCAGAATTAAGACAGGTGGTGTTGTACCACCAATAATCGCGATCGCCATATATACGGCGGCTTGGACTAGCGCTACGAGTAAACCAGTCGCCGCAAGGTGCGATCGCGTCAAGGGGCGATTGGTAATTGCAGCCGCGACAATTGCGCCAATTAATACAGGGCTGAGGGCTAATAAATCAGCACTAATGGCGATCGCTAATAAGGTGGAGGTCAGGACAGTAATTAGCACCGCTAATCGAGAACTGTAAAAACTACCGATGATTAAACCTACGCTTGCAAATGGTACAAATACGAGCATATTCGGAACCATTAGGACTGAGGCAAGGGTGCTGCCCGTGCAGATAATCCCCAGTGACAGCAAATCTTTGTTGTGCAGTTTAACTTTGAGTAAATATTGCCATCGACGATTGGCATAGCCAAAAATCCCAAAGGCGATCGCCGTTGTACCCACCATCAGCAGCAAACCATTAAAGTTAAATTGCCTCTGAGTCATTCTTAGTTCATCCAGAATGACAAACTGGCGTTCAGTAATTTTCTCGCCCCCTTTAACAATTAAGTCCCCCGCCTTGATCGAAATTGTCTGCTTCTGTACCGATTCCGATGCTTTAATCGCTCTTTCCGTAGTACCAAGATAATCAATAGTCAAATTTGGCTGGACTGTGGCAATGAGTAGCGCGATCGCCATCGCTCGGTGTTCATCATTAGTTGGTAAGTTTTTGAGATTGGTGATCCGTTTCTGCAACATATTTTCTGGCAGTCCGACCACAATCCCTGATGCTTGAATATCGGTTAAAGCTTGACGGATCAAAGTTTTATTCGTTTCCCATTCCTCATTGGTCATTTCTAAGAGGCGATCGCGAAACATCTCTGGTCCAGTGGCAGCTTTTACTTGAGTCTGCGAATAGGCGCTGCGAACCTCACTAATTTTATTGAGCAGTTTTTGATAATTATCAGGGCTGGCATTGTTTTTATATAGGGCTAGCTCTGCTAGGGCAAGGGATGAGATTTCCTGCTCTTTATTGAGATCTCTATTGGGATCTTTATTGGCGAAACTTGTTGATATACCAATGTTTAGACTATTAACCTTGTCTTGTATTTGCTGCCACTCTAGGTCAGAAATTCGCCTCAAATAGCGTTGGCTTTCATCAGTAAGGATCTTGCGATCGACGTATGGCAAATTCCCTGAAGATATGCGTAGTTGATCACCTACGCGCAATAGCTCTTCTAAATGCATTCCTGATTTCGTGTCAAATTCAGGATTAGTGCGGTAAACAGGTACTACTTGCTGTTTGGCTAGCTCTTGTGCTTGTCTAGTTGCTTCAATGTCGGTAACGTCTAAGGTCTTTGGCGATCGCAGGTCTTGATCAATAAACGTACCAATTGTCAAACGTGGTTCAGCATAAAAGCGAATACTCAGAGTTGAAATCAGGCAGACAAAGGTAATTCCGATAATCGCGCTCCCAGACCACTTTCGAGATGGACGATTGGTCATTTCAGGGAGCGATGATGCATGGGTGGGAGCAATTCCCATAGTTTAATTACTCTAGTTTTAATTAATCGCGTTAAAAAGGTTTGCAATATTTAGCTTGCAGTATTTAACTTGCAATATTTCAATTAGCGATGCAAGCGATCGCCGAAAACGTATAGATCTAGATTTACCAGATTTTTCTCAAAAAAACTAAAAATCTGCTTTTTGTTTTTTGATAGATAACTTAGGGGCGCGGCGAAGCCGCGTCCCCAGTCACTTACTGGGAAGGTAATCTTAAAAAAGAATAAGAAGAGCAAGACATAAGCCGGGTTCTGTTTCAGGCGTTTTATCAACAACCTTAGCGGTTATCTATCTGGGATATTTGTTACCAAATACCTCATGCGGCACACACCTAATTGCGATCGCCTAGTTTTCACCCTAAAGTTTCACTAGACTCCTGCTTTCAGCAACGGATACAAGATCCAACGAAGATCACAGCACTTGCACCCTCTCGCCTTGCTTCCAACTGGGGTTTACCGAGCCAGAGCCTCACGACTCTGCTGGTGCGCTCTTAACGCACCTTTGCACCCTTACCCTTTAACAGGCGGTATTTTTCTGTGGCACTATCCTCACGATCGCTCGCACTGGGCGTTATCCAGCAGCCTGATCTTCATGGAAGCCCGGACTTTCCTCAAAACCTATGCTCAAATTTTATTTCGATCTAAGTTTCGCAACCGCACGCTTACTCTTCTTAATTACTATTATGACTCAATTGTCTATGACTCAATTATCTCAGTCAAAAATGATAGACATTACTCAATACGGCTCCCGCCTATTTTTTAACCACTGGATCTGATTCTTCGGGCAGGTATACAAACCGATTCAGACTATTGGCTAAATCTATGGCGGCTTGGCGATCGCTCATGGTTGCTAGTTTATATTGCTTACCCGAACGCATCATGATTCTTGGATTAAAAGATACATTTTGGTAACTATCAGTTGAATATAAAACGTCAACTTTGGCGATATCTGTAAATTGGTATTGATTGATTTTTGAGCCAAAAATTGATTTATGGGTATGTTGAAATTTACTCTCAAGTTTTTCTAATAATATTTCGTCTTGTTTAAATGGCTCCGATAAAGCACTCCATAAAAGTGCAAGTCCAAAGAAAACAGAAAAAGCGAGAAATACTAAACTAAGGTAACTAAAGGAATTACTAGAATTAAAACCATTGTCTGATATATAACTAAAAGACTTTTGTTTGGATTTTAAAAAGGAATTCACAGGCTCGACAATAGCATTAGCGGTTGATCTACTACTAGTAAGCGGCTCCTTTTCTCCAGTATTGGTCAAAAATGAAAAACTAACCTTAGCCTTATTCATAGGATTAAATTTAACACCTTGAACAAATTGATAATTTGAGGTTTTTTGTTGACCAAAACTAAATAAATCTGATTGAATAACTTCGCAATTAACTTGTCTTGGATTCACGCGATCGCAACTAACTTTAGTAGATTCTGTCAATACAGAGATAGAAGAGCCAATATCTAACATATGTAAAGGCGCAACCATAAAAGCGTTGACAAAAAACAAGCTGAAACCAGCCATCAATATACTGCCCACCAAGGATTTTTTAGGTGAAGCAATCAGGATTTCTGAACTTGTTTGGCTGATGATTTTCATAATTGATTTTCATAATTAATCACGATCTTCTTCGATACGACTTGCACCTTTTTCGTACAGTTTACAAATACCGCGACGACTGGCTCTAATGAAATCACAAAATAATTGAATATCAGGATTATCGGCAAAATCAGGACAAGATTCTAGAAACTCGATCGCTTGAGTACGATTGCGATCGGACTTATATAAAACCTCATAGGCAGCGAGGATGGTGCGGCGGCGCTCATGTCCAAATCCATTACGGCGTAGACCAAGGCGATTTAGTCCAAATACCATGTTTGTGTCCACCGCCATGCAATAGGGCGGCACATCCATGCCAAGGCGAGTTTGTCCGCGAATCATCGAATATGCACCGATGCGCGTAAACTGATGCACGACCGAATCACCGCCCATAAAAGCATTATTCTGAACTTCCACATAACCCGCCAGCAGGACATTATTTACCAAAATCACCCGATCGCTGATCGTGCAGTTATGGGCAATATGTGCGCCCGTAAAAAATAAATTGTCGTTACCGATTTTTGTCGCTGAGCCTTCTTTCGTGCCGCGATTGACGGTGACATATTCCCGCAATATATTGCGATCGCCTATTTCCACAAAACTAATTGCGCCCTTGTAAGAAGTATCCTGTGGCTCCGAACCGACGATCGCCCCATAGCCAATTTGATTGTCATTGCCAATCTTGGTATGCCCCGTGACGATCGCCCTCGCCCTAATCTCACAGCGATCGCCAATCTCCACAAATTCATCCACAATCGCATCGGCTCCAATGGTCGTACCTTCACCAATCTTGGCGTTAGGATGCACAATAGCGCGGGGATGAATTGTGATATTTGGATTGATATCAGTGGATGTAAGTGGCATAGAAATAAGGTAATTCTTAAATAGTTTCTCAGCGCAAAGAGCGGCGAAAACAAGCAACAGTCTACCTTAATTAGCCGTCAAGATCCCGAATTTATAAAGTCGCTGCACAATTTCGGCGAGTATTTCCGTCGAAGTCGTATTTGACTTTTGCAAAATTTTCTGAACTGATCCACTCAGGCGAATATAGTCATCATTGTTCAAATCCTTAGCGGTGAGAATGACAATCGGCGTTGTGGTTACGTCCATATGCTGTTGCAATCGCAGCAGATGAATAAATTCAAATCCATCTACATTTGGCATCATTAAATCGAGCAGAATCAATTGTGGAGCCTGACTTAGCATGATTTCTAAAGCTTCATATCCATCTTGAGCTTCAGAAACAATACAGTTTTCCTTTTCCAACATCCGTTTCAGCATTGATCGCACATTGATGTCATCTTCCACAACTAGCACCGATAAGCGGGACTGTGAATCAGCGCGATATTTATCAACGGTTGTAATCAGGCGATCGCGATCGATTGGTTTAAATAAATAATCATTTGCCCCGACTTCATAGCTTTCATGCTGCTCATCATTAATTGTGAGCAAAATAATCGGAATTCCTGATGTTAAAGGCTGACACTTTAACTCCTTCAGTACATCCCAACCACTCATGGTCGGCATTTGAATATCTAAGATAATCGCATCGGGCAGAATATCTTGAGCTAAGTTAATTCCTTCTTCACCACTGAATGCGGAATAAATGGCAACACCAAGATCACCAAGGTAAGACTGCGTGTATTGATGGACAGTCAAATCATCGTCAATTACCAAAATCGATGGCTGACGACCACGAAACTTATCGGAACGTTGATATGAAATTTTAGAAGTTCGCGATCGCTTGGGCTGTAAATTTTGCAGATTCTTCTTTGCCAATTCATAATTGACTGGTAAACGCACGGTAAAAGTCGAACCCTTACCCAACTCGCTCTCTAACATTATTTCCCCACCCATCATCTGGCAAAGTCGTTGACTAATCGCTAGTCCCAAACCAGTACCACCATATTGTCGAGTTGTCGAGTTATCAACTTGATTGAAAGCTTGAAAGAGGTTTTGGATATTTTCAGGGCTAATGCCAATGCCTGTATCACTGACCTCGAAGCAGAAATATTCGGTGTGATCAAGGGTTTGCCGCGTGACTTTGACTTTGATCTCACCAGACTTGGTAAATTTACCCGCGTTACTCAAAAGATTAAGCAGGATTTGACGTAAGCGGGTCATGTCTGTGCGAATATCGCCAAGATCAGGATCGCAATCTATTTCCAGATTATTATTATTTTTAGTCAACAGGGATTTAACTGTGTTACAGGTATCCCATACCAGCACAGGTAAATTGAAATCATCAAAATGAATTTTTAACTTACCCGCTTCGATTTTGGTCATATCGAGAATGTCATTGATCAAATCCAAGAGATGACGACCAGCCTTATAAATCTTCTTGAGATCGCCTTCAAAATCCTCTAGCCCCAACAAGGCGACATCTTCTTGCAACATTTCGCTATACCCAATAATTGCATTTAGGGGCGTGCGAAGTTCATGACTCATATTCGCCACAAATGAGCTTTTAGTACGATTGGCTTCTAAGGCGCGATCGCGTGCAAGCGCAAGTTCTTCGTTCATCATCCGTAGCGACTCTTCATCCCGTTTACGCCGCATCAAAGCCCCCAACTGCATCGCGATCGCGCCAATCAGACCGACTAATTGCTGATCCTTGTCATTGGGCGACATCATAAAAAATGCCATAATCGCCACAACCTTAGAATCAGCACTAACGGGAATAGCCAATCCCGATTGCAAACCGCATTCCAACGCAGGATATTTACGAATGAAGTGTAGGTCCGTCTCTAAGGAAATATCCCAAATCCACTCTGGATGTTGATGTCCCCAAACTCTGCCAGGGAAACCAATTCCCGAAGGGAAAGACATCTTCTCACTACATTCTCGAAACGACTCTAAACCTTCAACACTTGCATACCATGCAGGGCTACATACTAGAACCTGACGATGATCGGTCTCAGGAACCCAAGCTTCACCATAGACCCACCCTGTAAATTCACAAATTTTCTTGAGAGTAATTTCTAAGGCTGTTTGAAAATCATTGGCAGCACTAATATCTAGAGTTAAGTTTTGCAATAATTGTGATTCTTCTTCAGCACGCTTCCTCTGAGAAATATCTTGAACCGTCCCCTCAAATCCAATTAATACATTATTTTCATCGCGCACAGCGCGAACATTTTCAGAAATCCAAATTTTTGTCCCATCTTGGCGATAAACCTCAGACTCAAAATTGGATACGGTTTCATGGGAAAGCAGGATATTAATAAAATCTTGACGACGACGGGGATTTACATAAAGCTGATTAGCAATATTTGTCACGCTTGCCATCAGGGATTCGGGGGAAGGATATCCATAGATTTTTGCCAACATCGGGTTGGCGATCAAATATCGCCCATCAATGGTGGTCTGAAAAATTCCCTCGATCGCATTTTCAAAAATACTCTGATATTTTGCTTCCGCACTTTCCAAATCATTGCGAAGTTTTGATGTCCGCAACTTTAATAGTTTATGAATCTCCGTAGCTTGCTGTACGACCTGCGTTAGCTCGTCTACTCGAAACGGTTTGGTGATGTATTTAAATACCTTAGATTGATTAATCGCATCAACCAGCGCATGAACATCTGTGTGCGCCGTGAGGATAATCCGTATAGTGTCAGGATAAATTTCGGCAACTTGACTTAAAAACTCTGTCCCAGACATCATCGGCATTCTTTGATCGGAAATGATGATGCCAATATCTGGTTCCTGCTCTAATCTTGATAACCCTTCAAATCCATTCTCAGCTTTGAGGACGCGATAGCTCTTATGAAAAATTCGCTGAAGTAGATCTAAGTTATCGACTTCATCATCAACGATCAATAACTTGGTTTTTGGAGAGCTATTCATGATTATGTCGGATAAATTGGGTTAGGTTTTAAAATACTTAATATCATTACAGTAGGTGCATTAGTGATAACGTAACCCACTGCCTAAACTTTGATAGTGCGTTACGCTGCACTAATACACCCTACAGAAAGGATTTTTGGCTTTCCCGACAGGCTGCTAGACGCAATCCATCCCAAAACTAGCAAACTTAGCGTATCCAATATCGTTTACCATGCGACATTTCTATTACTCCAATATTAATTTAACCAAAAACAGATTATGAAAATTGTATTAACGGGTGCTACGGGCTTTGTCGGTGTGAAATTGGTAGAGCAATTACAGGCTCTAAAACATCAGATTATCGTTTTAGCGCGTAATGCCCAAAAAGCAGACAGCCAGTTCCCTAAAGAATTGTTCCCAAATGTGGAAATAATTAGCTATGATCCTCTGAAATTAGGCGATTGGGCTGAAGCGATCGCTGGTAGTAACGCCGTGATTAACCTCGCAGGGGAACCTCTAGCAGGTGTGCGCTGGACAGACAAGCGCAAACAGGAAATTCGTGAGAGCCGTATTCTCACCACAAAAATCTTGGTGGAGGCGATCGCTAAAGCTGATGTGAAGCCAGAAGTTTTCATCAGTGGATCAGCGATCGGGTTTTACGGCACTAGCCTTGATAAAAGTTTTGATGAATATAGTGATGGTGGTCAAGACTTTCTCGCAAATGTTTGCAAGGATTGGGAAGCCGCAGCCGATGGTGTGACCGATTTAGGAGTACGTCTGGTCAAGCTCCGCACAGGCATTGTGTTGGGAATGGGTGGGGCGATCGCTAAAATGCTACCGATTTTTCAAGTTGGTGGCGGCGGCAAAATCGGTACAGGCAAGCAATGGTTTTCATGGATACATCGCGATGATCTCGTGAGCTTAATTTTATTCGCCTTGACCAATTCGCAAATTGTCGGGGTATTGAATGGTACGGCTCCTCAGCCTGTCACTAATGACGATTTCACAATTGCCTTTGCCAAAGCGATTAAGCGACCTGCTTTTTTACCAGTTCCTGCGGCAGCTTTAATTTTGTTGTTTGGGGAAGGGGCGATCGTCCTATTAGATGGTCAGCGCGTTCTGCCCCAAAAAGCCAAGATTAACAAGTTTGTGTTCAATTATCCTGATATTGATTCAGCCTTGGAGCAAATTTTTGCCTAAAAACTTAAATAGAGATTCAAACAGATGTTTATCTAAAGATTTATCTAAATTATTAAGATTTTGAGCGGTACTTATACAAGGACAACCAATCAAAAGTCGTATTTTGTCTTGTTTAAAAAATTTAAAAAAATTTAATAGATATGTCTATCTTTTTTTGCACTTATCGGTTAAAGTTTGCGGGTGAACATTTCGTCAATGTTCTCAGCAAGTAAAAACTTTTGAATACCGCAGGGCTTGCGGGAAGGCTTAAGCCTAAAGTCTGTCAAGCAAAAGTAAGACCATAAACCCGTTATCGAGTTACGGCAATTGCGAAACCCCAGAAATGGGAAGAATCAGAAACCTAAGTCGTGAGTCTTAGGAATCCCCGTTGCTACAGCGCGGGGTGGATGTCAACTAGTCTAGTGGTGTGACGTTTTGGTTCCTAATCCCAAACTAAAAAGCCCAGACTGAGGAGCAAACACTAGGAGTTAATTACAATGGGAATTTTTACCAAGCTCAAAGATTTTGTTGGTTTATCTGAAGCTCAAGAGTACGAATATGAGTACGATGAGGCTTCTAGCCGTGAATATCAAGATATCTATCAAGAAGAAAATGGCGCGATCGCTGCACCCGAACCCGAAGAAGCACCGACTCGTCGCACCCGTGAACGTCCTACAGCATTAAGAGCAACGCCCGAAGGTATGAGCAATGTAATTGGTATGCCCAACGCGGCAAACGGTTTGTCCCAAGTATTGGTAATTGAGCCTCGCAGCTTTGAAGAAATGCCTCAAGCAATCCAAGCATTGCGCGAACGCAAATCTGTTGTGCTGAACCTCACGATGATGGACCCCGAACAAGCTCAACGTGCAGTTGATTTCGTTGCAGGTGGTACTTATGCCCTTGACGGACACCAAGAACGCATTGGCGACAGCATTTTCTTGTTTGCACCTTCCTGTGTTCAAGTCACATCTCAGTCTTCCGTATTGACCGATGCACCAATGACTCAGCCTCGTGTAGTCCGTCCAACCGCCGCACCTGCTCCTGCATGGGCTGCTGAAGCACCTATTAGCCGTTTCGCTCAGTAGTGTTTTGCTCAATAGTGTTTTGCGGGATAGTTCTAGTTAATTATTGGTAAATTCTTGAAAGCTCAACTCAGTATTATCGGTGGCGGTGTAATGGGTGAGGCAATTTTATCTTGCCTTATTGATAGTCAGATTTACCTGCCATCCGATGTCTGCGTCAGTGATCCGATGCCAGAGCGTCGCGATCTCCTCGCAAAAAAATATGGCGTACAGGTTACGCCGAATAACTTGGTGGCGGCTCACGCAGAGATTATGCTGCTCGCAGTCAAACCGCAGTCACTCAATTCCGCCGCGATCGCTCTTGAGAATCCTCCTGCTGATTGTATTGTATCAATTTTGGCTGGTGTGACCTTGGCGCAGTTAGAGACGATGTTTCCCTCTAAACCGATTATCCGAGCCATGCCAAACACACCCGCCCAAGTCGGTGCAGGCGTGACCGCGATCGCCCCTAATGCATTGGTGACTCCAGCACAGCTAGAAGCAGTGCGAAAAATTTTTGGTGCGGTCGGTACGGTTGTCGAAGTTGCCGAATCGCTGATGAATGCTGTAACGGGTTTATCTGGTTCTGGACCAGCCTATGTTGCGCTCATGGTGGAGGCGATGGCTGATGGTGGTGTGGCGGCGGGTTTACCAAGAGCGATCGCCATGCAATTAGCGACTCAAACGGTTTTAGGTACAGCGCAATTACTCACTAAAACAAAGATTCATCCTGCTCAGTTAAAGGATCAAGTTACCAGTCCTGCGGGAACTACAATTGCAGCGATCGCCCAATTAGAAAAAGCTGGCTTGCGTTCCGCTATGATAGAAGCCGTGCTTGCGGCAACCCGTAGGGCTGATGAGTTGGGCAGGCAGTAAATACTTAAATCAATGTAGGGGCAATTCATGAATTGCCCCTACGTTAGTGTTTTGAAAAATTATTGTTTCTGGGCATAAATCACCCGTGACAAAATTGTTAAATTATTTGAGCAGACTCGGAGTAACAAGTTTTGGATTATCGTCAAGCGGGTGTAGACATCGAAGCAGGTCGTACCTTCGTTGAAAAAATTCGCGATTCGGTCGCAAGAACTCATCGTCTTGGTGTGTTGGGCGATCTCGGCGGTTTTGGTGGATGTTTTGAACTGCCCACAGGTTATCGGCAACCCGTTCTGGTTTCAGGTACGGACGGTGTTGGCACAAAACTAAAAATCGCTCAAGCTGCGAATAAACATGACAGCATTGGCATTGATCTAGTGGCGATGTGTGTAAATGATGTCCTGACCTCTGGCGCAGAGCCATTATTTTTCTTGGATTATTTGGCTACAGGTAAACTAGAACCCGATCAATTGGCGGAAGTCGTCAAGGGGATCGCCGATGGTTGTCAGATGGCGGGTTGTGCATTGCTCGGTGGCGAGACAGCAGAAATGCCAGGGTTTTATGGCGTAGGGGAATATGATGCAGCAGGCTTTTGCGTGGCGATCGCCGAAAAGTCGGAAATGCTGAATGGTACTCAGGTGAATATCGGTGATGTGGTCATTGGTTTGGCAAGTTCAGGCATTCATAGCAACGGTTATAGCCTTGTCCGTAAAATTATTGAAACTAAAGGTTACAACTGGGGCGGCAAGTTAGAAATTTCGCCAGAAACTAAGGATTTAACCTTAGCGGAAGTTTTTCTAACTCCTACCCAAATCTATGTCAAGCCAGTTTTAGCTGCTCTCAAAGCTGATTTAGGTATTCATGGACTGGCTCACATCACAGGCGGCGGCTTACCTGAAAATTTGCCCCGATGTTTAGGTAATGGGCAAGCAGTACAGATCGTCCGTGATAGTTGGCAAATTCCCGCCATCTTCCAATGGTTACAGTCTGAGGGAGAAGTTCATGAACTAGATATGTTCAATACTTTTAATATGGGGATTGGTATGGCGGTAGTAGTTGCCCGTGAGAAAGCGGATGAGGCGATCGCTTATTTTCAATCTCAAGGTTTTACGACTAACCGTATTGGTGAAGTCATTAATGAAGTAATTGCAGGAGAGCGATCGCTTATTTTTGTATAGCGTCTCTATCTATTATTCAAAATTCCATTCAACAGCTAAAGCGATCGCCTATTTTTTTTACCTAAAGTTGAAAGAGGCGATCGCTTAAATTCTTTGGATATCTTCGTATGATAAACCAGTTGATTCGGCAATAATTTCTATAGCTATATTTTGCTCTTTCAATGCTTTAGCAACTTTTTCAATACCGCTCTTTTCACCTTCTTCAAAGGCAGTATCAAATACATTTTTTACTTCTAGATACTGCACTAAACTCTTTTTATACTGTTCCACATTCAAGTGGGATATCTCTGCAATCTCAAATCCTTTTTGAAAAATTGGTTCATTATAAGGATTAAAGTGTTTCGCAAGCATAATTACCTTTTTAAGATTATTTTAAGGCTAATATTTCCTGTATAGCATAAAAATGAGAATAGGCGATCGCTTTGTTAATCAACTCATCCACAAGATGGGATAACTGGCTTAACAGTAAGCTTAAATCCAAGCGCCTTAGCAACTTTAGTCACTGTCGCAAAAGTAGGATTACCATCAGGAGCTAAGGCTTTGTATAGTCCTTCTCTTGTTAAACCTGAGTCTTTTGCTAGCTTAGTCATATTTTTGGCGCGAGCAATGACGCTAAATGCATGGATTATCGCGTTCGGATCGTCACCTGCTTCCTCAAGACAAGCTTCCAAATATAATTGAATGTCTTCTTCTGTTTTTAGATGTTCGGCTGAATCCCAGCGAGTAGTAATAATAGCCATAACTCAACCCTCTAATTGTTTAACTAGTTCCTTAGCTTTATTTATGTCAGAAGTCTGAGTGCTTTTGTCACCTCCACACAGCAGTATGACAATAACAGAACCTCTTTGCACAAAATACACTCTATAGCCAGCGCCATAGAATATTCGCATTTCGCTTACTCCTTGACCAACTGGGGCAACATCACCAAAGTTTCCTATTTCCATGCGATCGATGCGTGCTTGGATGCGTGCCTTGGCTTTTTTGTCTCTTAAGTTGGCAAACCAGTTTACGAATATTTCTGTCTGGCGAACTTCAATCATATGTTAACTGTAGTTAACAGTATAAAATTTGTCAATCGCCTATTTCTTTGATCTCCAAATTAAAACAGGCGATCGCTTTGTTGCTTTTAGTGATTGAGGCGATCACAATCTGGCATTATAACTGACCAGAAACTTCTCCGAATCGGCGATCGCACTGGTTTATATAGACCAAGCTATTAATATTCCATATCCCTGCTCGCTTGCACTTGAATATAATGGGATCAGGTCGGACTTGATAAACTCTTCGACTTCTGAAATGTCCCCTGCATTATATTTACTTGCATATACTTGTTCATAGATCGCATCACCAGTACAGACAAATCGTCTTTCTTTGCTTTCAGAGAACAACGTATTACACCTCACCTCAAAGTCTTCATCACCTATTTTTGTTAAAGCTAGACTAATATTCTTCGTTTCCTCTGGATTCAAGTAGGAGGCAACATAATCTTCTGCATCCCTCACTTTATTAGTCCCTACAAGAGCATTTACTAAACACCAACTATTTTCGCCCATCACCTCTTCGCGAACAATAAAATCTAAAGTTTTGTCTCCATACAAGGTAGTACAGTCATCGTCACCATTAAGTAGACAATGTACTAGATCCGCATAGCCACCCTGAATCTCAATACTTTCTCGCTCGTTTGCCTCCATCGCCTCATTTGAAATGTTTTTTGCGTTGATTTTTAGAGATTCAGACAGTTTAATACCATAATCTTTTTCGTAATCTTGTGTATTAAAATCTTCATCAGCATTCCAAAAAATTTCAAAAGCCTTAACTCCTTCAATTTCAAGGTGGTGAATCATGAATGGAGACACACTCCACATAAGTAATTGTTGTGACATCTTATTTCTATTAATAAAGTAAAAATTAACCCAAATAAGTTTAGGCTTAACATCTGAATTGATCTGACTTGAGCGGTACTAGATCGTCTTGAAAAAGCAAGATATCATAATATTGTCCGATCTGATGATTTGTTATTTGCGATCGCTTAACAATTATTTTATTTATCTTTGCGATCGCTATAGCAATCTCCCATAAAAATTTAACCGAAGCACTTTATCTACCAGCCTTTAAAACTTGTTCTGCTGTCAATTTCAAATTTGGAAATGTGATAGAAGTAATCCGTTGATTGCCGCGAAACTGCTGAATTTCATACTCTCCCTTCACTAACGTACAAATAGAAAGAGTTGGTTGCTTTGGTTTCCCAATATGTCGAGTCCCACCTAAACCCGCATAATCCGCAATCCAATATTCAGGAATACCTAAAATTGCGTAGTCTTCTACTTTACGCGCATAATCGTTTTGCCAGTTGCTACTAACGACTTCCACCACAAATTTAATCGAACTACCCAGCGTCAGGATTGATTGATCATACCAAAGTAGTTCTTTCACAAGTTCATTGCGATCGACAACCATAACATCAGGTCGAAACGCTGTCATACCTAAGTTAGAAGGACGTAGTAATCCTCGCTGAAGGACAAACCAATTTAAAGCGATCGCATCAATTTGGGCGCAGACTTTTGTAGTGATAAAAGCTGCAACTTCTTCGTGATAGCCTGTTGGTTCCAAATCAAACACTTCTCCATCAATCAATTCATAGCGGTTACTGTCACCATGTCGAGCGAGAAAATCGCCAAAACTTAGTAACTGCTGTTGTATTGGTCTTTCGATTGCAATGGTCATAGGTCAACTTAGCCCAATCAATGGTTTTAATCTAACATTTTTGCCTAATTGTTCAAGCGATCGCCTATTTCTCTATCCCAAATTACTCCTTTGCAAGAGAATAATCATACTTATTTTAGAAGCTCTTTTATTTTGTGGTCATTGTAGGACACTTTATTCCCTAAAATTGCTATAGCGCCGTGTGTAGTTAGTAAGTGAAAAATATCTGCTGCTGACTGAGGCGACTCTTTGAACTTAGTTCTAATGTTATTCATAAGAGTATCTATGCTTGCTGGTCTATTTTGGCTATAGGTAACAAGCTGGGTACAATATATTTTAGTTGCTGCAATTAAAGCTGTAGATTCAACTGTAGTTTTAGTTGCAGTGGTAGTTTTACTCTCTTCTTTTTTGGTACTTATACGTTCAGCAGAACGTCCCTGACTTTTAAGCAAGTTTACAACGTGATCTAAATCAGTATCATTTGAAATAATTACAAAATGTGTCTGTTTGTGCAACTGTTGCATCAAAACACCAGCAAAAAAACAAATACCAAATCTGCTGCATTTTTACCCGCATTTGTCATTTTAAAAATTTTTAGCTTGTTTGAACTCACCACTAAACTTAATGGAATAAGCCAATCAAGAGGTATTTTTGCCCCTGTTTGTGCATAGCAAATCACAACTTGCGAGAACTCCTCTAATTTTTCTTGTAGCTGAGAAATTTGATCAGGACAGTTTTCTAAATCAATCAATAATACTTTACCTATCTCATCATCATTTTGATTAATACTGTGATTATCTTCAATCATCATTCTTTATAAATATTAAGTTGAACCGCAGCCTCGCAAACTTTTACGAGACTGCACTAGAAAAATTATTTTACGCTTGAACCTTAGCCGCGATCGCCTTAGCAATATCTCGTAAGGCTCTAGCCGAAGCAGACTCAGGATGACCTAACACAATTGGCACACCGCGATCGCCACCTTCGCGTAAACTAATTTCCAGAGGCACACAACCGAGCAAATCCACACCAAGCTCATCAGATGCTTTCTTGCCACCGCCAGAGCCGAAAATGTCGTATTGGCGATCGGGCATATCAGGCGGAATGAAATAACTCATATTTTCAACAATACCCAACACAGGAATACCCATATTTTGGAACATCTTCAAACCCTTACGGGAATCCAAAAGTGAAACTGTTTGTGGTGTCGTCACAATTACGGCTCCTGCCAATGGCACAGACTGCGTAAGCGTCAACTGAGCATCACCCGTCCCAGGGGGCATATCCACAATCAAATAATCCAACTCGCCCCAATTTGCCTGATACAAAAACTGACGAATTACCCCATTGAGCATTGGTCCCCGCCAAACCACAGGCTGATCCTTAGCAATTAAAAATGCCATCGAGATCATTTTCACACCATAGTTAAATGCTGGCTCGACCACATCCGCACCATTTTCAGCCTTGACCACCTTTACTTGCGCGGCTTCCATTCCCAGCATTACAGGTACATTCGGTCCATAAATATCCGCATCGAGAATGCCAACCTTTGCCCCCATATCCGCCAGCGCCACAGCCACATTCACCGCCACCGAAGTTTTGCCCACGCCGCCTTTGCCACTGGAAATAGCAAGGATATACTTAACGCCTTCGATGCCTTTTAATAAGCTTGTGGGGGCTTCTGGTGTCGCGATCACAGGACTATTGGCAATCACCTTCACCCAAACATCAGTAACCGAGGCGATCGCCTTAATCGCGGTTTTACATTCTTGAATTAGGGGATCTCGCTTAGGACTATTGGGATCATTTAGTAGTAAGGTGAAACTCACAACCCCATTGGACTTGATCGCAATATCGCGCACCATATCTAATTCCATAATGCTTTTTTGGCGATCGGGATCGATAACAGGCTTCAATGCATCCTGTATCACTTGCAAATCATGTAAATCAGCCATAAATTTAAAAGTTTAAAAAATTGAGAAAACTACTTCATACTGCCAAGATTTCATTAAAGCCCAAATAAGAGACAAAATTATCAATAAAGATTTATGCTTATGTTGCAAGATCGTCTTATCACATTGAGTAATTGCGCTGCATACACTCAATCATCACAATAATTATTTTTTTAGAGCAGGAAAACCGTATATGAGTGTTCAAGTAAAATCCATGCAGCCTCAAGGAAGGCTTGATGTCACAACTGCGGCAGATTTTCGCCGTCAAGTTAATGACATTGCCTCCGCCCCCAATCCGCCCCAATATCTATTAGTCGATCTGCAAGCAATCTCTTTTATGGATAGTTCTGGCTTAGGAGCCTTAGTTTCAGCCTTAAAATCAATTCGGAATATTAACGGGGAAATGGTCATTTGTGGAGCAAATGACCAAGTACAAATGCTATTTGAACTAACTAGCATGACCAAGATCTTTAAAATTTATCCAACCATTGATGAATTTAAAGCAACTTTGAGTTAAAAAGAAGAGAGGCGCTTAGCGTCTCTCTTCTTTTTTATATATGAAATTCAACTTCCAACAAAGACAAATCATCCTCAAAAGGACGATTATTAGCAGCCTCATTGACACAAGACAAAATATAGTCAATCCGCGACGAGCGATCGCTAGGAATCCGAATGAAGGTATCAATTAACGCATTAAAGCCCCAGATACTATCGTCATCCTGAGGAATTTCATAAACCCCATCACTGAATAGATACAATCTACTATTAGTATCAATTTGACAGACTTGTTCTTGATAATCCACGTCAGGCATCATCCCAATTGGCAAGCCAGCAGTTTTGAGCAGTTTGATTTGAGGTATTTCCTGATCAGAAATTAAGACCGAAGGGGGATGTCCACCACTAGCATAGACAATTTGATGAGTCTTTTTGTTATACACACCATACCAAATTGTGAAATACATCTCATTATGTACAGCCATCTGAAAATTATTATTCAAGTCCTGTAACACTTCACTAGGACTATAAAAATTAGTTGTATCTTGAGATGTTCTACTCCTCCTGAGACTGCGTGTTCGCATTAAATTTAAAACGGAAACAGATAATAGGGCTGAACCAACCCCATGCCCCGATACGTCCAACAGATAAAACGCTAAATGATCTTCATCTAACCAAAAATAGTCAAAACTATCGCCACCAAGCTGCGTTGAAGGTAAAAAAGTAGACAGGATCGAGATCTCTCCAGTAAGAGGTGCAGGTAAGAGCGATCGTACATATTGAGAAGCTTGGGACAATTCCTGCTCGATCAATTGTTTCTGTCGTTGCAACTCCTGTGTCGCTTGAAAGAGTCTTAAGCCTGCTCTTACCCTTGCACGCAACTCATTAATTCTTGGGGGCTTACTTAAGAAGTCATCCGCCCCCATTTCTAAACCCTTGACAATATCCCCCTCCTGATCACGCGCAGTTAGCAAGATGAGATAGATATTAGCAAGATTAGCAGTCCCCTTAATGCGACGGCACACCTCTAACCCATCAATAATCGGCATCATCCAGTCGCAAATAATCAAGGAAGGACGAAGCTCCTTAGCCTTAGCCAACCCCTCTTCACCATCCTTAGCAAGAATTACATCATACCCCTGTATCTTGAGAAACCTCTGAAGAGTCATTCTCATTGTGGGATCGTCATCAATGATGAGTATTTGGGGCATATTGATGTATCTGGTTTACGAATCATCAAACATAATGAATAAACAATATGCTTGATGGATTATCTTGATAGGTTACTGTTTACTATTCTATTATTTGTGCAGACCGATAGATACTAACAAATAACTATTAGTCAATCGCAAAAGACTTAGACACTCTAGCAAACAATTCCCTTACTTTTTCCCAACGTCTTTCAGGACTAGATATGTTCAGTGTATAAAGATTACCGCGATTTGTCGATACAGTTACAAGATCGTGACGAGGCTCACCTTGCAGACGCTCTATAGCATACTCAAACATGTAGTAATTGCGATCGCCCAAATCAGTACTAGTCGCTCTTTGACTCACATTAAGCAGCTTAGCCTTACGTCCCGAACCTTCTGGCGCTACCACACGTTGTTGCACTCGTAAAGCGATCGCTTCAAGATCACCGATTTCTTCAAGGGACTTAACAGTTTCCAGCTTACTAATAGCTACAGATACATTCTCAGACGGCTCAATAATGTCATGGAACAAAATATCGATCGCCGAGTTGCCTTTAGTCTCCGCCCAACCATTGGGATACAAAAAACGATACCCATCTTTACTATCAACAAACGGTACTAAGCCACTCGTGGGCGTGTTAGCACAACTAGTAAGGAATAGAGCAAATATAACAAGGCAAGTAGAGAAAACACGTTTGAACATAGTTCAGATTATTAAACGAAATAAATAATTAGAATTCTAAAAATATTTACTAATCGTATCAAATAATAGACAGTCTCGCCCAACAATAAAAACTTTATAAACAGTTTGCCCAGCAAAACAGTACAAAATACAAGAAATAGAGTAGAAGTAAACTTCTACTCTATTTCTTGTATTTAAAATTAAGCTTGGCATCGAGCTATTTTCCCGTAGGGCTACCCCTAAAGTATCTTCACCGTGACAGCGTTTCACAACTGAGTTCGG
>JBILGV010000098.1:0-17201 GCA_044350865.1 Pseudanabaena sp. | reverse complement strand
CAAATACTACTATTTTAGTACTCCTAAATCATCTGTGCTTCGATTTCTCATGTCCCATATTTTCTCCCCCGTAATGGCACGTTCATCCATTTTTTGCTTCAAATTTCTCCAAAGTCCAATATTTTAGTAGAAAATAATTATTCTTAAATAAAAAATAGAAAGTAAAAAGTTCTTTTTATGTTAGCTAATAACTAACCATAACGAAAGAATCTGAATCTATCCATATCTTCCTTTTTTCTTGTCATCTGTTACAATTCATAAGTCTTGATGCGAGAAAAGAAGTACCTGTACCCATCTTTCCCAACCAACCACCAACTACCATAAACCCACTCACCATACAACCACTCGGGAGGTGTCCCTTCACACGCATAAAATTTTTCTCAAAAAATGGTTGGGGATAGTCCACCCAGACCTCCTTACTTTTCCATGCCGTGCGATCACAAAATTTATTCCAAATCTCAGAATTTGGAAAACTAAAATCTATCTCTAGCTTACCACCACACTCGACATAAATTTTCTGCTGGACGCTGAAGCCATAGAGTTCATTGCTATAGTACACCCATAGATTATCTATGGTCTGCAAATCTTTACAGGGGAAATTTTTAATACTGTCACAATCTATCCATCCTTCTTTTTCCCGTCCTGAAGTTTTAAGCATCAAGCGATTGGTCAGTCGATCTGCCTCATACCATTCCTGATTTTTCAACAATTTCTCCAACTCGCTATAATCGATCCCCTTAGCAGATTTGTGAGGGACTGGATTTGGCTGTATAGGTATATTTTGTGGTGTGGGTGGTACTACGGCTTGCCTTAGCTGCTCTGTCCATGCCGCCAAACTAGGGCGATTAATTGCCTCTAGCTCCATCCCGTTCATAATTGCTTGATTAAACGCTGGAGTTAAATCAGACTGATGCTTAATTGGTGGAATCAGATTTTTACCATAGAGCTTACGATCTAAGCCCGTCGTGGGAAGATATCTTGTCACAGCAAAATAGCAAGAAGCCCCTAAAGTATACACATCCATACTTGGTGCAGCCTTACTCCCAAACTGCTCATATGGGGCAAACGCAGGATTACCAAAAAACTTAGAGCTTACGGTCGTGGGAAACATCTCCCCCGCGATGCCAAAGTCAATCAAAATCGCCTGTCGTTGGGTTTGATGGCGTTCTGGCGGCAAAATCATGATGTTCCCTGGGTGACAATCACGATGCACTAATCCCTCACGATGCACCACTGCCAAAGCATCCGCCATCTGCAAAATAAACCCCACCACCTCAACTTCTGACAAAGCTCCTTTACGGTTTACTCGATCCAATAGACTCTCTCCCGCAATAAAGTCCATTGCCAAACAGGGCAAGCCCCGCTCTTCAAACAAATCCGTAACCCGCACAATATGCGGATGGCGCTGTTGGGCTAATTTAGCGAGCTTCTGCCCCTCTTGCATAAACTTCTGGACAAACTTGGCATACTCTGGGTCGCGCTGCAACTCTTGATTAGGTACTTTCAGCACACAATTTTGGGACAAATACTGATGTTCTGCCAAATAGGTCAATCCAAAGCCGCCTTTACCTAGCTGCTTCTTGACAACATATTTACCTTGCAAAGTCTGACCAATTGACAAAGACATAAACGCTTTTTCCTTTTTCCTTCAAAACGCCACAGGCTGAAACTTCTCATCATTCCATAATTTAGCACTTGATTCTGGCTTTTGAGTCATGGTGCTTGGGGCGATCGCTAGAAAAACACTGGTCTTTATGACTATACGAGAAAAACACAGTGAGGGACTTTTTGCTCGTTTTGGCATATTCGATATCTGATATAGATTTTACACCTAAATTATGACACTCTGGATTTGCGAATCAGTTCTCGAAATGCACGCACCGCCGCCCGTTGTCCATCCGATTGACTGCGCTCTAATAAAATCGTAAATTCAGCGATCGGAAACAGAGGGAAAATCAGACTGGTTGCAGAACGCTCATACTTGCCATTTTCCAAAATATAAACAGCGATCGCCTTGTTTTGAATGCGCCACAACTCAGGCACACCTAGCGCTGCATATAGTCCCAACTTATTAATCGAAGAATTCGTATAATCTGACTCAATCGCCAAATCGGGTGGTGGATTTTCGGGGAGAGTAATAGATTGTAAGTTCCGAACTGCCAACTCATTTTGAATATAGAAACAAGTATCTGGCTCGATCGCCTTCGCCAAGTCCTCACGATCAAGTCGCAACGAACCTGCATTCAAAATTTCAAGTTCCAATTCATCAGCGATCGCCTCAATCAAACTAGCCAAAAAACGATTGGGAACTTCATGCTCAAATCTAGGCATAATAATTTCTAAATTGCCGCGATCATAAATAATCCGCCAGTTGCGATCGCCTCCAGCATCATCGAGGATATTCTGATATGTTGTCCAGCGAATTCCTTGCAGGGTAATGTGATTTTCTGTAGATGCATGATTAGATAAATGATTTTCGCGGATGGGTGAGGCGATCGTCATGGAGGCTATCTCCGATGAAAACAGGATGATATATTAGTAATAATTCTAACAGATTAATTCAAAGATTGTTCTTGTCGTAGACTTCTTTCAGTAAGCCTTTTTGGACGCGACCGCTTTTGGTTTTACCGCCAATTACCAGCAGCCATAATTCCGTGAACTGCCATTTGTATATTGGCATAGGATGGGCGGTGAGATTACGCAGTTTAGCGATTTGGTCAATTTTACTCGCAGCTTTTTTATTGACTAATAGCCATTGAGATAGAGGATGTTCCCATTCTTCTAAAAACTGATTCACCAATTGGCGATCGCTTGTTGAGATTTTTTGATCGTTCACTTTGTGGTAATAAAGACGTTCCCGATCCTCACTGGACAAATATTCTTGATGTAAAATTTCATCGCTAAAAGTATCCCATTCCCGACCGATGAAATATGGCAAACTGCCGATGGTATATTTGCCTTTGTTCCTGAGTGTGACACCTGCAATGATGAAATCTCTTTGGGAGGGATTTAATCGGGATAGAAAACGATAAAAATTTTTGAAGAAGATATGCACAATTTCTCTTTCAATCACGCTGGCAATGTACAAACATGATGGTTTGTAGTCAGAAAAGTTTTCTGTAAATATATCCGACTCAACTAAATATTTGTGTTTATACGCATTTAGAAGATCGTTTCTACTCGAAGCCTCAATATTTTGCCATGCTAAATCGCCAACTCTTTTCATGAGTTTAGCTTTGACTTGCTGCATGTCATAGCTAAATGGAGAAGTATTTGGTTGATTAGATAGAACTTGAATGCGATCGCGTAGTTGGACTATTTCATCCCTTTCAGAGTCAGACAAATTTGCTTTTTCTCTAAATATCTCAATCTCGGCATTTAATAATTGAATCTGCTCATCTTTATCTTTTATGAGTTTTTGCTTGTCCTCTAGCTCCAGCGCCATGACTGCGGCTTTAATCAAGTTGTAATAATTACTTTTTAAAATATCAACTTCTACCGATGTCGCACGAGTTTTACCCCGCAGAGCCGTTTTCTGCCCCTGTCGTATGGCTAAGATTTCACCTTCATGGTTGCGTATGCGTAGTTCCTTGACATTCTCCTGCTCAATCGAAAGCGAAACCACCGAACATTCATATCTACGCTGATTGTAGTAAAATTCCGCCTTCATAATTGTTTAATGAATATCATTTAATTATTATGCGAACTCATCGGGATTTACACCCTTGATGAAAGCGATCGCCTGTTGCCAGATGACAATCTTATCGCCAGATACATCGACACAGAGGCATTGATCATCAATCCAAACGATCCGTCCCTGTAGTTCGTCACCCGTGAGGACTTTAACTACGACTTTATTCTTGTCGCGAATGAGTTGATGGATACGGCGAATACTTGGCAGAGATGTATTGAGTCCGATTTTGGTGGCGGTTGGTGCTGGTGCGCTCATGGTATTACCTATAGATTTTTACGCATACTATCATGTTGTCAAAGTAGCCGATCGCGAATATTTTGACGTAATAGCTTGCCTGAAGCTGATTTTGGTAATGCATCCCAAATGTGGATTGATTTAGGTAACTTGTATCGTGACAATGACTTTTGATCGCAAAAATTTCTGATTTCGGTCAAAGATAAGTCAACTTTAGTTACAATCACCGCCGCCACCGATTCTCCCCATTCGCGATCGCTAATTCCCACCACACAGACTTCGATAATGGCAGGATGTTCTAATAAGATTGCTTCAATTTCCGATGGATAGATATTTTCACCACCGCTAATAATTAAATCCGAGCGACGACTTACGACATAGAGATAACCATCGCGATCGCAATAGCCCAGATCGCCTGTATAAAACCAATCATCTTGAAGCAAACCGCTCACAGGTTGATTCAGATAGCCAGTCATGACACTTCCACCGCGCACCATAATCTGTCCGATCGCACCAGCAGGAAGTTCCAGATCAGAATGATCTTCGGCAACAATCCGAATTTGATTTCCAAACAGAGGTAAGCCCGAAGAACCTTGTTTAAGCTTTACTTCATGGGCTGCAAGCGTAGTTATTTGTGAAGCTGTTTCCGTCATTCCGTATGTGGGCATAATTGGCAGATTTAATGGCAGGCAGCGCTCAATTAGTTCTGAACTAGCTGGTGCGCCGCCTAATAGAATTCCGCGCAAATTTTGGAGGTTTTTGGATTGAGGATGCTCTAATAAACGACTGAGCATCGTTGGCACTAAGGAAATTAAAGTTACTTTTTCTCTAGCGATCGCTTCTAAAACTTCCTGTTCGTCAAATTTAGGTAATAGCGTAATTGCGGTTCCATTAATCACACTACGCCATGCGATCGCTAATCCGCCAACATGAAAAAGTGGCATACATAGCAACCAGTTATCGTTTGGATTAAGTCCTAAATTAAGAGTTGAGGCGATCGCGCTGTGAAAGTGGTTGTGATAGGTTAAGGGAACTGCTTTGGGTTTGCCAGTTGTTCCTGACGTATAAAAAATCCCTTGTGTGTTTTCAAGATTTAAGCCCTCACCCCTAGCCCCTCTCCCAGAGGGAGAGGGGGACAAGAGTTTTTGGTGTTGACTAAAAGATGGGGATATTTTGGAATGAGAATTTATGACTACTAAGTTTAAATTATCAAATTGTTGCTCTAAACTATTAGCTGATGATTGCGTAAATTCATCACAAACCAAATATTTAGTGTGGCTATCTTCTATTTGCCAATGTAATTCGGGAACCGTAAGACGAATGTTTAGAAAGACTGCGATCACTTCACATTTTACTAAAGCATGAACAATGATGATATATCGGGGATGATTGGTTAATAACAAGCCAACGCGATCGCCTGATTTTACGCCCAATGCTTGCAAATGTTCCTCCCAATCATTAACGCATTGTTCTAATTGCGAATATGTCCAAGATTCTGCTTTAGGGTTAGATGATGATTGGAAGATAAGGGCGATCGCTTCTTTTTTCTGAACTGCTCGTTGTGACAGCCAATTGGGTTGAAATTTAGCTTTTAAAGATTGTTTTGGCAAGGCTATCTCACAGTTCCTTATTGTCACCGTTTCTGTAACATAATTGTTTTATTTCCTAAAAGTCCTCATTCTAACCTTGTCATCTTCAATAACACTAATAGCTCTTGCAGATGCACTTTACTTATAATACTATTGTAAATCTGTTGCAATTGTGTTTATTGTCTAAATTTACTGCATACCCATATTTTTTGTCAATAGCTTTTTGGACCTAAATTTCTAATTTTATTTATAGTAATCTTGTATATCCGATTATTACAAACTTTTATAGGCAATCCTGATCGCTTTTTCTTGTGCGCCAAGTGATACAAATCAAGAAGATGGAAGCAATTGCTTATAATTAAGCTAGATATTAACTTAGGAGTAATCGTCATGAATCCATTTGGTGGCATCGTCCAAAAAGCATTTTATCTGGGTTTAGGCTTGGCGACTGTCGCGGGGGAAAAGGCGGGTGAAACCCTTGGCGAACTACGGACTCAAGCTAGTAAGCTCGCCGATGAGTTGGTCGAACGTGGGGAAATGACCACTGAAGAAGCCAAGAAATTTGTGGATGATCTAGTGCGTAATTCCCAAAAGCCCATCAGTGAAAGCTCTCCAAATTCTGGCAGTCAAAATCCTAGCAGCAAAGATGCCCCACGCACGATCGCGATCGATGATGAAGAAAATGATCCTGCTAACAAAGATGTTGATGAACTTAAAAATAAGGTGCAAGCCCTGCAAGATGAATTGAGGCGTTTACAGAAGTAGTGAAAATAACTGGAATTAAAGGGTAGCTTTTTGCGCTGCCTTTTGGTTTGCAAGAAATTTGAGAAACCATTTAAGATCTGTATGACGAACGGACGATCGCAACAATGAACATTACTTTAACACCCGCTCAAGAAAATCTCGTGCAGTCTAAAATTTCAACTGGTAGATATCGATCTATGCAGGAAGTTATTGAAATTGCGCTGCTTTTATTTGATGAATATGAACAAGCGGAAAGTGAGTGGAGTTTTTCTGTTAGGAAAAAAATTCAAGCTGCTATAGATATACCTGATTATATGCAAGGCTAATGTGTATATTAACTTTTTGTAGGATATAGAAAATGGAAAATTTATCAAAGAATAAAAAACTCAAAGTAGCGCGACCTGAAAATCTAGATGAACGAGTGTTCTTCTGTGAAGATATGCCAAATGGAATGTATGAGCATAATTTACTATGGTTATATATCAGCAAAAGTGAGTCTACTCCTCGTAAATTTCAATGGACATTTGAGTTTGATGTGGTATACAGTGGAACAACTGGAGAAAGTGTTGCCTTTACTCAAGAAGAATCTAGTCAATTAATAGATATCTTTGAGTCGAAACCGTTTTACTGGCATTTGCGATCAATATCACCATGTCCAAGGATATTTTCGTATCATTATTCAGAGTTAAATGATGCCATTGAGGTTGCCAATAAGGTTGCTGAATTTGCTTATAAGCTACACAATGACGAACAGAGAAAGCTACGACTTGATGAAATATATGAGGCTGCATATAGAAGTAGGGAGGAAGAATTAGGTATACATATATGCAGTGAAACCAGTAAAGGTCAATATGACCTTTCAGCAAGTAGAGAATTAAAACTAGAGATATTATTTTTTAATAATGGCAGAATTTCTACTAGAAGAAAAATTGAAAGATTTGTAACTCATCAAAGTGGATATAGTCGTATTGAGGCTATTAAAGAATCAAATCCTTACAAACAGGATGGTGTTTTACTAATTAATCATAATATTAAAAAATCTGAATTTTACGCTACTGATTGGAATACATTTTGTTTGACGGTCGATAGACGTAAATTTACTAAATCAGGAGAGCCAATTAACTATGTACATAAAGAAAATGTAGAACAGAGTCATCTTGAAGTACAAGAAAACAACTATTCTTTTGATGTCGAAAAACAAAATTTATTTCCTGATGAGGTAGAGCAATTTGTTAATGATTTAGGTGTTAACAAATCTTTTCGAGAAGGAACAACATCTCAAATTTTAGTTAATGCTTATGAACGCAATCCTCAAGCACGAAAAAAATGTATTGAGCATTATGGGACAAGTTGCTTTGTTTGTGGATTTAATTTTGGCAAAGTATTTGGTCAACTGGGAGAAGGATTTATTCATGTTCATCATTTAAAGCCTATCTCTGAAATCGGACAAGAATACGAAATTAATCCTATTGAAGATATGCGTCCCGTATGTCCCAACTGTCATGCAATGATTCATCGACAAACTCCTTTGTTAAGTATTGAGGAAGTTCAATCTCTATTACAAAAATCAGGTTTTTATCAGGCTGATTAAAATGGTGGTAACTCCAAGGCGATCGCCCCTAGTTTTCCTTTGCGAAAATCGTATAAAATCAGCCGCGCCACTTTATCGATATCGCCTTGAAATTTGTTTAAAGCTGCGACTTCGTGAATATACTCAATCCCTGAAGTTACGGTTGCAGGATCGACAAGATAACGGCTACCTAATTTCACATTTAACTGCATTAACAAATCCACAGCTTCCGCCGCCACTAATACATTGTCGTAGGCAGCCTGTCCGATGTCATCACAGATCGCTAATTTCATTGCTGCATCTTGATCATGTAACAATGGTGGAATTACCCCAGGGGTATCGAGTAACTCAATCTCATCGGAAATCCTGATCCAGCGTAACTGGCGCGTCACCCCAGGTTTATTGGCACTAGCCACTACTTTTTTCTTCAGCAAGCGATTAATCAGCGCTGACTTGCCCACATTCGGGAAGCCCACCACTACAGCCCGCACAGGACGCGGTAACATTCCCCTGCCATGCCGCCTTGCATTTACCTTCTCCCCCGCCGCTTGCGCTGCCTTGAGCAAGTCCACCATGCCTTTTCCAGCCTGAGCATCGGTAAAAAAAGCCATGCGATCCTGCTCGGTAAACCATCGCGTCCATTGCGATCGCACCGTCCCCGATATCGCATCAATCCGATTGCAGACTAAAATGTGAGATTTTCCTTCAACCCATTTTTCGATTTTGGGATGTTTACTAGACATCAAAATGCGCGAATCACGAACTTCAATGACCACATCCACCAATTTTAGTTGTTCTAACAACTGCTTTTCAGCTTTGGCGATATGACCTGGATACCACTGAATCGGGCTTGCCATGAGAAATAATACGGAGAAGGAGTATTTTAACTATATACTGCTGCTAAGATATTAAGAAATATTAAGCCTACTTTTAACAAAAAAATTACTAAAAATATTTTTAAAAAGCTTACTCACTAAGACTTTTAAAGAATCTTGTCTATCTCTTGAAATATCAAAAATTATTTAAAAAGCTATGACACAAAACTATATAAAGCTCCCTATGAACCAAGGTTTACTACACCTACTGAGGGATAAATTTCAGCAATTGGTGATCCTCGCGATCGCCATCTTCCTGCCCCTAGCGATCGCTTTTACTAATGTCCCTACCGCCCAAGCCTTTGACGCGCCAGAATTATTACCTGAGCAATATACCAATGTCATCGATTTAGGTCGTTTCCTTACTGACTCGGAAGAATTAGAACTTGATCAAAAACTTACTAAATTTGAAAATGTCACGGGCTGGAAACTGCGCGTATTGACTCAAGTCGATCGCACCCCTGGAAAAGCAGTCAAAGACTTTTGGGGACTTGATGATCAAAGTGTGATGTTGGTTGCTGATTCACGCGGACGCAATTTACTTAATTTTAGTGTTGGCGATTCGATCTATCCATTGCTATCACGCGGTTTTTGGATTGAGCTACAGTCTCGCTATGGCAATCAGTTTTATGTCCGCGAGCAAGGATACAATCAGTCAATTTTGTCTTCCATTGATGCGATTATCACTTGTCTGGATCGCGATGGCTGTGCGGTTGTGCCTGGCATTCCTCAAGAGCAATGGGTTCTCACCTTAGTTACTTCCATTGTCGGTGGTATCATCTTTGGCTTTGCAGGACATCCTCGCAAGGATGGCGAAATCTTCGCTTGGAAATGGGCGCTAATTTTCACTCCACTCTGGGGAATGTTGTTTATCTCATTCGGATTGGGACCAGTTGTGACAAGGACGAGCGAATGGGTTCCCATTGTCCGTAATGTGGCTGGTTTTATCGGTGGTGCAGTGGTTGCCTATCTGATTCCTACACCTCAAAAGATTGCTCCATCAACTGAAAACTAGACAGCTTGATTCGCCCACTTTGTAGGCGAATCAGCTTATTGAGGATTTTATTTCTTTTTTTCCTTCAGCATCTTGGCATATTCTTGATCTGCCAAATCCTGCTCGGTGGTGTAGGCAAGATTGTTTTGATCGATCGCCTCTTGTTGCATCGCAAAGGTACTTGCAAAATTTAATTTTTCGCGCAGAGTCGATGATGGATTTTTTAGTGCTTCGGCGCGAGAAGCTCTTTTTTTGTTGCGATCGCTAATCCCACCATTCAGATATTGCAAAACAAAATAGCGCACCAAAGGCGTAGATAGGAACAGCACGGCGTAACCCAACAGGAATCCGTAAGCTGCTTGGATGAGCCCTAAAAGCCCAGATGCTATCTTTAGTTTGCCGAGCAAACTGCCAAGATATAAAGCTGCGACTAGATAGAAAATACCTAAACCGATCGCTAGGGTAATCTTGCCTTGGGGAGCTTGGCTAAATTTCCAGAGCTTTTCTTGAAGATACGCACTTTTGGATTTAGATTTGCGCTCAGAGGCGACTTTTTGTAATTCAGGAAATTTATAGGCGAGGGTTCCTGCTTCGCTGACTTCAGGAAAACCATTGAATTTCGCTAGTACAGGAATCACAAAATATTCATCATTCTCGATATTGCTAGTTTCATCAAGATAGGGCGCAATTTGTTCGGCAATGACCACACCATTGTTATTGCGGATCATCGTGGCAATTTCGCGCCAACGCCGTTCTTCGAGATTGGCATTGGGATCGCCATCGCCAAACAAAAACGAAAAGACGCTCTCGAAAAAGTTCATGTCATTGGGATCGCGATCACGCAAACGTTGCGGTTCGTAATAATCACGATCAAACATGATGAACGGATTGCCAAAGGGGCTGCCCCATCCGCCTAAGAAAATAAAGCCGCCACCGCCACCGCGATCGCTACGGCGATCATCACGATCGTTATCACTACGACTTTGGTTTAAGGCGATCGTTGCGGCAATAATGCCGATGACTACGATCGCGATCGACACGATCAACAAAATGCCAAAGGAAAAGCGAATTCCTAAAAATACCCATTTCCAAACCCCTTTCAGTGATTCCTTGACCTGAAGCCAAAATGAACGACTGACAAGGATTTGGCGAAAATCTGGGGCAAATTTATAGGCGATTTCGCCCGACTCCGCCACTTGGATATTACCACCCGTTTCTGAGGCGATCGCCAGCACTTCACGCTGTGCTGTATTCAAATCAAGTCCAGACTGCGCCGCCACATCGCCTATCGTGACCCGATAGTTGAGCTTTTCGACGGCATCGATCACGGCTGTACGAGATGTCATAGGCTTTTATTAAATCTAACTTCTAAACCTATTATGATTGAAATATAGCGCGTTTAAAGCGAGTTACCAAGAGTTGTTTGCTTGGCTGGGAAACAACTCAGTACTTCACCTATCGATAATCAGCAGTTTTAGGACATTTGTTATGCAGCAAGAACCAATGGAAGAAAAAGACTCGGATTTTTTGTTAACCCCTGAACAGGAATCTGCGATGCTTTCCGAATATGGCGCTAATGATGACACCCAAGAAAATCTTCAAGATTCCGAGCAGTCAGACTCAACCGAGGGGAAAGATCAACAGAAGCAAGATCCCAAGTCTAATAGTGGGCTGACCAATGCTTTTCACAACCATTATGTGGGTTATATGGACTTGTTTGGGGATCAGCAGACCGTGATGAAATATCTCGATGCTCATCAGGGATGGTTTCGGCGTTGCGCTCATCCATTTAAAGCCGATCCCATTGGTGAAACGGGTTATGCAATGGGGGTGGGCAAAGTGGGGGCAATGGGATTTGAGGTTGATGCAAGGGTGGGACTGGATTTATTGCCTCCTGATGCCAACTCTGTATATCGGATCACGACGATTCCTATTCCTGAACAAGTGCCACAGGGGTATGAGGTGGATTTTCAGGCGGAGATGCGGTTACAAGAAAAATCGGTGGATTTGGCTGGTGATCTATCGACGGGGCTGATGACCTGTATTGAATGGGATTTGCACCTGACCGTATTTCTGCAATTTCCCCAATTCATTCAGCGCTTGTCGCAGGATATGCTGCAAAAAACAGGTGATAGTGTTCTTGGTTTTGTCGTAAAGCGCGTTTCTAAGAGTTTGACAGCAAAAGTGCAAGATGACTTCCATAAAACTCATAACATTAAGGTTCCAAAACAGGTTAAGTTGAGAAGATGAAAAAAGGAAAAAGGAAAAGAAAAAAGGAAAAAGAGGATAAGGGAAAATGCTTTATACTTTTGGGATTTTGCTTGCGCCTGAGCCAGCCGATCGCCCGTTGGGGATTACGGGTAAGCCGATTGAATATTTACAATGCGATCGCTTGATTGCGGCGATTGAAACTGATGTGGATATTGAGGCGTTAAAGCTTTTGCCTGAGCAATCTTTGATGCAGGTAATTGTTCAGCACGATCGCCTCATTTGCGAATTGTTTAATCAATGTACGGTTTTACCTTTGCGATTTGGAACTGCCTTTGTTTCCATTAGTGCGTTGGAAACTTATTTGCAAACAGAAGGAGAAAAGTTATTAGCGCGGTTAGAGCGGCTCGATGGTTATGCAGAATTTTTGATTGCAGGATCGGCGATCGCACCTAAGACTAAGGCTGCGCCACAACTTAAAGGCAAGGATTATCTCTTGGCAAAGCGATCACAATATCTCCAACAAGAACAATGGCGATCACAGTTAGAGCAGGAGGTTCTCGAATATCGTCAGGTAATTACTGATGGCTTAGATCTAGAACTCTATCAACCTGAATTTCAAAATGGGGAAACTCAAGGCTCAGAAGATGTGCGGGTCTACGCATTGCTGCCGCGATCGCAGGTTGATTTGTTGCAAGATGCATTGCGTACATGGGAAGAGCAACATTCCCATTGGCAGATCTCATGGAGTGAGGCTTTGCCAACCTATCACTTTTTGTAATGCTGCTCTACATATAATATACATAGCGATCGCGATATAATCTAAATATTCTAACTTTGGTCAACAAAATGGTTAGCCAATTAAGCAAGAGTCAAAGCCTTAGTGCGTCTAAATCCGACAAATTAGGCGATTTGCAAACTGAAATTTTCTATCCTGAAAACGATGGGAATCCCATGTCAGATAATACAAAACAATTTCGTTGGATTCTAACAATTCAACAAAATATCGACTGGCTCTATGCCAACAATCCCGATGTATTTGTGGCTGGGGATTTGTTGTGGTATCCCGTTCAGGGAAATAACAAAATTGCGGCGGCTCCCGATACGATGGTGGTGTTTGGCAGACCAAAGGGCGATCGCGGATCTTATAAGCAATGGCTAGAAGGTGATCTCGCGCCACAGGTGGTATTTGAGATTCTCTCACCGAGCAATTCTCGGATTGAGATGTCGAAAAAGCTGCTGTTTTACTCGCTCTACGATGTGGAAGAGTATTATGTTTATGATCCCGATACCAATGATTTAGAAATTTGGATTAGAGGCGATCGCAGTCTCGATAGTATCAGTGAAGTTCATAATTGGGTTAGCCCTAGACTTGGCATTCGTTTTGATATCAGTGACGAATTACAGATTTACCGTCCAGACGGGACAAAATTTTATTCTTACATAGAGATCAGTCAAATGCTAGAACAGGAGAGGCAACGCGCCGATCTTGCGGCACAGCAGCTTGCAGAAATGACGGCTCAACTTCAACAATATCGCGATCGCTTTGGCGATTTATAGGAGAGTATGTCACCCGCAGAATATCTCGCTTGGGAAGGTGAGCAAGATCGCAAGTATGAATATGAAAACGGTAAAATTATCGCCATGACAGGCGGCACGATTCCTCATGGTCAAATTCCTGCGAATTTATCGGCATTACTGCTTCCTCATTTGCGTGGTAAATTTTGCAAGATCACCGTCAGTGATGCAAAAGTTTCTATTAAATCTGAGAAATATTATTATCCTGATGTGATGGTATCCTGTGACAAACGCGATCGCTTCTCGCGTGATTTTTTGCAATATCCCATTCTCATTGCTGAAGTTTTATCGCCGAGTACGGAAGCACGCGATCGCGGTGTCAAGCAACAAAATTATATGGCAATTGAAACGCTGCAAACCTATATTCTGATTACTCCTGAACGTCCGATTATTGAGATTTATCAAAGACTGGATCGCACTTGGGAATATCAATCTATTGCGATCGCAAATACAAGTTTTGAACAGGAAAGTCCGCTAATTCACATCACCAGTATCGATCTCCAATTTCCTCTATCAGCGATTTACGAGAACGTTGATTTTTTTGTTGATGAACAAAATCAAGATCTCACTTAACTTCTCATGCGCTCCTTCATTTTTTTTGCTGCCAAAGTATAACCTCCATCTGCCCCATCGACAAAATGAACCTGTCGCCCATCTCGCTCAAACACCAAACAAGTCATCAAAGCGCGATCGGAAATATGAAATCCATAGACTAAGCGCCCTTCTTGAAACTTCTTTTCTAAATAGTCAATTAATTTGTCACGTTGTTTAGTTTTTCCAGAGACCACCATTCGTAAAACATCATCAAACTTTTTGAAATCAGTAGATTCTGAGACGAGATCTTTATAGTTACCCCAATTAAAGCCTCCAATTTTGATATTAAATGTCATTAAAATTAGTCCCAATAAATTAATTAGACGTAATTTCCATAATTGCAAATGAAACTTTAACCAATCCTTAGAACTTGCGAACACTCTTGTTTCCAATGACAAATTCTTTTTCTTAAAAGAAAGTTGTAAATTTGCAGATATTACAGGATGACATTCAGTACCCTGTCCATAAATGCAATCAATTTGATTGATCACCTCACGATAAAGATTATCAACTTGGCTCTGACTCGGTGCTGTCACAGATACAATGAGGCTGAGAATTTCATCGTGGCGAGTGGGAATATCCTGCCAACGGCACTCTAATCCAGAAAAGTCAGCGATCGCCATGTTATTTTGTAATTTTGGACTGTATAAATCAGTCGTCGCTTTATCTTTGACTAAATTGGTTGCATAACTAATACCACCACCTTTCAAGATCGCTTGATTGTAATTTTCTGAGATCTGAAGTTTAGAAATTTTAACGTCATAGTTTGCCGAAATTACCGAGATCGGCACAATACCGATACGAAGGAATAGCTTAAATTCATCCATTCCTAACTTCTGGACTACAAATAACGCTTGTTCCACTTGAGGAACAAATGCAGAAGGGATGAGAATAGAAGCACCATCACCACCAAACACAAAGGGAATTTCTAGATCGCCAACCATATTTAAAATGACGATGATCGAACAAGCACCTAAAAAGTTAACATCCTTATATCTTCCATTGGCGATCGCTTGAGTCGAATCCACAACATCGGTAATGACCACAGCCCAGTCATCAGGAACTGTACAAAAATTTTCACTGTGAGTAATATCTACAAAGTTCTTAAGAATTGGTAGATCGGCGTAAAAATTCTCAGTACAGGTTTCGATTTTTACATTCATCACTATTTTCTGTGGTTTGAATTAATTCGTCATCGCCTTTATGCTAACAGAAAATAATATATGCGTATAACCGCCAGTTGGCGGTTATTTAGAAAAATTGTTTCGCCGATTTACTACATTAACTGTGCAACTGGAGCATCCTCCAATAGATTCTTTTTGATTAATAAATCGAGAACTGTAATTCGCAATGTCCGTTGTTGATCAACTTGGAAGAAGACCTTAATGCGATCGCTACCTATCTGCCCTAAAGGATTAAGCTGGGCAATTACCCTACTACTTTCATTGAGAACTTGCACCGAAACTTGCTGATGCTCCAAAACACGAGTAATCAAGCGATCGTCTTCAAAATAGACTTCCACATTAGTTTCACCAAGTTCGCCAATTACTAACTCAATACTCGGTTGATCGGCGACAGAGGCTCCCAGAGTTAATTCCACTGGCTTTTCTAATGGATAGGTTGTTCCAGATTTAACGATTGGATGCCAATTCTGTTTTTTTAGTCTTTTATCCCAATAGCGCACACCATAGCTGTGATAGAGAAAATCCTTTAGTTCCCAACCTTGCGAAACGGCTCCATGCGCGATCGCCTCAAAAGGTTTATGCGCCTTCACCTTCTCGATCGCAAAATGTCGCAAAGCCCAATCCTTCACCGCAGGAATTTGCGAAGTGCCGCCGACTAAGAGAACAGCATCAATTTGAGCGAACTCAATATTTTGACGGGCTGCCTGTTGTCGAATCCGATCAAGAGCGCCATCGAGATTCGTGAAAAATTTCTGCTGTTCGAGAATTTGCGTTAATTGCGATCGCGTCAAGGTCAATTCATAGGATTCAAAGGTTTGATCATTAAAATAAACTTCCGTCACCGATTCCGCACTCGAAACCGCAATTTTCATCCGTTCTGCTAAGCGTGTCACCAAAGAATTTTTCGGTAGTCCTAATTTTTTATGAAAGTAATCAACAATCCAATTATCAATATCAATACCACCAAGATTCTGTCCAGTCTTAGCCAGAACTTTAGCAGTTTGGGAACTAGAATTACTTGCTGTAGTCGCGTTTTTAGGCTCATTTTTAATTGTGCGATCGCCCCATTTCAACAAAAATCCAAGGGTTGATCTTGGTTGATTTGCTGTTGCCTGTGAAAAAGATAGCTTCACCAACGATAAATCTAGCGTACCACCACCAAAATCCACCACTAACAGAGTTTCACCACCACCATTAATTCCATAACCCAATGCCGCCGCCGTCGACTCATCCAATATTCTCACCCGATCAACATTTAACTTCTCACATACCCCGCTTAACCAATTGCGATAGGACTCAAAGCTATCCACAGGAACGGTAAAAACTAACGCATCCACATCTGGTAAGCGCTCGATAATTCCCTTTAAAAACCATTCTCCCACCAATTCAAATTCCACTTCGCGCCCATCAAGTTCAGGCACAAATGAGGACATATTGGAACCGATCGCTCGTTTAAAAGCTTTAAAAAATCGTGCTTCGCCTTTGGTATTCTTACTGTCTAAACCGCGATCGCTAACTTCCTGACCGATCAATACTTGTCCATTGACAGCATCCTGCACATAAACAAAACTCGGAATCAATGGCGGATTATCGGCAATGAAACTGCTATAGTCAGCTACATTCACAGTTTCGAGTTCACCACTCTGATTCACTCTCGCGACAACAGTATTACTCGTGCCAAAATCGATTGCATATTCCATAAATTTATCTTGATTCTCTTAGTTCTCAATCTATCTCATGTATATGAGTCCTAAAAACAGCTATTGTCAAAGCTTTAAAGAGATCCCCCTCAATCCCCCTTACAAAGGGGGAAGAAGAAAATTTAATTAATTCTCCCCCCTTTACAAGGGGGGCTGGGGGGGATCTACACCCCAAAACGTAGACAGAAAGACTTGTGTGTAAGCGTTAGCTTTCAAAGGGAGGAAACTTGAATTCTC
>JBILGV010000021.1:0-48685 GCA_044350865.1 Pseudanabaena sp. | reverse complement strand
TGTTCTCGTTCCGCTATACTCATAATTATCGCGATCCTGATTTTGTGTATATCCTTGTTTTACACCTTTTTCGCTACCTATTATCACCGCGAATAAATAAAGACACTAACAAGAATTATGAAGCTACGGTTCTTGTGGTTGTTCGTAACAATGCCAAACTAAAATCTATTAATGCTGTTATTGATACAGGATTTACTGGTTTCCTAAGCCTCCCGAACGACATCATTACTGAACTGGGTTTGCCGTGGAGTTATCGCGATCGCGGAACTTTGGGAGACGGTAGCGAGGTTCTATTTGATATTTATGACGCAGTAGCCATTTGGGATGGCAAAACTAAAGAGATTGAAGTAAATTCAGCAGAAACAGATCCACTAATTGGGATGAGTATGCTTCGTGGGTATCGACTGCAAGTAGATACAATTGAGGGTGGATTGGTGATAATCACAGACTTGTCAGATTTTGCTGGGAACTAATCAAAAGCCGTCTAATACTGCGTTGGAGCCGACCATTTATAGCAGATGAAGATTGTCTGATGTGGCTCAACTTAGCCATTATGCGAACATTGGTCTCTCAGAACTAAATTGTTTCAATCAAAATAAATACAACTCAAAATTACCTGCGATCGCCTATTCAGGCAAAAAATGTTCATCAAGAACTTGCTCGGATGTAAATGGTGAATTTACGGGAAAACTTTCTAAAGGTAATCTAGTTTCAATTTTGGCTTGTTTTCTGGCATCTAGATAACATTCATCAAAGATTTGCTGAAAGTAATTCCTTAAACTAGGGCTAACCTGAAAAATTTCCCGAATCCGACGACGATGTTCGGCTATACTTTTTTCCCAACTTCTTATCCGTTTATTCGGTTGATATTGCCATTTAAGCAAATGTAGTAAAACCACGACTAAATCACTACTCAAAGCAAATTTATTACTATTTCCCATTGACTCCACTTCTTCGAGTAAATTCACCACATCTAGTTCTGTTAATCTCCCCTCACGCAATAACTGGGCGGTTGCCTCAACCCATAAATTAAAATCATATTCATAGAGATTAGTCAGTGCATCAAGTGGATTATTAGCGATCGCAGTTTGGTGAATATCTTGTGTTTCTAAATAAGCTTGTGTCATCAGATTGCCCTCAAAGCTTTATTCGCAATTAACTTGAGGCTAACATAAAAATAAGAGAACCGCTTAGCAGCCCTCTTATTTTATCTCTTATTGTTGTTGCAATTCTAAACAGCGAGAAATTTTTGGACGACTTCGTTACTAAGTTCCGAGGTTTGACCAGAAGCGACAATACCGCCCTTTTGCATCGCGTAGTACCAATCAGCTTGGCGGACAAAATGCAAATGCTGCTCCACTAACAAGATCGAAATCCCAGTGGTTGCCACAATCTGCTTGACCGCCGATTCAATCTCTAAAATAATTGATGGCTGAATTCCTTCCGTTGGTTCATCAAGAATTAATAATCTTGGCTGTCCCATTAAAGCACGGGCGATCGCTAACTGTTGCTGTTGACCACCGCTAAGATCTCCACCCATCCGACTGAGCATCGACTTCAACACAGGGAATAGTTCATAAACCATATCCAATAGAGTTTGTCTCACCGCAGGAGTGACGGGGCGAGATTCTAAACCAAGTAGCAGATTCTCTTTGACAGTCATGCGTGGCATCACTTCGCGACCCTGTGGCACATAGCCCACACCCATACGGGCGCGTTGATCGGGTGTGAGTTGCGTGATGTCTTTGCCAAAAAAAGTGACTTCTCCCTGTCTAGGTTTGAGCAATCCCATGATCGTTTTTAAGAGCGTGGTTTTACCAACGCCATTCCGACCGATCAGACAGACCATTTTGCCAGAAGCGACACCCATATCGACATTGCGAAGAATATGGCTTTCACCGTAATAAACATTGAGATTATTCAGTTGTAAAATCGGATCGTAGGTTTCAATTTCGCTCATGGTATACCTCTATAAATTGCTGTTAGCTGTTAGCTTTTGGCTGTTAGCGTTGATATAATAGAAATTGATTACACTATCTCTGTTTAAATCAACAAAGAAAAATCGCTAATAGCTAACAGCTAATAGCTCTACTCTTCATCTTGATGACCAAGATAAACTTCAATTACTCTGGGATCGTTCTGTACTTCTTCAAAGTTACCTTCACAAAGTACGCTGCCCTGATGTAAAACCGTCACTTTACGGGCAATCTGGCGCACAAATTCCATGTCATGCTCAATGACGATGATCGAATGGGATTCGGCAAGTGACATCAAGAGTTCACCAGTTTTTTCAGTTTCTTCATCAGTTAAACCCGCAACAGGCTCATCCACTAACAACAACTCTGGAGACTGAGCGATTAACATCCCAATTTCTAGCCATTGTTTTTCACCGTGGGAGAGAAACTCGGCTTTCATTTCGGATTTATGCATTAGTCCAATTGTGTGCAGGAGGTCTTTTACGCGCTGTTTTTCCACTACTGATGGTGGCTTAAACAGGGTGGAGAAGACATTCTTATTGGGATTACTGGCTAACTCTAAGTTCTCTCTAGGCGTGAGATTGAGATAGATGCGCGGAGTTTGGAACTTTCGCCCCACACCCATTCTGGCGATTTGATGCTCAGCAAGCGATCGCGTATTTTTGCCTTTAAATCTCACCTGACCTTGAGTCGGCTTGACCTTGCCTGTAATCACATCGAGAAAGGTGGTTTTACCAGCACCATTCGGTCCAATAATCACGCGCAACTCACCCTGCTCCATATCGAAGTTCAAGTGATTGATCGCTTTAAATCCATCAAAGCTAACCGTGACATCTTCAATCTCCAAGATTCTTTCGTTCATTCTGCACCTCTGGATCTAACTCAAGACTAGGATATGTAACCGTTGGTCTGCCACCAAAAAATCTTTTGAATAGCAATACACCAGTAGTGCGGAACCAACCAACTAAACCATCGGGCAGCACCATCACCACGATTAGGAACATCGCTCCCTGAAAGAATAGCCAAATCTCAGGAAACTGTTCACTCAGGATGCTCTTGGCAAAATTAACTAAAATTGCTCCGATAAAAGCACCGACTAGCGTGCCACGACCGCCCACAGCGACCCAAATCACCATCTCGATGGACAGTCCAATATCCATCGATTTTGGCGAAATAATGCCAGTTTGCGGTGTGAACAGAGCGCCACCGATACCTGCTAAAACTGCGGAGATGGCGAATACCAGTACTTTAAATCCTGTGGGATCGTAGCCCGAAAACCTTGCGCGGTTCTCATCATCGCGTAAAGCAATCAAGAGTCTGCCGAACCTGCCAGTTGTTAGCCATCGACAGAGGGCATAGGATAAGCCTAGAAAGACAACTGTGAGAATATAGAAAACTCGCTGGGTTTCAGGGGCGTTGACATCGTAACCAAATATGGTTTTGAAGTCAGTCAGTCCATTGGTTCCATTGATATATTGCTGCTGACCATTGAAGAAATTAAAGAAAATAATCGTAGTTGCTTGGGTCAGAATTGAGAAATATACGCCACGAATCCGATTTCTAAATACTAAATATCCCAAGGTTGCGCCAACGATCGCAGGAATCAAGACTACGGCTAACATGGCAAATTCAAAGGAGAAAAACGGTTCCCATAGCGCAGGGAGCTTAGTAATCCCGTAAAGGGGCATAAACGAGGGGAGTTTTTCGGTCGCATCGGCGGGAAATTGCAGTTTTAAATGCATGGCGATCGCATAGCCGCCCAAGCCAAAAAACACGCCATGTCCTAAGCTCAACAGCCCCGTATATCCCCAGATCAGGTCAATCCCTAGAGCCACGATCGCCAGCGCTAAAAATCGCCCTAGCATAGTGATTCTAAAAGCCTGTCCTGTGGCGGTAAAAATTGCGGGGAGCACAAAAATTAGAACAATGGCGATCGCTAAGCCAATACCGATTTCGATACCAAGCGATCGCCAATTCTTATTAGATTTAGATGGAGTGGAAATATCCTTAGAAATATCTTCGGTCATGTCTATTTATCCTTGTTTATAACTCCACTGATCGACCTTTTTGAGGGAACATTCCCGCAGGTTTGTACTGCAAGAACGCAACAATCATCAAGAAAAGCAGTACTTTCGCCATGCTGGTAGTGCCGAAGAAAGTAAAAAATCCTGCGACAGGGCTTTGTGCGCCAAATAAAGTTACAAAGGTCTGCGATCCAAATAGATAACTGGTAATCCCGATCGCCATCGCGGCGGCAATACTACCCACCAGCTTACCAACACCGCCAACGACAACAACCATGAAGGTATCGACAATATAGTTTTGCCCAGTATTCGGCCCGACTGAACCAAGGAAACTGACGGCACAACCCGCAATTCCTGCTAGTCCAGAACCAAGGGAAAAAGTTAACGCATCAACAGTTTTTGTAGGAATACCTAAACAGGCACTCATTTGCCGATTTTGGGTAACGGCGCGAATACGCAGCCCCCAAGGTGATTTTTCTAGGAACAAATAAATTCCAACGACACAAGCGATCGTCAAAACAATAATAAATAAACGCACATAGGGCAATTGCAAAGTACCGATCGCAATCCCACCTCTGAGCCATTTGGGGGCGGTTACGTCCACATTCTGAGCGCCAAACCAAGGCTGAGTGACTGCCATTTTATAGGTCTGACCAAGAAATACGGCGATCGCGCCTGAAATGGCAAGGGATAAAGGCAGTAGAATTGCGATCGCCCAATTACGGATTGCTTCCCAATTAGGTCTTTTTTGTAAAATCCAGACCGCGCCAAAATATAACAAGCTAAAAATTAATATGGCGGCGATAATCGCCCAATTTACACTGCGGACAAACTGTTGCATGATCAAACTCACGCCCCAAGTTGCCAATAATGTTTCTAACGGTCGTCCATAGAGATAGCGAATCACACCTTTTTCTAGGAGAAATCCCACCGCCGCCGTCACTAAAAAAGCCGCTATGAGAGCCGCAAAAACATAAAAATCAGTCCAAGGTTCACCGAGCTTTTTAAAGCCATTCTGCACCACAAAGGTTGTATATGCTCCTAGCATCATGAGTTCGCCATGAGCCATATTAATTACGCCCATCAAGCCAAACACGATCGCTAGCCCCAGAGCCGCCAGCAACAATACAGAGCCTGTACTGATGCCATTAAATACTCCCTCTAAAAGTCGGAGAAGATTATCTGTCATGACTCTACTTTACATAAAGGATAATAAGTTATCACATCAGAGATCCCTCTCAATCCCCTTAGCAAAGGGGGAAGAAGATAGTAATTCAATTAATTCTCTTTCCAAGGGGATCTGGCGGGATCTAAATAGTTTCTAAAACACAATTTGCTGTGCAGACATCGCCCACACAGCAAATTAGGTTGGAGTTATTAACGAGAGAGTTCAGAAGCGATTATGCCTTCTTAAACTTACCGCCCTTAGACTTGTCTGAGTAGTCGCAAGCATAACCCTTAGTCTCAGCCACAAACTGGTTCCAAGGTAGAGGTGCTACTGCGGACTTGGTTTCGTAAACCACCTTGAATTGACCATCGGCAGTGACTTCACCAATACGCACAAACTTGGACAAGTGATGGCTATTTTCCATTGTCACCATGCCTTCAGGTGCATCGAAGGTTTGACCAAGAGCAGCCATTCTTACGGCTTCGAGATCCTCAGCCTTACCAGCTTTCTCAACGGCCTTCTTCCAAATGTTCACAGCGATATAGCCAGCTTCCATAGGGTCATTGGTGACGCGATCTGCGCCATACTTCGCCTTGAATGCTTCTACAAACTTCTTGTTCGCAGGAGTATCAACGGTCATGAAGTAGTTCCATGCTGCATAATGACCCTTGAGGAATTCAGGTCCGATCGCCTTAACTTCTTCTTCAGCAATACTAACGGACATCGTAGGATACTTGTCAGCAGTCAAACCAGCACCTTGCATTTGTTTGAAGAATGCAACGTTGCTATCGCCATTGAGGGAGTTGTAGATTACGCCGCCATTGGGGAGAGCTTGCTTGATCTTGGTGATGATCGGGGTAACTTCAGAGTTACCTAGAGGTAGATAGTCTTCACCAACTACCTTGCCACCCAAAGCTTCCAATTGAGCTTTGATGATGGTGTTTGCGGTACGAGGGAATACATAGTCAGAACCGACCAAGAAGAATTCTTTACCCTTGTTCTTGAGCAGCCATTCTACAGAAGGCTCAATCTGTTGGTTGGGAGCAGCTCCTGTGTAGAAGATGTTCTTCGAGCATTCCTGACCTTCATACTGCACAGGATAGAAAAGAAGGTGATCTTTAGCTTCAAAAACTGGCAATACAGCTTTGCGGCTCGCTGATGTCCAGCAACCAAAGACAACAGCAACCTTGTCTTGATCGATTAATTTCTTCGCTTTTTCTGCAAAGGTAGGCCAGTCAGAGTTGCCATCTTCAACGATCGCTTCGATTTGTTTACCGAGTACACCGCCAGCTTTGTTGATTTCTTCGATCGCCAGTTGGGTTGCGTCAACAAGACTCTTTTCACTGATTGCCATTGTGCCGCTCAGAGAGTGCAGAATACCAACCTTGATTGTGCCACCCTTTGCGGCGGCGGTAGTTGCGGCAGTGGTAGGTGAAGCAGCAGTCGTAGGTGAAGCAGCAGTCGTAGCGGTGGTGGTTGTGGTGGCTGGAGCGCAGGCTTTGATTAAACTGCTAACACCAAGAGCCGCAGATCCATAAACAATGAACTTACGACGATTCATTTTCTTACTCATTAAACTTTAACGCCTCCAAACAGTTGGATATTAGCTTATACAAAAAAACTAGACAAAAAAACTAGGATGGAGGTTAAACCTCACTCCTCTCACATTAAGCAAACCTTCAATTAACTGATTATTTATTGAATCAATCAATCAAAATGATAGCTCTATAATCGTGATATAGATAACCCCTCCTAGTTGTATCTCCTGATACATTTCTTTTCCTTGAGTTATCCATTGCTTGGTTACATCCTATTCACAATAAATTCTGTAACCTTGGTTAAACCTTCTTGAGTCTTGAGATTACTGAATACAAAGGGTTTGATTCCACGCATTTTTGTGGCATCTCGCTCCATTACCCCCAAATCAGCGCCAACATAGGGCGCAAGATCGATTTTATTAATCACTAATAAATCAGATTTGGTAATACCCGGTCCGCCTTTACGCGGAATTTTATCACCTGCGGCAACATCAATCACATAAAGCGTTAAGTCCACAAGTTCAGGGCTGAATGTTGAAGCGAGATTGTCGCCGCCGCTTTCCACAAAAATTAAATCTAAATTTTCAAAGCGAAGTTCTAACTGCTCGATCGCTGCCAAATTCATGGATGCATCTTCACGAATCGCCGTATGAGGACAGCCGCCTGTTTCTACACCGACAATGCGATCGCGTTCTAGCGCTTCACTGCGTACCAGAAACTGAGCATCCTCTTGGGTATAAATGTCATTGGTGACGACCGCAATTTGAAAATGCGATCGCATTGACTTACATAGAGCATCGACAAGGGCAGTTTTTCCTGAACCAACTGGACCCGCAACTCCAACACGAAATGGTGACATAGAAATGTGTCCTTAATCTGTATCCTTAATCTTTAAAGTCTGTAATATTATGCTAGGCTCGAAACAATGGCTGTAATGCCTCATGTAATGACTCCTAGTTAATGCCTTCATGTCTTAGCAGTTTAGTTTCAGCTAATTATGCATATTATCACACAACGCTTATCGTCAGAAGCGAAGCAACTCGTTAATCCCGAATCCCTTCTCACTCTTGCTCTAATTGCAGAAGATAGAACTCGAAGTCGTCATCGTTTTGTGACAGTTGAAGGTGAAGAGATTAATTTGCAACTTCAAAGAGGTACTTTGCTTAAAGAAGGTGATATTCTCGCTGATGCGAATAATCAGGCGATCGCTATTGTCATTGCCAAGCCAGAGCCAGTTTTGACCGTCACTGCTCACCACGCTCTTGATTTCTTACGCGCCGCCTATCATTTAGGCAATCGACATATTGCTCTAGAGATTACGGAAACCTATCTGCGTCTATCGCCTGACTCTGTATTAGAAGATATGGTTCTGCAAATGGGACTGACTGTAACCAAAGAGGCTCAACCTTTCCAACCAGAAGCTGGCGCGTACCATCATCACCATGACCATTAATCCAGATACTTTTAATCCCGATTCTCTGCAATTATTACGATTGCTGCAAATTACTAGCCCTGCGCTGCCTGTAGGTGCGTATAGTTATTCTGAGGGAATCGAGTATCTCTGTACTAAAGGTATTATCCAAACTGAGGCGGACTTGTACGAGTGGTTAAAGAGAGAATTAAATTTTGGATTTGTAACTAATGAGGCGGCGATCGCACTTCGCGCTCATGAGTCTGTCGTTAATGACGATTTAGAGCGGTTAAAATATTGGAATAATTGGTTCTCGGCAACTAGAGAAACAGAAGAAGTTCGTGTTGCTAGCTGGCAGATGGGACAATCGCTTATGAAATTATGGTGTCAACTTCCAGAAGATATTGGATCAAACAAAAATAGGCAAAAAATCGCTGATTTCCTACCGAAAGCAAAAGAGAATTCCGTAGCAAATTCCACGGCGCAAGGCTGTAACTATGCGATCGCTTTTGGTGTTGTCGCCGCGAGTTTAGAAATCGGAGCTAATAATACAGTAGTTGGCTATATATACAGTTGGCTATCTAATCTAGTCAGCGCCGCAGTGAGAGCAGTTCCATTTGGACAGACCGCTGGGCAGAAAATTATATTTCGTCTGAGTAGTGATATTTTGATTAGTTCTCAGACTGCATTACAGCGATTAGATCGTGAACTAGAATGGTGTGGTTGGGGGACGAGTTTAGCCTGTGCTAATCATGAAACCCAATATTCTCGGCTATTTCGTAGTTGAACTAATTGTCCATCTTTAAACAGTTAGAAAAGTATGGAGACTGGAAACAACAACCTTGCTACTACTGAACTGCTCGTCTCAGCGACGGTTGATGAAAGAGAGAGGGAAATTGCAGCCTTGAGATCTCAGGTGGCTAGTTTAACGGAACAGTTAAAAGCGAAACTCATTCAAGAGCAACAACTCGCGCAAGTTAATCATAGTTTGAGAATGGAAATCCTCGATCGCCAACAGACCGAGGCAACTTTACGATTGTTGTTAGACCGACTGGCGAGTGAAAAAAGTGATCTAGAAATCATCCTTGATACCACTACTAACCATAGCGACACTATCGAAGCATTGTTATACGACAGAGCTTTATCTCTGACTCGCGAAGCTACTATTGATGGGTTGACCCAGATTGCTAACCGCCGCGCCTTTGATCAAAGACTAGAAAAGGAATGGCAGCGTTTGGCGAGGGAAAATTTGCCGATGTCATTGCTGTTATGTGATGTTGATTTTTTTAAACGCTATAACGATCGCTATGGACATCCTGCGGGGGATGATTGTTTACGCGCTGTGGCAAAGGCGATCGAGTCATGTATTCGCCGCCCCGCCGATCTTGCCGCTAGGTATGGTGGCGAAGAGTTTGCTGTGATTTTACCAAATACTGAACAAAATGGTGCAATCTTTGTTGCTAACAAAATCTCAAAAGCTATAGCGGCTTTGGAGATTGTTCATGATGCATCCTATGTTAAAGATCGAGTTTCACTGAGTATTGGTATCTCCACAACTCAACCCAAACGCAAATCCGAGTCGAGGAAATTAATCGAGTTTGCAGATAGGGCTTTGTATTTAGCCAAAAGTGAGGGACGCGATCGCTTTGTATTTGTAGAATCGGGGTTGTGATAGGTTGAGATTTAAGAACTATTTAGAAAATAAGTATGAGGGTAGGATATCTTGGGGAGGGAAAGGGAAATTTGTAAATTATGAATTACGAATTACGAGTTATTGGTTAAATTGGTGAAAATAAATGAGTACAACAGAGCGTATTGAACAGCTAGCCGCCGCGATCGCTGAAGATGTCTATATTGATATCGCGAAGTGGCACTTATATTTGAATGATGCCCATCTCCATCGCCCTCTTGCGGAAAAGTTTTATCCTATGTTGATTAGCGGGATTACATCCGCAGATGTTAATAAGGTTTTAAACGAAACGATGATCGCCATCGGTGGTGGTAAGCGCAGTCTTCCTCTTAGTGATTTAATTCCTAACTCTTGTCAGAATAGATTGCTAACTATTTTAGAAGAGTTTGAAGTTTAGAAGCGCCATGATTTCGCCGCCCAATCCTGTCTTTCAGTCCATGCGCCGTCGATTGACGCTTTGGTATGCGCTTGTTACGGCGATCTTGTTGATTTTGTTTGCCACAGGTTTTTATCTATATGTGCAGTCAACCTTAATCGATCGCATTGATGACACGATTGATCATGTTGCCGAAGTAATCGAGCGATCGCTGATTCGTTCAAATTTGATTGATTTAGAATCAGACTTTAGCAATAACTTTAGCGATAACTTCTCGGCAAATGCTCAAGCGATCGATGCGGATCATATTGATATTGATTGGTTTAGCCCAAATGGTCAAATCCTTTGGACAACAGACGCAAACACTGATTCTCTACAGGAACGGGAAAAAGGAATTTTGCGACCAGTTTATCGCACTGTCCATTTATCCCAAGCAGAACCGTTGCGCCAAATGACGGAACCGATTGTGATTAATGGCAAACTGTTGGGATATTTGCGAATTAGTCATCCTTGGTTCGAGGTGACTAAGCCAGTGAAGCAGTTGTTTTTGGATTTGGCGATCGGCACAACGTTAATGATATTTGTGGTTCTATTATGCGGATGGTGGTTGGCGGGGATGGCGATGGAACCTGTGCGCGAATCCTATCAGCGTTTAAAACAATTTACAGCCGATGCGTCCCATGAACTGCGTAATCCCATTGCCGTGATTCAAACTAATGTTCAAGTCGCTCTGGCTGATCCCGATGCAGAACCAGAATTCCAGCGATCGCAATTGGAAACAATTGAGCGAATCACAAGGCGTTTGGGTAGGCTGATTGAAGATTTGTTGTTTTTGGCGAGACATGATGGGGGAATTACCAATCAAAAATGCGAAGTTGGTAATCTATCGCAAATTCTCCATGAGGTCTGTGAGGAACAAAGGGCGATCGCCCAACACAAATACATCGAAATTGAATTTGCTAATGCTCCTCAAAGTTTATCGATATCGGGCGATCTCGATCAATTGGGACGTTTATTTACTAATCTGGTTAGCAATGCGATCGCTTACACTCCAGAAAATGGACAGGTAATAATTACGATGAAAGCGATTAGTTCGCAAAATCAAATTCAAGTTCAAATTAAAGATACAGGGATTGGTATTCCTGAAGCAGAGTTATCACAAATTTTTGAGAGGTTCTATCGCTATCAACCCAAAAAAAATAGTAAATCCATTTCTAAGTTTGCATATCTTTCCACAGGCGGATCGGGATTGGGGTTAGCGATCGCAAAGGCGATCGCCGATAATCATCAGGGACAAATTAATGTCGAAAGTAAAGTCGGTCAGGGAACTACGTTTATTGTGAATTTACCTAATGGAAGTCTTCAAAGCATCCAAAAGTAGGGGCAATTCATGAATTGCCCCTACTTTTGGGTTTTCGATAATAAAAACATGGCGATCGCCCCAATCACAAAACCGCCAATATGGGCTAAATATGCCACTCCTGGTAAATTGGGATTTGCCATAGCCGCATATACTGTCTGTCCCGCAATCCATAATCCTAAAAAGATCGCCGATGGGATTGGAATCGCGGTTATAAAAATTCCGAGAAATACTAAACTTAAAATTCTAGCGCGAGGAAATCTGACTAAATAGGCTCCCATTACCCCCGATATTGCTCCACTTGCTCCCACCATCGGCACTACAGACATGGGAGAAGTGGCGACTTGAGCTAGAGCAGCTACAATTCCACAGAGTAAATAGAAGAATAAAAACTTCCAATGTCCAAGTTGATCTTCAATATTGTTCCCAAACAAATAGAGAAACCACATATTCCCCGCCAAATGGAAAATATTCCCATGGAGAAATTGCGATGAGATTATGGCGATCGCTTCCTTCTCAGGATTATTTATTAGCTCCTTGGGAATTAGTCCCCAATGTCCAATCCATTCCGCAAATTGAAAATTGGCTAAACTCGCTTGATACCCAAAAATCAAAACATTAATCAAAATTAATGTGTAGACAACAATCGAAGTATCTTGAGTCGGATTATCGTCATGCAAAGGAAACATTGTTAATCATCGGCTATATTCTCTGATTAATATACCAAATTTATCGAGATAGCCATGTAATTGCTTCTTTAATCCACGCTTCCACATCTTGTGTTTTCGCAAGAATTGGTAAAGTAGCGATCGCATTCAGAGCATTACTAATTTCCGTAGGTGTATAGCCAAGAGCTAGTAAAGTCATCTCCAACTCTTCCTGCACCGCGACACTAATCAAATTCCCCACAGAGCTAGTCACTCCCACCTGCGCCAATCGCCCGTCCGCAAGTTTTGTCTTCAGTTCTAGGGCGAGTCTTTCGGCTGTTTTCGTTCCTACCCCTGGTGTAAGACTTAATACTCGTGTATTCCCCGCCACGATCGCCTTGACTAAATCCTGAATACCGAGACTATTGAGCAGAGCTAAACCGACTTGCGGACCAATTCCTGAAACGCTGATTAATTGACGAAACAAGTCGCGCTCAGCCAGAGTTGCAAACCCAAACAAAACCATCTGCTCTTCACGGGTGATCAAATGCGTAAATACCTTTGCTTCTTCCCCCACAAGCGGCAACTTGTTAGCATGACTTGCTGTAATTTGAATCTCGTAGCCAACCCCCTGCACATCAAGGGTTAGCCAATAAGAGGGAGTATTTTTTCGAGAACTGTCGGCGGCTTTGCAAGCGGCGATCGTCCCACGGAGATAACCAATCATCGGCGCGGTAAGGGTGGGAACTGCGGAAGTTGCACTGCGGCAAGAGTTTTAACGGGCTGACGACCAGAGGGACTGCTATAATTGGCGATCGCTAACTCTTCTGGAGGTTCAGCATTTTCAACGCTACCGTAACTATACAAAGCCCGAATAAACTTGGGCGCAACCACCGCCGAAATTCTTGATGAGTTTGTGGCTGAAGTCGAAGAAATTGGCGAGTCATGACGGTAGCTGGTCTTACTGCTATCGTTACTGGTGATTTCTTGCAGATCTTGTAAGCCAAATTCGCGTACACCACCTAAATTGGAGCTTGACTTAGGTATTGATTCTAGTATTAATTGCGCTGAAGCACTTGGTTCATCATTGGTCTGCTTAGGATTAGGGATTGGCAAATCTGGTCGAGTATTTAGCAAGCTTAGGGCGATCGGTGAGCCGCTAGCGGCCTTGTGAGTGCGGACAATTAACGGTGAGATCGGTTGCATCTTGGGAGCAATGGATGACGGTGCATCAATTGGTTCGGGTTGTCTAACTTGGTCATTAGATTTAGCTACTTCCGAGTCTTGAACAGTACCCATGCCATATGGCATCTCTATCGGTTGGAGGGGAGGCGCGATTTTGACAACACTTTGCTGCGGTGAACTGTTGATCTGCTCGACTGGAGTAATTTTTTCATCCGCAAGTTTGGCGATCGACCAAGATTCAAGATTTGACATTACCAAATCTTTGGGAGCAGTTTCTTTAGAAGCCGAGGTATCAAGACATCTTTCGAGGGCGGCTTTTAATTGTGATGTGTGGTGTTGTTGACGCTTGAGGCGATCGCGTAACTCTTCACCACTACTATGAACGTCTTGCAACTCACGCTCTAATTGATCGATGCGAGCTTGAAGGGTTTGAGTTAAAGTCTCTTGACGCTGAATTACTAACTGAGATAGTTGCAATTGTTCTTGGGCTTGACGCAACAAAACTTGTGCTTGTTGACTGCGCTCATTGCAAAATTGCAACTCCTGCTCTAATACCTGTCTGGGTAAGGCATGGAAAAGAGTAGTCGGCTCAGGACTAATATTTGTCAGCGCAATTTTCGACGCACTTTCGGGTGTAATTTTGGGCGCAGCTTGATGTGGAGACTGCGATTCTACAGACTCTTGACTGATGCTCTCTTGTGATGATGAATCGCCAAATCCTGCCTGACTCATGACTTAACCTTCACACGAAGAATTTTACCTATCCTTAAAAGCTTATCGCAGAAATTTGTATTTTTGACCATTAATTTTAATTAATTAATAAAGATCCTTGACAATACCGACACTTAAAAGACAAATTCTGACATTCTCAAACAATATATACTTCATATACTTCGCAGTGTAAGAGCTGTGTAAGAAAGAGCGCCCCAATGAGCTGTTCTTTACAAGAATAAATTAGACAAAACCGAAAATCATCAGTTGGGCTGAGGTATCCGTGAAGATTCGTCAAGCGATAATTGCCTATAAATCGGGTAGTCAAATTGGCAAAATATGGGCTGAGCGATGTAGTCGGGAGTTAGAAGAATTTGGAGTCAAGGTATTAATCGGTCCCACGGGAGCCAGTGATAATCCTTATCCTGTTTTTTTGGAATCGATGCATCAACAAATTGATCTAGCGATCGTCTTGGGTGGTGATGGCGCAACTTTGGGCGCAGCGAGATATTTAGCAAAACTCGCTGTACCGATCTTGGCAATTAATGTCGGGGGGCATTTGGGCTTTCTCACACATTCGATTGAGGATTGTGAAAATACCATCGAAATTTGGGAGCGTTTGCTATCCGATCGCTTTGCGATCGAGCGGCGGATGATGTTAGAAGCAAAAGTGATTAATGTTGATGCGGGCTTAGGTAAAAATTTGGGTCAGCCCTGTGGTCCTTTTTTATGTTTGAACGAAATGTGTGTCAAACCAGCATCTCCCGATCGCATGGTCACAGCATCCTTAGAATTAGAAATTGATGGCGAAGTTGTCGATCAATATCACGGCGATGGCTTAATCGTGGCGACTCCCACGGGTTCCACTTCTTACACGGTGGCAGCCAATGGTCCGATTGTGCATTCAGGGATGCACGCGATCGCGATTACGCCGATTTGTCCCTTGAGTTTATCAAGTCGGGCGATCGTGATTCCCCCAAAACTAACGGTCACGATTTGGCCGCTTTCGACCGATGACTTTAGTTTGAAATTATGGACAGATGGCGTAATCGCCACTTCAATTTTCCCTGGGCAGCGTGTGGACATCTACATGTCAGAGTATCAAGCTCAATTTATCGTTTTGCGAGAAGAATATTCCTACTATCAAGCACTTCGTCAAAAGCTTTTATGGACGGGAGCAAGGGTTAGGTATCCTAATCCATACCGATAAAAAAACCGCGCAAAGCGCGGTTTTTTTATTATCATCTAGTCACGAAAAGCGATTCTGCCAGTTTTAGGTAAGCTAAACGCAAGGAAAAAGAACAGATATAAACCATAAACAATCCCACCAACGGCTCCAAAAAATGCCAAGTTCTCCACAGGGATAGCATTATGAAAAAGTTGACCGAAACTTAGTGGTGGCTCAAACCAGATTTTGCAAATATCACTAAGCTGCTCGGCATTCACAAAGGCACAGTTAGTAAATATTAAACGAAATATGATGCTCAACGAACAATAAACCGTCGTCGCCCAGCGCCATCCTAAATATATGGGTTTAATGCTTTTTCGTGAAGCTTCAATATCCTCATTCAAATCCTGCCAAAACCACAGCGCCAGCACTATCAAAATCTCAGCCACAATACCCGTAATAAATGATACGGCTATGCTCCCACTCGCCAAGCAAATCGTAATCAGTACCAGACTTGCCACACGCCAATATAAAAGTAGCGATCGCTTGATGGGGTCACTTTTACTCTGAAAAGCCCATCCCAGTAATCCCAAGGGAATCAAGGCGATGAATAGTAGAGCTAAGCGATAGTCTAGCCATACAAGTTGACGAATAAGGGTTGCATCCATGAAAGTAAATTAGGGCGTAAAATTAGGGCAAATTAAGGCAAATAAAAACAAAAAATTCTGACCATATCTCCCGACTTATGTTACTATACCGCACCGCAAGGCTAGTTAATTGCTATGAACATTACGATCAAATACTATGAAAACAAATAATAGATTCACTTGGGGATTATATGGGGCGATCGCTTCTTTTACTATGTCTTTGAGTATGGCGATCGCCACTCTTGAAGTCTCTTTGGGATTGCAGACAGTTTCAGCATCACCAGTTCTAACATCGCCAGAATATGCCACCAAACAAAAACAGGATAAGCCTAAAGTTGTCAGAATTGCAGGAAATTATAAGACCATCTTTACTCCTGAATTTTTGGCGGCAACAAAGAAACAAGGTGTACAATCTGTTTCAGGACAATGGACAATTCAACCGAATGGAGCGTTTGAGGCTTTTTTGACTGCTACTATGGCTAATAGCGCAGTGCGAAATTTTAGAACCGCAGGAAAAATTTCAATTGTCAATGGGAAGGTGATTTCTCAAATAGAAACTGTCAATGGAGTAAAACCCGAAAAAGTTCCTCAACCACAGTCCTATACCTTGCTGCAAGATGGCAAAACCTTGCAAGCCGATGGTCAACCTGTGCAACTAGTCAGGCAGTAACTAAACAACTCCAAAATAGCAAATTTCTAGCTAAGCTTGCCATTTGCTATTTTGATAAGATCACATTTTCATAGAGAAGTGCTAGAGAGCAAGAATAATTGACACTAGGCAAAGTGATTTCTATCTCATTGGGATTTTTAGCAATTCCTTCGGTGATTTCTTCTGCAAGATAGACGATATATTCCCATTTGTTTTGATCATAACGGCGATATATTTCCACAAACATTCTTTCGGAATCGATCAAAACATATTCTTGGAGAGTCTCAATATGACGATAATGATGTAACTTAGTAGAGCGATCGCGAAATCCCGTACTGGGTGATAACACTTCGACAACTAGACAAGGATAGCGAATAGCATCGATTGCTGTGCGATCGCGCTCGTCACAAGTCACCATGACATCAGGATAAAAATAAGCCGAACCTGATGTTTGCAGTTTGGCATCTGCGATCGAGACTTTGCAACCACTCCCGCGCAAAAGATTTTTTAAATCCGTACCAAGATTTACAGCAATGTCATTGTGGGGGATTGATCCACCTGTCATTGCGTGGACTTTACCAAAAATATACTCGTATTTGCTGTCTTGTTTAGCTTCCCATGCGATGAACTCATTGGGAGTCATGGGCGCATCCCGTGAAGGTGCAAATTGTGAAACTGCAACCATGATTAGATTTCCTAGCGCAATTACTCAATTTTACAGCGCTTTGCGCTTCAAAACGACCAAAGATGACACTCAAATTTCAATCTGTACTTATATTTTAGAGGTTACTGAACTTAACACCCAACGAAATGCATAACGCCATTTCAATGCATAGTTCTTTAACCCTGATGAATTAGCAATATCTTTTAAATCTGTAAATTTAAACCCGCGTAAAACTGAAAGTGGTGCATCATTCCGCACCATTGGCGCAGCAGGTAAAAGCCTTGTGATTGCATAAATACCGTAATAAGCTAGGGGATGTCGATGTAAATCGTTGATCAAAATTCCATGTTTTGAGACAAACTGCATCGATCGCACAATCTGCACTGCATTCTCATGGGCAAAGTGATGTAAAAACATCGCGGCGATCGCTAGATCAAACTCATTTTCGGCATAGGGCAGCGCAAGGGCATCAGCAACTTCCACCGTAATTTTTGATAGTAGGTTTGGAGATAATCGCTTTTGTAATGCTGTACGGGCATATTCTACGGTGACAGGATTAGCATCGATCGCCATAACTTCCACATCAATTGCTGGTGTTTGCGCTGCCGCCCAACGCACAATATATTCAGGAAAGTCGCCGATCCCTGTGCCTAAATCAAGAATGCGGGTTTTTAGACCAACACGGGATTTTAAAAAGGGAGCGATAACTTCCATCGTGGTCGCATATCCTCCCAGTAGTTGATTGATTGGGCGCAATTGCTCCAGCGCCTCGGTGAGACGTTCATCCTGAATGGAAAAATCATCCATTAATTCATCTTGATCGGTGCGAATTTGAAAGGTCGGCATAAATATTCCTAATTTAGTTATTTGTGACAGTTTTTGGGGCGCGAAGCGCCCCCGAAACTATTAATGAATTTTCTGAAATAAACAACCTTCAATCGATAGTCCAGGACCAAAGGCTAAAGCTATTCCATTCTTAATTTCGTCTCGTCGCCCTTCTAATATCTGCTTGAGAATGAATAGAATCGTCGGTGAACTCATATTTCCATAGCGGCGCAAAATATCATAGGAATCAGCAACCATGCGATCGCTTAATTCACAGGTGGATTGAAGCTTTTCGATAATCTTTCTTCCCCCTGGGTGAATTGCCCAAAAGTCCAGATCTTTTTGCGTGAGTTGATGTTGAGTTAAGAAGTTTTGTAAATAATCAGGCAAGCTGCCCACCACCATTTCGGGAACTTTTGGGGATAACCCCATCAAAAATCCCGTATCACCGATCGTCCAGTTCATCATCTCCTCCGTATTTTCTATCAATAAGCTGGCTCCATCGGTATAAGCAAATTTTCCTTTGGCTTCTATAGATGAACTTGAAGTTAGAATTGCTGCTGCCGCGCCATCGCTGAAAATAGCATTAATAATCGTATTTTCTAGCGTGTCAGCAACTTGAAAATGTAGAGAACATAGCTCAACACAGACTAAGAGAACTTTGGCTTGGCGATCGCTTTGACAGATTGCATGAGCCGCACTCAATCCATTAAAAGCGGCATAACAACCCATAAATCCAATCATGGTACGGGCGATCGTTTTTGACATTCCTAAGTTTTTAATCAAATGAATATCAATTCCGGGAGCCGAAAACCCTGTACAACTAACCACGATTAGATGCGTAATGTCTTGAGGAGTCAGATTTGCTTGAGCGATCGCTTGTTGCGCGGCTATTTGAGCCATTTTAGGTGCATAGGCTGTATATTTTTGATTACGACTAAATGTGGTGGGAGTGGGTGTAAGTTGCCAATTATGGGGATAAAGTTCAAAACTTTGCAGATCGCCGCCATAATCAGGAATACAGCTATAGCGATAATCTATTCCTGAGTTGGCATAAATTGCGGGAATTCGATGTTTAATCGAAGTGGAAAGACTTTCAGTTTTTAACATGAAGTCTGCGGCTTCAGACTGAGTGAGTTTATAAGGTGGATTGGCAGTAGCGATCGCTTCTAAAACTGTGTGCATCAAATTAAACTGCCTAGGTTATGACCCAAACTTATACATTACAGCAATTACAGATCAAACAAATCATAAGAAATTCTTTCAAATTCTGGGAAAGCAACAGTTTATAGGGGTTTCAGTTCAATCTTATACAAAAAAGTAGGGGCAATTCATGAATTACCCCTACTTCTTTAGCTGGCTAGGTATTCCTGCATTCTCGTTTTCCGCTTCCGTAGATAATCCATCGCTTGACGTTCCAATTGGCGAACCTGCTCACGACTAAGATCCATACGCTTACTAATGCTCGCAAGGGACATCTCTTGACCGTCCTCCAAGCCATAGCGCAAAATCATCACTTGGCGCTGCTTTTCAGGTAGCTCTTTCAGCAAACTCTGAATGTCAGTACGCAGAGATTCACGCTCTACATAATTGTCAGGCGATCGCCCTGTATCTTCCAAGAGTTCTGCAAGTTCTGTATCTTGATTGTCGCCAATGCGAAGATCGAGAGAAATCGGCTGCCGTGATAACGATAAACATTCCCGAACTTGATCGGTTTTGATGTTTAGTTCGTAAGCTATTTCGGCGACAGTAGCAACACGCCCAAGATCTTGAGATAGTTGACGCTGTGCTTTCTTGATCTTGTTTAGCTTTTCGGTAATGTGAACGGGTAAGCGAATTGTCCGCGCCTGTTGAGCGATCGCTCTTGTAATCGCCTGACGAATCCACCAATAGGCATAGGTTGAAAATTTAAAACCCTTAGTTGGATCAAACTTATCTACCGCCCGTTCTAATCCCAGCGTTCCCTCCTGCACTAAATCAAGTAGTTCCAAATTACGCTTTTGGTATTTTTTGGCTACAGATACTACTAAGCGCAAATTTGCCTCGATCATTTTTCGTTTGGCTCTCGTGCCAATCCGAATATTGCTCTGCAAAACCTCTGGCTCTAGCCCAACTGCTTCCGCCCACTCAATCTCAGTTGGTAAGCGATCGCTATTTTGGACAATCTGCTCTTGCGCCTCAAATAACAGCATCATCTGTTGTACTTGCTTGCCATAGATAATTTCCTCTTCATTACTGAGCAGAGGAATCTTCCCGATTTCATGCAAATATGTGCGAACCATGTCAGCAGACAGACCGACCTGCTTGTTAGCTTGCCTATCCACTGTTTTTGGTGTGGTTTGGGTCAATGGTTCTTCAGACATATCGTTCCTACTTTTTTAAACTAAGCGTTTGCGAAGAGTGTTTTTCAAAACTCTGGATTTTGAAAGAGAAAGGGATGTTAGCCCTTGATCCCTAGCCTCCTAAATATTTAGCTTTTGGTATATGACCTTTTAAGCTAGATTTCATGTATCTAAATTCACAACCATAAAGTTTTGTAAATTTAAATCTCTAGGTTGTTATTTGACCAAAGTCTATTTTGTAATATAGAGGGTTAACCTTTCTTTTTCTAACTGCTAGGGTTACATATTATTACAACTTACCCAAAAAAGTCAAAGGGCGGCTATCACTATCTACCTATAGATTTGGCGGAGTATTTACTCAGTGTTGACTAAGTATTTATACTCATGGCTAACGTTTTTTGAATGACCATCCAATCGCTCTTAACTACGTCAATATCAAAATAATTCTCAAATAATTAGAAATACTGCTGCAATTACCTTAAAAATCCAATCATCAGGCTACCTATTTAGAGAACAGATATAAGTAGAGGTATTTACAAAAAGAATTAAAATTAAACTAATTAGTCTAAAATAAAAATATGGATAAATTGCTTTTTCCGATGCTTGAGAGAGCTTAAATGCTCGATTTGGTTGATTAACTTAAACATCTGATCTCCAAGATTAATTTTTGATAATTAACTTTTGATGATGGTCTCTAACGCACTGACTAACGCGCTAACTAAATTATTCCAATGAAGACGAAAAGAGAATACCGTGAGTTCCTAGTGAGCTAGGATGAAACCAAAATAACTGAAGGGGAACTCTATAATAATTATTCCTTGCGATCGCCTGTATACATCTTTAATTTTGCTTAAGATAATCCTACGGATAGACTCTGTAAGTCTATTAATCTTAGGTAGTAGTTTTATGATTAACTGTCACCAGTGATTCATTTGAGCGATCGCATAGTTTGATAATTGCTGTCTTTACAAAAAATGGAAATATATTCTATCTAATCGCTCAATTGGGTGATGTTAAATATTAATAAAAGTGGATCAAATTGAAACAAAGTAGGAAGGCTTAATTATTTGTAGGATGTGTTAGTGCAACGTAACGTATCATCCCTAACGAATTGATATTTTAGAGATAGCGTAACGCATCCTACATTTAATTCCATCAACCTACTTGATTATGTTTATCAGCCACATTTATCAGCTACGGTTATTTGAGGAGATCGCCTTGGAATATAACCAGCAAAGTATCTAATTTATTTCTTGAATATAAAGATTCTATAAGTAGGGAACTTGTTTGCTTAACTGATCGATCTGAAATCATGGTAGAGATTAGTAAGTAATGTTGATCTCTACATAAAATTTGCATAAAAACAACTTGGATCATTACAACAATGACTAAAGCTAAGATTTCAAGTAAAAATTCCAATCGATGGGCGCTTAACCTAACGACTACTTTGACGAGCCTCTCTGTAGGAGCAGTATGTTTAGCACCAGCGATCGCGTTTCTTGCGTTTGTGCCTGAAACTTTTGCTCAGTATGGCTTAGGACTGCCAAAATCCGCAGGATCTGGTGGCGCGACAAGATCTGATAAACTCCCCGAAATTATGATGCTTGTCCCTGAAGATGGGGCAAAATCTTTTCTGACCCGTCCAACTTTTTACTGGTACATTGCACCGCCTACCCCAGAGCAATCAGCTTCACCTACAGAAACTAATCTTGAGCAAGTTAAGCCGCCCTCATCTAACCAGATTACTTTCTTCTTACGCGATGGATATGAAAAGATATCTAAGTCAATTTTCATCGCTGAAGGAAAAATCGATAAGCCAGGACTATACAAATTTACATTACCCGAAAATTCACCTGAGTTAGTCACAGGCAAGGTACAGCGTTGGCAAATTCGCTGGCAATCTAATGGTGGTAATTCACAGATCAATGTCTATGCACCAATTCGCCGCGATGAGGATCTTGTGGTCGCAAAGGCGATCGCCGCAGCCAAAACCGATCTTGAAAAAGCAAGAATCTTTACAAAAAATGCTTATTGGTATGATGCGATCGATGCTTATACGAGTTGGCTGATCAAAAACCCTCAAGATCAGGTTGCCAAAAACGAGCGCGGCGATCTATTAAAGGAAGGCTTGAAATCGAATACAGCTTTTAGTAAAGAACAGCAGGCTAATGTCTCCAAGTTATTGGTTATGTTAGACGCAACCACACCAACCGTAGTCAACTTACAGGCTAAAGCGTTAAGCTCTAACAATTTGAAATAGTTTACTTGAAATAGTTTACTTGAAATAATTTGCCACGATGGCAAACGAAAATGGCGATGCAAAGCATCGCTTTTTTATGGCTGCTTGGTAAGCCAAAATGTTATGATGTCCAAAAACTACTGATGTTTAAGGTTGTTGAGATCTTTAAGGCAAAGCTATGGCAGAAAATTCAGGTAATTTTTGGGGAGGTTTTCTATTCGGAGCGGCGATCGGTGGCGTAGTTGGTGCATTGGTGGCGATCAAACTGACCGAACCAGAGGATGAAACAATTGATCGCCAATCCACTGAGGAGCGACTTCCTAGCAAACCGCAGACCTCTAATGAATTTGCGCGGCGCAACCTCGAAAAGAAAATTGCTCAGCTTAACGCGGCGATCGATTCAGTTAGCCAAGAGCTATCTGTTGCCGAGAGTGCTAATGGACGCAAGCCTACGGCGATCGAGTCATTACGAGATTTGAATGAAACTAATAAGTGATGTTAAAAACCCTTATTCTCATTGCATTTAAGTAGAATGATGGTAGCTGTTTTTCTAAGTTCTCTAATCTAAATATTTCCTATGGCAATTATTCTTGGTACAGTTAGCTCGTTTATCTCAATTTATTTGGGTCTACTATTTATCCGCGTATTGTTGACTTGGTTCCCAAATATTGACTGGTCTAATCAACCCTTTGCAGCGCTTAGTCAAATTACTGATCCTTATCTTAATTTATTCCGTTCGATCATTCCCCCACTAGGTGGTATGGACTTTTCGCCAATGCTTGCCTTTCTTGCTCTCAGTTTCTTGCAACGCGCACTTGCACCTTTTGCTTCAAGCGCGAGTATAGGCTTTTAATGTAAGCTTATTTTGATACTTTGGGTTCACGTTAGGAAATATACATGACGGGTTTGTTAGATTTGAGTGGAAAAACCGCTCTGGTGACTGGGATTGCGAACAATCGCTCGATCGCTTGGGGCATTGCTCAGAAGTTACATCAAGCGGGTGCTAAGTTGGGTATTACTTATTTGCCTGATGATCGAGATCGCAACAAAGGTAAGGTCGCCGAATTGACCGATCCCTTGACACCGAGCTTTTTACTGCCCTGTAATGTTCAGGACGACGCGCAGGTTGATGAACTGTTTGCGGCGGTTGCTGAAAAATGGGAAAAGATTGATATTCTGGTGCATTGTCTTGCTTTTGCCAACAAAGAGGACTTGTCGGGCAACTTTACCGATATTTCTCGTGAAGGATTTAAGCTTGCTTTAGATGTCAGTGCTTACTCATTGATTCATTTATGTCGGGCGGCTAGACCTTTACTCAAGGATGGCGGTAGCGTGATTACACTGACCTACATCGGCGGCGCTAAAGTTGTCCCCAACTATAATGTGATGGGGATCGCTAAAGCTGCATTAGAAATGAATGTGCGTTATTTGGCTTCTGACATGGGACCAGATAACATTCGGATCAATGCAATTTCCGCAGGTCCGATTCGGACACTTGCTTCGGCAGCGATTGGTGATTTTCACAAAATGTTACATCATTACGAAGAAACAGCACCTTTGCGCCGTCTAGTCACCCCCGATGATGTCGGTAATGTCGCAACATTTTTGGGTAGCGATCTATCGAGTGCGGTAACAGGACAGATTATTTATGTGGATGCTGGTTATGAAGTGATGGGTGCTTAGTTTGGTTAGCCCTCGCGATCATCAGTTAGGTATCTTTGAGATCAATTAAAAATCAATTAAGTTTGATTAGTTATCTTTGATCAGTTACATTTGATTGGTAGCGGAGCGTTCTTGCCTGCAATCATTGCAAGCTATGCAGGCAGAATGCCTGTCCTAAAGTTCTTAACAGACAAGTCTTAAAAAAAATTGCTATGCAAACGGATATCTTCAAAGAGCTATTTCCTTTATTTGATGCAGCTAGCCTCGAAACATTGGAATGGCTCCTCGCTGAAGCTGTAGAACGAGACTATCCTGCGGGACGGGCTGTGCTAATGGAAGATGCTTGGGGCAATGCCGTCTATTTCATCCTTTCTGGCTGGCTAAAAGTGAGGTTTTTGCGTAGTCAGGATGCAACCACACTTGCCGTGCTTGGCAATGGTGATTTTTTTGGTGAAATGGCGATTCTTGACGAGTCTCCCCGCTCAACCGATGTCGTTGCTTTTACGCCAGTGCGCGTGTTAACTATTCCTGCTCAAAAGTTTATTCAGTTTTTGTTTAAAGATCCCCAATTGCATCATCGAATGTTGCAGTTAATGGTGCGCCGATTACGCAAAACTAATCAGCGCACTCAAATGCGGCAACAGGTTCCTGCGGTGAGAATTGCGGCTGTCTTGACTGGGCTAGCAGAAACCTATGGTAGTAAAACCGATGCGGGCATTGATATTTTTAGTTTGCCAATTCAGGATATTGCCGATCTCTCAGAAGTGAATCCTGAAGACACTACTAAGGTGTTAGAAAAGCTTAAAGATAAAGGTTGGATTGAGATCGATCCTAAACGTCAGGTTTTGACGATCGCCAACGAAAAGCAAATGTTACAGTTAGCAACATTTCGCTAAATGGTCAAGACTAATTTTCCTGTCATTGAGCCTGTCTCTATTAACTGATGGGCTTTGGCAGCATCAGCAAGCTGAAATACTTCACTGACATGGATCTTGAGTTGACCTGCATCAAACAATTCGGCACATTCAGTGAGAATTTTGGCTTGTTGGATTTGCAGATTGGTATTGCTTAGCAACATTGGTGTCAGCATTAACTCGAAGCTAAAGCGAAGATTGCGAGTACGCGCCACTTTCAAACTGATATCGGCAGGTGGTTCAAGGATTGTGACCAGATCGCCATAGATTTTCACGGCGGAGAAAGTTTGCTCGATGAGTTTGCCGCCAACTGTATCAAAACCTAAATCTACGCCATCGCCATTTGTCCATGCGATCGCTGCTTCGACAAAATCAGTTTGCTTATAGAGAATTGGTAAATCTGCGCCTAAATCACGGACAAATCTTGCCTTCGCTTCCGAGCCAACGGTAGTACAAACCTTTGCCCCGCGAAGTTTAGCTAGCTGAATAGCCGCATGACCGACACCGCCTGCGCCAGCATGAATCAGCACATTACGACTGGGTGAAGATTGTAAATTTCCGCGATCGTATAGGGCTTCCCAAGCTGTAAGTAGCACTAAAGGCGCGGCGGCAGCTTCTGCAAAACTAAGAGATTTGGGTTTAAGGGCGGCGAATTTTTCGTCAATTGTGGTTAACTCGGCATAATTGCCTTGATGCACCCCTAAACCACCGTTACAAAAATAAACCTCATCGCCAACTTTAAATTTGGTGACATCCGCGCCGATCGCTTCAACAATACCTGCACCATCACAACCAAGAATTGAGGGTAGGCGATCGGGATGAAATGTGCCGCGACTGCGCAGTTTTGTATCAATGGGGTTTATCCCCGCAGCCTTGATCCTTACGAAAATTTCGGTTGGTGACTGAATTGTTGGTTCAGGAATATCCGCAAGTTTTAATACATGGGGATCGCCTGCGGCTGTCATCAAAATAGCTTTCATTATTTTTATCTCAAGAAAATAGCCGAAAGCTTTAGCGTACGCTAAAGCTTTGGAGTTTTATATTTAAGAAACCATTTAAGAATTACTTCACAACAGCCGATTCTTTATTTTCTGTATTAAAGGCAAACTGTTGAAGAATGCGATCGCAAATTTGACCACTAGATAAGCCAAGCGTGTTAAAGGACTGCTCTGGGGAAGCATGTTCTACAAGGACATCGGGAACACCAACACGATAGACGGGAACGAGAATATTTGCCTCATTCACTGCTTCTAGAACGGCGCTACCAAATCCACCCATCAAACAACCTTCTTCCAAAGTGACAACCTTGCCGATTTTTTGCACAAGGGGCAGAATTAGTTCTGTATCCAAGGGCTTGGCAAAACGAGCATTGACTACAGTAGCGCTGATACCATGCTCATTCAAGAGTTCCGCAACTTGCAAAGATGGATAAACCATCGAGCCGTAAGCCAAGAGCAGGATATCCTTTCCTTCACGCAAAACTTCCGCTTTGCCAATTGGTAATGCTTCCCAATCTTCCTCTTGCATGGGAACGCCAATGCCATTGCCACGAGGATAACGCATTGCGCTTGGTCCATTGTGGGTTAAACCTGTGACAATCATGTTCTGCATTTCTGCTTCATCCTTTGGAGCCATCAACACCATATTGGGAATGAACCGCAGATAGGCGATGTCATACATACCTTGGTGCGTGGGACCATCTGCGCCAACAATACCTGCACGGTCTAGACAGAAAAATACAGGCAAGTTTTGAATGCAGACATCATGGATGATTTGGTCAAAGGCGCGTTGCAGGAAAGTGGAATAAATCGCGGCAACGGGACGCATTCCCTCACAGGCTAACCCTGCGGCAACAGCGATCGCATGTTGTTCCGCAATACCGACATCAACAAATTGATTAGGTAAAGCCGCTTGAAACTTATCCAGTCCTGTGCCAGTGGACATCGCCGCCGTAATTGCCACGATCCGTTTGTCATGTTCAGCAAGTTTGATCAAGGTATCGGCAAAAACTTTGGAGTAGCTGGGAGGCTTGGGCTTTGAGGAAGATGAGGTTTTCGCCTTACCTGTGGATAGGTCAAAGGAATTTTGGGCGTGATATCCCACGCGATCGGCTTCGGCATAGCTGTAACCCTTACCCTTAGTGGTTGCTACATGCACCATGACGGGACCAGTCAAGGTATGCGCCATCTTAAAGGTGGCGATGAGGTCGCGGATATTGTGACCATCGACGGGACCGATGTAGGTGAAACCCAGTTCTTCAAATACGGCTCCAATTTTATTCGGAACCATCGTGACAATCTTGAGATTATCTTTGATGCGTTCGATTTCAGGGCTGATCTGCTCTCCGACAAAGGGAATATTGCGAATTTGTCCTTCGAGATTATTGGTGATAAATTTGACGGGGGCGCTGAGGCGCATACGGTTGAGATAGCGGGGAATCGCGCCAACATTGGGGGAAATTGACATCTCGTTGTCGTTTAACACAACCAGTAAATTGGTTTTAGGAAGATGTCCCGCATGGTTAATTGCTTCAAGAGCCATGCCGCCCGTCAATGCACCATCACCAATGATCGCCACCGTCTTGTAATTATCGCCTTGCAAATCACGGGCGATCGCCATGCCTAGGGCTGCCGAAATACTGGTCGATGCATGACCTGCACCAAAATGGTCAAACTCACTTTCGCGGCGATTGAGATAACCCGCAATACCGTCTTTTTGACGCAGGGTATGAAAATTGTTATAGCGTCCTGTAATCAGTTTATGGGGATAGGCTTGATGTCCCACATCCCACACAACCTTGTCGCGATCCAAATCTAGAGTTTGATATAAACCCAAAGTTAGTTCTACTACTCCTAGCCCTGGTCCTAGATGTCCCCCTGTGGCGGCGATCGTTTCTAGGTGTTTTTGACGAATTTCGCGGGCTACAGACTCTAATTGGGCGACCGACAAACCATGTAACTGGTTGGGATGCGTAACTTCACTCAAGCGCATGTTGGCTGATTTCCATAAATGTGACTTGTTCTAGTTTAACTGACACATAACCCACATAAGTTTATTGAGATCACAGTTCTTAAAATCTCAAAAGTAAACATGATGGTTGGTAACATCGGCACAGGTTTATACTGGGATTCACAGGGAATTTAATTCCACCTCGCCCAATCGCCCCTCAGCAACCATTTTTTCATGCTTGTCGCCAGTCCCGATCTGATAGCCCTAGCTCGCTCGCAAATTATGTTACTGACCCAGACTCTGGGTGCAGTCGCTAGTACTATTTATATCACCGAAAATGTGGCGGATGGGCGACCTCCTAATCTTGTGGAAGTCGCAGTTTTTCCAGAGGAGGGGGCGATCGCTTTACCCGAAGCCTTTCCCCATGAATCTTTCCCATTATCGATGGGACGCGGGGGATTAGTAAGGCAGAGGCGGTTTGTCCTGCCATTGATTTATGAAGAGGCGATCTTAGGCTTTTTGATGACGGGACGGGATGATCGAGACTGGATTGAATATGAGCAATTACAAATTCAACAGATTGCGAATACATTAGCGATCGCCTGCGCTCTTGACCGTCGCAACCAATGGTTAGAAGCTGCTCAGCGCCGTAATTATGAACAACAGAGTAATTTTTTAGCCTCATTACTCCATCAACTTCGTAATCCTCTCACCGCGATCCGCACTTTTGGGCAGCTACTATCCCGTCGTATTGTTACGGAAGATCCCAATCAGAGATTTGTGGTGGGAATTTTACGCGAAGCTCAACATATTCAGGATTTACTCAGTGATGCGGATCAATCAGCACCACTGTTAGCACCGCTTTTGCTATCACCAGCCGAGAGCGAAAAAGCATTGTTGTTAGAAGCAGGAATGGAATTAACTAATGTTGATATGGGCAAAATTTTAGAAGAGATTGCTAGTTTTACTAGTGCGATCGCCCAAGAACGGAATATTCAATTTTTAGCTAATATTCCGCCCCATTTACCAGAGATTGTGGGGAATGCTTCGGCTCTGCGGGAAGCGATCGGTAACTTAGCTGAAAATGCTCTTAAATATACACCCGAAAAGGGTTATGTACTACTAGGTGCAGATATAAAACCCGATACGATTCATATTTATGTCCAAGATACGGGTGTGGGGATTCCTGATTCGGATTTGCCGCGACTGTTTGAACGTAATTTTCGGGGTAGACAGGCGGATGGTAATATTTCGGGTACGGGTTTAGGCTTAGCGATCGCCAATGAATTAGTTCAGAAGATGGAAGGAAGCATTCATGTAATTAGTCAAGTTGGTAAAGGCAGTACATTTGCGGTGACATTAAAGAGAGCAAATCAATCTTAAAAATCAAATGTTAAAAATAACTGTCATTGTTCCCACCTATAAGCGCCCACAGGATTTAGCCCGTTGTCTTGCTGCGCTAAAATTGCAAATCCGTCCTGTCGATGAGTTATGGGTGATTGTTCGCGACACCGATCAGGAAACTTGGCAGTTTTTGGAGGGTAATGACGGCGATCGCGGTGATTTACCATTACATATTGCTACGGTCACTGAAGTGGGTGTGATTGCGGCGATGAATATTGGATTGGACGCATCGACGGGGGATATAGTGGCTTTTACCGATGATGATGCGGCTCCCCATCCTGATTGGTTAGCCAAAATTGAAGATTATTATTTAGCCGATCAGGATAAAAAGATTGGCGGCGTGGGTGGACGTGACTGGATGTATTACGGGACAAAATTGGCTGAAGGTTCGCGGGCGGAGGTCGGTAAGTTAGCGTGGTTTGGGCGATTGACTGGCAATCATCACCTTGGCATTGGCGGGGCGCGGGAAGTGGATGTTCTTAAGGGGGTGAATATGAGTTTTCGGCGTGAGGCGATCGCTGATTTACGCTTTGATCAAAGAATGCGGGGAGCGGGCGCACAGGTTCATTTTGAGATGGTTTTTTGCTTTGCCTTAAAGCAACGAGGATGGAAGCTAATTTACGATCCCCAAATAGCAGTAGATCATTTTCTCGGTCAACGTTTTGATGAAGATCAAAGAAATACGTTTAATGCTCAAGCGGCGATGAATATTATTCACAATGAAACAGTAGCGATGTTAGGTTATTTACCGCCATTGCGGAGATTTATTTTCTTGATCTGGGCGATCGCGATCGGCACAAGAGAGGCGCGAGGCTTACTGCAATGGGTGAGATTTTTACCGCAGGAAGGTGGATTGTCAGGGCGCAAATTATGGGCGGGATGGCGGGGACGCTGGCAAGGATGGCAAACATGGCAAAAGTCTTGTTAAGCTGATTCAGGACTTAATCAGAACTTAAAAAGATCGGAAATATGGATAACCTTTTAAGGTTCCTAATTCTTTCTCGATCTCGAAATTGATCACGCCCCAACGAGGCTCCTGTGATTCGGGAGGGCTAAACTCGACAGTTAAACCATATAGCCGCCGTAGATTTGGATCAACTGCACTACTCTCAAAATAGGGAGTAACTAAATCTTGGTAACGTAGGGCGATCGTCACCTTAACTGCTCGGTATCCTTGCGTATAAACGCGATCGATACTTTCATGAATTTCAAAACGAATTCCATCTGGATGAGCATGTTGTCGATACCACTCATCCTCCCAAAGTCGCCATTGGCGATCGGATTGTAAATGTACTAAATCTTTGCCATTGGGATGAACTTCAAACGCGCCATGACGCGAACAGAGGTAAGTATCAGTCAAAATCAGGGCGGGAATAATTTGCCGACAATGGGGACATTTAATTTCCGAGCCGAAAACGGGATATTGTTGTGCCAAGGTGGATACCCCCATGTCCTGTTTAAATTTCCTGTTTGAATTCTTTGTTTAAATGTCCTGTCTGAATTTCCTTAGTGCAAAACGCTGTAGAAATATTTATATTATAGTTCAGCCGACACACTCTACAATTCAATGAGCCGCTACAATCCTATAGTAGCAATGCAAATTTTTTATCGAGAGTAAGGTTAGGATGGCAAAAGCCAACCCAAAACTTCAATGGGGTGCAGTAGCAAATCGCGCAAACCAAGCAGAAAAATATCTGCGCTGGTTCGTGGAGTTTTGTCCTGTACCGATCGCGATGTTTGACTGCGATCTGCGTTACATATTAGTGAGTCAACCTTGGGTCAAAATGTTAGGGATACCCCGACTCAAGCTGATTGGCACGGATATTCATAACTCATTGGCGATTACCCAAGCCCATCAACAGGGTTTGGAGCGTTGCTTAACGGGCGGACAAATGCATTATTCCACGGAAGTTGAGATTGTAATTCGTGGTAATGCATCCAAACTATTTCAATGGGAAGTGCAGCCTTGGTATACAGACGATGGGGCTGCGGGCGGCGTAATTATTTCCAGTCAACCTTTAGGCGATCGCGCAGGTAATCACCATTCATCTAATCACCATCCATCTGAGGATTTAAAACGCCATCTCGAAGAAGAAGCATTAGAGCGTCAACATCTTGAAGATGCATTCAACCAAATTGGTACAGCGTTAGAAAGTGCTAGTGATGGTGTCTGCATCGTTGATCTCGCTGGCAACCCGATTTATGTGAACTCGGCTTTTAACGAGTTATTTGGTTACAATCTCTCTACCCTACAACACTCCATAAATTTTCAATCTTTATTTGTCGATTCTCAAATTGCCGCAGAAATTTTGGCTGCTGTGCTGCAAGGTGATGCTTGGTCGGGTGAAATAGAGATGGGCGATCGTCATCACCAGAATATTCCCATCGCCTTAAGAGTAAATCCTGTAAAAAGATCAACAGGTGAAGTGATTGGGACAACTTATATCTGTACCAACATGCTCGATCGCAGAGTTGCAGAAGAAGAGATTAACAAAAGCTTTGCCGCGCTGGGCGCAACTCTTGAAGCAACTGCGGATAGCATTTTAGTTCTAGATGCAACTGGGAACATTATTATTTGCAATCAAAAATTTGTCGATCTTTTATGTATTCCCGATCGCATTTTTACATCTCATGATGATTCAAGTATTCTGCAATATGTGCTTACCAGAATTGTTTCATCTACTCACTTTCATAATTTTGGTAGAGATCTCAATGAAGACCAAAATACCTTTGAAATTCTGCAATTAGATGATGGTCGGACTTTGGAATGTTATTCTCAACCTCAGAATTTGATGCATAGTTCTGGAAATGCTTCTGCAAATAGTTCTGGCGGTCGGGTTTGGAGTTTGCGTGATATTACTGAGCGACTTGCTGATGAGTCCCTAGTTCGCGCCTCTGAGGAAAAATATCGCCTCCAAGCCGCCGAGTTGGAAAAAGCTCTATATGAGCTAAAAAATGCACAATCTCAATTAATTCAAGCCGAGAAAATGTCTGGGTTAGGACAACTTGTGGCGGGAATTGCCCATGAAATTAATAATCCTGTAAACTTTATTTACGGAAATCTTGCCTATGCTGACACATACACATCGGATCTGTTGAATCTGATTAAACTCTACGGCGCACATTATCCAAATCCTGTAGAACCTGTTCAAGAAAAACTGCAAGAAATTGATATTGATTTCATTGGTCATGACTTTTTGAAGTTGATTAGTTCGATTCGGACTGGAGCCGAACGTATACAAGGAATTGTGCGATCACTGAACAATTTCTCGCGTAGTGATGAAGCTAAATTTAAATTAGTCGATATTCATGATGGGCTTGATAGTACTTTAATGATTCTCCAAAGTCGGCTAAAGGCTACCGCTAGTCGTCCTAGAATTTTGGTTGACAAAAACTATGCTGATCTGCCCCAAGTAGAATGCTACGCAGGACAACTAAATCAAGTATTTATGAATCTGTTGACCAATGCGATCGATGCTTTGGAAGAAGATGCTTTGGCAAATGGATCTTGGCAGATTATCAATAATCAACCTGAATGGATTAGGCGAGATGGTAAGGTTGCCAAAATATCTATTCACACAGAAGTGCAAACGAATTCTCAAAATGATAAATTCTTAATAATTAAAGTCGCTGATAATGCGGGGGGAATTCGTGAAGAGTTACGCAATCGTTTGTTTGATTTGTTTTTTACAACTAAGCCTGTAGGTAAAGGAACAGGGCTAGGATTATCGATCGCCTATCAAATTGTGACGGAAAATCACGGTGGTAAGTTATCTTTTAATTCAGAGATTGGTAAGGGTAGTGAGTTTGTAATTGAGATTCCGTTAAAGTAAACTCGTTAAAGTAAATTATCGTGAGTGACCTTTGGGTTTTATATTTAATTAAACTTTTGAATTTAAATGGACGGAATTATCTATGGCAGCGATCGACTTAACAATTCTACGCAATGAAATTCTAGTTAAACATAATGCCTATCGGACTACCCATCACAGTCCTGCTATGGCAATTCAGGCTAGCCTCAACACCACAGCGCAACAATGGGCGGAATATCTTGCCAAAAATGCATTGTTTCAGCACAGCACTCCTGCACAGCGTAATAATGCAGGTGAAAACATCTATGTTTACTACACCACCGCAAGTACTGTTACGGCTGCGACCCTTGCGACTGAAGCCGTTAATAGTTGGTACAACGAAGTCAAAGACTATAACTATGCGATCGCTCAATTCGCCTCCAACACAGGACATTTTACGCAAGTAGTTTGGAAAGCGAGCGTTGGTCTAGGTTCTGGTGCAGCTTCAGGAATCAAGGTGATCAACGGTGTTACCTACAATGCTTTCTATGTGGTTTCTCAATATGCACCAGCAGGGAACATGACGGGAGCTTTTGCTGCGAATGTTCTCAAACCGTAATTACGCTAAGTAATTAAATATGAGTTAGCAGTGGACATTGCTTGCAATGTCTGATAAACCATTAGCTGAGATTTATATATGAGTTTTAAACGCTATGCGCCAGCTTAATTTTGTTGTCATTTTTATCGTTGCTCTTGCCTTAGTTTTATTTTCTCTGGAAAATACCGCCCCTGCGTCTATCCAAATTATCCCCGATCTAAAAGTCGCCGCGCCGATCGCTGTTGAACTAATTTTAGCGATGGGATTAGGTGCTGTGTTGGCTTGGATATTCAGCGTGTGGTCGGGTTTACAAAAATCGATTGACATGCGAAACAAAAATGTACAGATCCAAAACTTACAAGAAACTGTGCAGAATTTGAGTGTTGAGATTGAGGAGCGTAAGCGTTTGGTGTCGGCTTCGGCGATCGATGTTGAGATTGATGAAGACAAATCTAAAAACTAACTTAAGTAAGTGGGCTTAATTAATTGTTAGATAGTGGAACAGGCTTCTAGCCTGTTGACGGGCAAGATGCCCGTTCCACATTTTATATTTAATTGCAACCAGCTACTTATCTAGATGATCAAAAGTAGGGGCAATTCATGAATTGCCCCTACTTTTGAAAATGGTTTTACGTTCTATTTGTATTCGCTTATTGACGTTTAATGCGGTTGATTTCGGCTTGAAGCTCATCAATTTGTCGCTTTAGACGCTCTGCTTCTGTTTCAGGCTTCTTCTGTTCATTGGGACTTTGTGATACATCGACCGCACCAGAAGTGTCGCCGCGCTTATAGTTGCCAGCTTTAATATTGCTATACTCTTCCGAATTAGCCCATTCACGAATATAGTGAACTCTCTCCACTGGAAATGGATGACTGAGCATTGAACCCGCCCCAAATCCGTTGTAGAGCATGAATTTATAAATCTGATTGAGATTATCTTTATCTAGTTCTTGATAAGCATCAGATTGGCGGATAAACTCTGGCAAGCTCAACTCATTGGCAAAAACGGAACTTCCACCTGATAGTTTCATCATCGTTGAGAGAACTGTATCAAGTTCATCAGTCACTAATAATGCGGCGCGATCGCTAGATAGTTCGGCTTTGCGTCGCCATTCAAAAAATGCGTAAATCAGACCGCTACTGACAATTCCACCTAAGCCAAAGGTCATTTCACTAATGGTTGAGACAATGTTCATTACCCACATCGCCATCTGAATCAGGGTCGTATGACCACATTTGATATGTCCCAGTTCATGGGCAAGCACGGCGCGAATCTCATTTTCGGTTAATAGGTCTAGTAGTCCTGAATTAATCACAATGTAGGGATGATCTTTGCCGAGTGCATAGCTATTGGCGGCAGGATTTTGTGAGACAAACAGGGTTGGTTCTGGCTGCACATCGAGATCGGCAATACATTCGCGAAATATGCGATGAATCGTGGCGTATTGACGATGACTAACCTGAATACTATTGCCGATGTGATAGATAGTCTGAGGACGTTCGTACATAAACTCGACGAACTTACCCGCTACAAGATCGAATCCAGGGACACTGCGGAGGGCTTGTTCGGCTTGGCGATCGAGGGGATGGCGAAAGGCTTCACTAGAAATTCCTGTATAACGTGGCATAGGTTTGTATGTTCGTTGTATATCGCTATTGCTACATTATATCGATCGCTACAGGAATTGTCTCAGGTTTAGTAATATTGCGAACCGATTGGGGCAGAGCCTGAACTGATTTGCGAGTACGATCAGCGATCGCCTCTAAATCACTAAATTCATCCAAGGACTTCAATAACTCGCCGTTTTGCATAGTAAGTTCTAATAAGGGTTGCTCATGGGTTTGGGGAGGTGCGGAAATATGGGTGAGGCGATCGCCTGTGATCATTCCATTCTCAACACTGCGCCAGATTTGCTTTCGTCCTGCGATCGATTCCTTCCCAATTGATTTTTTTGCGACGGGAATATTATCAATTTCTACTAATTTATAAACACCATTTATAGGCGCACCTGTGACCAATTTTGTACCAAGCCCATAGCCATCAATGGGCGCTCCCAAGAATTTCAATCGCCTAATCTCGAATTCGTCAATATCACCACTAGCAAAGATCGCCGTATCGGGAAGTAGCTCCTTTACTTGCTGAGAAACGGAAGCGATATCGCCTGAATCGATGCGAATTCCTTTAACTTGCATTTCCCCAGATTTTACTTTTTCGGCAAGATTACGCGCGGCGGCGATCGTATCGAAGGTATCGATGAGTAATGAGCTATCGGGGAAGACTTGATGGAAAGCGGTAAAGGCTTGAGATTCACTACCTTCGGTGGCATTCAAAGCCATGACTAGAGCATGAGCCATTGTGCCGCTTGGCTGCCGACCTAATTTTAAAGCAGCTAATACATTAGAAGTCGCATCCATACCTGCGGCGAGGGCGGCTCTTGCTGCCCAAAGCGAAGCTTGGGGACTGAAGGCACGTCTTGTGCCAAATTCCAAAAGGGTAGTGTGATCGCCTGCAACATCGCGTAATCTGGCGGCTCTAGTGGCAATCAGGGTTTGGTAATTGATTGTATTCAACAAATAGGTTTCCACTAATTGCGCCTGCCAAAGTGGAGCTTCAATTCTCAAAAATGGCTCCTTCGCAAATATGGCTGTGCCTTCGGGAACCGCCCAAAGATCTCCTTCAAAGTGAAAGTTTTCCAGCAATTCCCAAAAACGGCGATCGGCATTGGCAAAAATACCTGTGCTTTGTAGAGCGACAATTTGTTCGGGCGTGAAATGGATATTCTGTAAATATTCCACCGCTTGAGCGAGTCCCATCGCAATCAGATAGCCAAATCCTTCGGGTAATCGGCGCACAAATAACTCAAAACTAGCCCACTTGCGATCGCATCCTTCGCGGACATAGCAAGCACCCATTGTTAGTTGATACAGATCGGTGAGTAATCCATATTCATCTATGGCGATGTTGAGCGTGTTGGATTTTAGGCTCATAATGAATTCCAACGCTCCTCAGCAGAGGCGATCGCTTTGTCGCTTGGTTTTTCCTTGAGCATAGCTAGCTGTAACTCTTCGTAGATGATTTTGCGAAGCTTCTCAATATTTTTTGCAGGTGGAATCAAGACTTCTGATTGAGGCAGTTGCGAGGCACTAATGATTCTAGCGCGATCGACTAATGCGCCATCTTTCGCAGGTTCGGTGAAGTAGCGATCGCTAGCACTCTTAATCGTTGAAGGCAGGATATTCTCAATCTTGGTAAAGGCAAGCTGGTTTTCCGCATTAGTCAAATACAGCGCAAATTTTACAGCCAGAGCTTGATTGGTGGAAGTTGTCGGCACAGCGACATTCATTACCGCCGCGCTTTTTTTGCCAGTAGAGCCTGTGATTTGTGCGCCAACATCGGTGACTTTTGCTGTCTCTGGAGCGTTCTGAGCAACGGTTTGCAAAAATTGTGGACCAGTCAATAAAATCGCCAATTCTCCTGCTTGATAAAGTTCGATCGCCTTGCGATGCCCTTCGGTCAAGATCTCGCGGGGAATCAGTTGCTTCTCAAATAAATTTACCCAATACTCAAAGGCAGCCTTGCCAGCAGGATCATTAAAAGCTGCCTTGCCATTAGCATCCAGCAACTTCATTCCCATTTGTACCATCGCCTCCAATACTTGACCACCATCCATTGTCAACATAAAAGCATATTTACCAGTTTTCGCTTTAATCTGTTCCGCAACTTTAGTCAGTTCTTCAAAGGTTTTTGGTGGTTTGGTGGGATCTAAACCTGCTTTTTCAAATAGAGCGCGATTATAAATGGTGATGTCAGTCGCTACATACCAAGGCAAGCCAAAAATCATGTTGTCAAGTTGATTTGCTTTCCAAATATTTTGGAAATAGCTCGCTTTATCGGTTTCGGAAACAACTGTCGCCATATCCACTAAGGCTTTCTTCTCAGCTAGTTTTGAAGCAAACTGAGGATTAAGGTTGACCACATCAGGAGCAGTTTTTGCCGCCACTGAACTCAAAATCTTAGTTTCCATCTCTCCCCAAGGAATATCCACCCATTCCACTTCCGCCGTGGGGTTCTCTTTCATAAACGCGGTGATTAAATCAGCCATGTATTTATCAAACTGTGGCTTTAGCTGCATTGTCCAAAAGACAATTTTAGTTTTGCCTGAAGATGTCGTGGACTGGGTGGTTTGCGCTCCACAGGCTCCAAGCAAAAACAAGGTAGAAAGCCCGATAAAGTGACGGCGATTAAGATTACGGCGATTGAGGTTTGAGAAGAGATTGGGTGTCATATCAAAAAAAACTAACTTGGCTTTGATTATATAGCGATCGCCTTGGCAGTTGTTATAATATCATCAGTCCCAAGCCCCATCGGTCACATATCTAAGCTGTTAATGCTTCTTTAACGCGATCGCGTACTTGAAACTCTCTCAGGAATTTAAAAAACATTTCAAAGCCTGTCTTTTCCTCGTGACAGGAGGTCGCTGTATTTTCTCTATCTCTCATGGGACTAAACTCCTCAGACTATCTCATGGAAGCTTATCGCACCCTCAAAGATGGCGGTAGTTTATTGATCGCGGATCGCGGAAACCCTTAGCCGATGGACAGACAAAAAACAGGAACTAATAGAGGCGATCGGTAACTCAGGCTTTACTATTATTAGCGAGACAACAGGCGATCGCTTCTTTTACATCAACGCCACAAAGCCTCTGATCACCTTACTTTAAACACCCTTGTATCTGAGGAGATTTCCAAACTTGCTGGGTTAGCAGATATCAAAAATGTCAAAAAGCTACAGGATCACGAAAACGCATAGTGAGTAAGACCGATCGCTATAGCCCCACGCGAAAAATTCTGTCCCAACAATGCAATCAGGTTGGGTAATGATTACAATGGTGGTTATATTCAAATCTTTGTTATTGGTGCGGTCGTTGTTTGCCGCTATGTCCAGTGCAAATTAAACCCCAACCGTAAAACCTAAAAAAAGCCTAATGGAATCCATCCGCAAGCAAGTTACCGACAACCTCGATCAACTCCTCGATATTTTGCCACCACGCATCAAAAGCAGCCTCGAACTTTGTGGCGGGTTAGAACAACTTGTCGAAATCGTGATGGACTTAGGGCGCTTGCCCGAAGCGCGTTACTTTGACAGTACTAAATATTTGACCGATGACCCAATTACCAAAGAAGATCTTGCCCTATGTGTACATCAAGTCGGTGAATTTGGCGGTGACAATCGGGCGGGTATTGAGCGCACCCTGCACCGTATCAGTGCCATTCGTAATCGCAAAGGTGAAATTATTGGGCTAACCTGTCGAGTCGGTCGGGCTGTCTATGGCACGATTGCCATGATTCGCGACTTAGTGGAAACTGGTAAATCGATTTTGCTGCTCGGAAAACCAGGAATGGGTAAAACTACGGCGCTGCGAGAGATTGCGCGGGTACTTGCCGATGATTTGAATAAGCGCGTGGTGATTATTGACTCATCTAACGAAATCGCGGGCGATGGTGATATTCCTCATCCTGCGATCGGACGGGCGCGGCGGATGCAAGTCTCTCAGCCTGAATTACAGCATCAAGTGATGATTGAGGCGGTGGAAAATCATATGCCTGAAGTAATCGTCATCGATGAAATCGGTACAGAGCTAGAAGCATTAGCGGCGAGAACGATCGCTGAGCGTGGTGTGCAACTTGTCGGCACGGCGCATGGGAATCAATTGGCAAATTTAATCAAGAATCCCACGCTTTCCGATTTAATCGGCGGCATTCAGTCGGTAACTCTCGGTGATGAAGAAATGCGGCGACGCGGCTTACCGCAAAAGAGTATTTTGGAACGTAAGGCGCAACCCACTTTTGATATTGCAGTCGAAATGTGGGAACGTTATCGCTGGGCGGTGCATGACGATGTGGCGGGAACTATTGATATGTTGCTGCGCGATCGCGATCCTGGTCGTCAGATTCGCTCGGTTAGTGATGTGGGTGAAGTCACCACCACCGAAGAGAAGCCGAAAAATCCTGAAATCCTCAAAAACCCTGTAGTTAAGGGTTGGCGATCGTCTGGACGCATGAAGCCGATTCCCCTTGATCCACAATTGCAAGTAAGAAGTGAAATAGCCGATTTCAACGGTAAAGTTAATAGTTCTGTATCTGAACTCGCTGAAGCAAATCTCTCGGAAGACGATGAAGAAGATGTCACTGAATTAGGTTCCTATGCGGCGATGCGCGATCGCTTCGGGACGATGAATGTCTATCTCTATGGAGTTAGCCGCCATCAAACGGAGCAGGTAATTCAATCCATTAATTTACCGATTGAAATCACCAAAGATCTTGATGAAGCCGATCTAGTGCTGGCTTTGCGATCGCAGATTCGGACTAGCTCCAAAGTGCGTCAAGTAGCTGAAGCGCGACAAATTCCCATTCACGCTATTAAAACTAGCACTCTGCCCCAAATTACCCGCGCACTGAGGCGAGTATTACATATCGATGAAAGTCCCACCGATACAATTAGCGATTTGAATATGTTCGCCTATGGTGATTCGGAAGATGAGATTGAAGCTCTCGAAGAAACCCGTCTCGCAGTGGAACAGATTGTGATTCCGAAAGGTCAGCCTGTGGAGTTACTGCCTCGTTCGTCAGTGATTCGCCGAATGCAGCATGAACTGGTTGAGCATTATCAACTGCGATCGGAAAGCTATGGTGCGGAACCAAATCGCCGCTTACGGATTTTCCCTAATTGATCACCCTAATTACATGATTAAGAACTACTGCGATGCGTCCTCTTGAATTAATTGTTGAAGGATTTACTAGTTTTCGGACTCGTCAGGTACTGGATTTTGCTAGCCTTGATTTGTTTGCGATTACTGGCGCGACGGGTGCGGGGAAAACTTCTCTACTCGATGCGATTACCTTTGCGCTCTATGACAAAGTGGCGCAAAAGCCTAACTCATCACGCGAGCTAGTTAGCCAAGGCGCAACGCAATTAAAAGTAGAATTTCGGTTTGTGATGCGTCAAACGGAATATCGAGTTCTGAGAACTTGGCGCAGTCGCGGTAAAACTGATAAAAAGGATTTTCTGTTTGATCAATTAGTTAACGGTGAATGGGAAAGATGCGATCGCACTCAAAAAGTGGAAGACATCATTGGGATGGACTTCGAGACTTTTACTCGTGTGATTATCTTGCCACAGGGACAATTTGACGAATTTCTTAAAGGTGAGGCAAGTAAGCGTCGAGAGATTTTACGCCAGTTAGCAGGTTTTCAGATTTTTGAACAGATGCGGAAGGCAGCTAGCGATCGCACTAGTGGATTGAAAGCAGAACGGGAAGGGCTGGAAAAAGTTCTCGTCGCAATGCAAGCACCAACTAATGAAGAGATGATCGCTCAACAGAAGGAATTAGCAAACTTAGAGATTGTCATTCCTACTTTAGAGATGCAATCTAAACAAAGCCGTAAGCTGCTAGAAGCAGAAGAAAGATTATTTATTCAAATCCAACAACATCAAGAAATTTCGGAAAAATTAGCCAAATTACAACAGGATGCTGCAACAATTCAATCTTTAGAGATTCAGTTTCGGAATGCTCAGTTAGCAAATTCGGTAGCAGGAACTTGGACGATCTTGCAAGCAAATCGCCAAAGATTGACAACGGCGATCGCTGATTTGGCTAATACTAATCAAAATTTAGAAGTAGCGAAAATAGAACTGAAAAAGCAACAGATAGCTCTAGGCGAATCTCGCACAACCCTTGGTGAAGCCCAAATTCAAATTGAATCTCAAGAACGAAATCTTGCCTTAGCAGAATCCCTCCATAATCAGCAACAGCAAGCTGAAGTTGAATTACATCGAGCTAATCAAAAAGTCCTAGAGCGATCGCAAGTTCTCGAAAAGGCTATTAAAGCTCAAGCCCAATCTGAATTAGATTGGCAAACTAACACCGAACAATTACAGAAAATTCAAACCGTGATCGCTAATTTTTCCTACAATCCAGATTATCTCGACAATTTGCGTAAGGTTGCCGAACCTTTAACCCAATGGCAAATCCTGCAAACTAATCTGATAAAACAACAACAAAGAGCGCATCAACTTCAAATAGAAATCCAGAAACTATCGAAACAATCAGAAAAATCTCAAGGTTTAGTTACTCAAGCTGAGAAGGAATTGCAAATTGCAAATCTCGCTCTGTTGCAAGCAGAATCCGCAAATTCACAAACATTACAAAGTAGTCATGTTAATGCTTTACGCGCTCAATTGCATGATGGCGATAACTGTCCAGTTTGCAATAATCTCTATTCTATTGATGGCTTGACCAAACTTATAGAAATAGAATTAATCGATACAACAACCCTCTTAAACCAGCGTGATATCGCAGAAAGAAGCCTTATAAAATTACGCGAAGACAAGCTAAAAATTGAGACTAATTTAGAAACATCCCAGCAGCAATACCAAAACCAATCTCAAGAAATTATCGATTTAGAAGCTCAGACTACGGAATTTCGCGAAATCATTGATCGCATTCTCCGCACTTCATGGGAAGCTGATGCACTTATCCGCGATCGCCAAGCACTCGAGAACCAAGAGTTAGCCTATCAAAATTTGATTAGTGAACAAAAAGAAGTAGCGATCGCCTCTGAAAATATTGCCATTAAACTAACTACTAATCAAGAAAATCTCCAATTAGCACAAACAGAATTTCAAAAAGCTGAGCAGGAGCGATCGCTGCGGGAATCACAACTGCAAGAAATTTCTCAAGGATTAGAGAAAATCACCGCAGGCAAAAGTTATGAAACATTGCAGCAGCATATCTTGCAAGCCAAATCAGAACTGAGCGATCGCTTACAAACCATCGAAAAATCTTATCAAACTGCCCGCGAAAACTTTGTAAAACGAGAAGAAGCGGCTGCTAAAGCTACCGAAAACCATGATTTAGCTATATCTGAACTGACGCAACAGGAAACTAATTGGAAAATGGAACTAGCAACTTTGAATTTTACTGAATCAGAGTTTTTGAGTTGTCAAACTTCGCGATCTCAGCTAGAATCATGGCAACAGCAAATCACCAACTATCAGCGTCAAGAGCAAGATTTAAGCACTCGTTTACAAATTATCACCGAAGCGATCGCTGATCAAGTTACTGACGAAGAGGCGATCGCAAAATTACGCGCAGATTTACAACAAATAGAACAGGAGCTACAGCAAACCAGCGAAAATCGCGCCTCGATCAAAGCATGGCTAGAGCAAGCTCAACAAAAACGTCAAGAATCCCAAGAATTAGAAGAACGCAAAAATTCTTTATTATCTCAAGAGCAAATCTATCACACCCTCGCGCAGGATCTGCAATCCAATAAATTTCAAGAATACATTCTCGATAGTTTGCAACAGGAACTCGCTAACCGTGCTTCGGTTCTATTACAACAACTTTCCGACGATCGCTATATCCTCCAAATCGAAAACGGCGATTATTGGGTGTCTGACAATTGGAATGGCGGTGAAAAGCGGCGGGTTCGGACCCTTTCAGGTGGTGAAACTTTTGCGGCTTCGCTGTCGATGGCGCTAGCATTATCTGAAAAATTATCGATGGGAATTGAACTGGGCAGCATCTTCCTTGATGAAGGTTTCGGCACACTCGACAGTGAAACCCTCGAATCCGTCACTCAAATTCTCGAATCTCTACGTCAAGGCAATCGGCTCATTGGCGTAGTTACCCATATTCAATCCTTAGCCGATCGCTTACCCACTCAAATCCATGTGCGTAAATCAATCAATGGTTCGGAGCTAGTTAAAATCTAAAGGATACGATTTTCGTTCAGGAATTAGGTTTTTGATTAGTTGTCTGAGAATAATGAAATTAGGGTCATGGCGCGATCGCATATTTCTTGTTTGTCTACCATTTTCTGAAGTTCTTTTGCATCGTATATTCCCTCGTTAACTTCTAACGATGCTTGGTTAATTGCTTGACGAAAGCCACTTTCTAAAGATTCACGAAGTTCTTGATCATTTAAATAAATAAGTCCCCTTGGAGGATGGTCTTGCAAAAGTAAAGTAATCCCATAGCTACGGATTTTGTTGAGAATATCTTTTTTGCTCATTTCTTCCATTTCATCGATCATCAAGAGGGCGCTAGATAGGTTGCCTTTTTGCAAGAGTTCGCGTAATGCTATGAGTTCTTCCACGATGATTTAACGTCCTTGTTTGCATATATTATTGCAAATTTTGATCGCGATCGCCATAAAGCTCTTGCAATACTTTCTCTACTTCAGCCACAAAAGTCTTTGCTTGTTCTAAGATCTTTTCTGCTTCTGCCCATGTGCCAGTAAAGTCTGCATCATAGTCGCTCAATTGTCTAAGGTCGTAGGCTGCTTTTAAAGCATTTGACCATTCTGGAGAGAATTGTCCTGTTTTCACGAAATGTAGACTAAATAAGCGAATCAGTCCTTTATGAGTTGATGCATCGATGTTTTGATATAGCAATAATGCTTGGGCTGCATAGTACATGGAGTAATAGGAACGGGAAATACTGGTGCGATAATGCTCTCTTTCAAGTAAAAGTGTAGCTATATTTAGTTCCTCCAGTGCCAAAGAAAATAGCTTCTTAAATTCGTTCATAGTTCAATTCCTTCTCTTTGAATATTCCTCAATAAAGCAACATCTTTAGCGTTAAATCGATCTTCACTCATCGGTACGATGGAGACAAGCTCATCGTAGTCTAATAGAATTTTGACACAAAGTTTGGACATATAGGATATTTCTTTCACTTGAGATACTGGACTTTTGAGTACAGCTAGTAAGTCAATATCTGAGTCGGAATTGGCTTCGCCTCTGGCATGGGAACCGAATAGGATTAACTTAACAAGCCGATCGCCATATAGTTCCTTTAAGCCTAGTTTTAATTCGTGCAATGTTGGTTGGATACTGTTTAAAGTTATACTCATTTTATCTCTCCTTGCTCAAAGGCTTTGTTAATTCTCTCGATTTGTTTCAGTGGTTCCATTTGCGCGAAAATTTTGATATAAAGAGATAAATTCGATAGGAGTGATAATTGGGATATTGCGAAAAGGATGCAAAACTAATAAGTCCCGATCGCCTGTAATCAAATAATCTGATTTGCCGTTGACTGCGACCTCTAAGAATTTGTCGTCTTTGCGATCGCGGCAAGCGGTGATTGATTCAATAATTGTAACTATTTCTGCTCTGTCATTGAGAACTTGCAAAAAATTGATCCGTTTAGCTAGGGAAGCATAGGGATCGAACTTTTTACGCATAATCACTGTGGAGATTTCTTCTAGAGTAAACTCTGATAAAAGAATAGTTCCGTGAGCAATGCAGTAGTCAAATGTTTGTTGAGGCGGGGTGTTTTTGGTCAGGATACTACTGATTAGAATATTTGTATCGAGGACAAAGCGCAGTTTACTCATCTGCTAGAAGGTCTTCTAATATTTCTGGTGTAAGTCCGTTGGCTTCTGCTTCGTCTCGTAGATCGGCGACGGTTTGCTCTAGGCTATCTTGTTCTAAAGATCGACTCAGAATCAAAGACATTAGCGTTTGAAATTGTTTTTGACGTTGCGGTGCAAAGGCTAAATACGCCTGAGCAACTTGGGACTCAACTTCGATGCAGATGGTTTCCATGATTTACCTATGCAAAACTAAATCAATTATAGATCAATTGCCATATAGCTCCTTTAAGCCTATCTTTAATTCGTGCAATGTTGGCTGGATATTGTTTAAAGTTATACTCATTTTATAGCTCCTTGCTCAAAGGCTTTGTTAACTCTTTCGATTTGTTTCAGTGCTTCCATTTGCGCGAAAAGTTCTATTGCTTTTGCTTTATATTTTTCTGCAATTTAGATTTATATATACGCTGAAAATACTTAATTCTATTTCTAATTAAATTAATCAGTCCATCAACACCAATATTTTTGAAAAAATTTATCCATTTTGTAATGTTTGATTTACGCAATACATTTATAACAAATAAATGTATTGCAGCATCACCAATTACCGAACTAGAAGATATTTTCCTAGATTTGTATAACTGCTCTAGAAAAGTTGCTTCTGCTTTATCCCAATCTTCTTGATATTCATAAATCCTACCTCTATTTGCAAGTACATTTAATAACTGTGTATCAGTCTCTTCTAGATCTTCATACGCTTGTTGAGCTAAATCAAGATATTTAATAGCATCACCATAATTTGCTTCAGGAGGTTTGCTGTATATAGCTCCTGCTAATAGATAAATATGCCCTTGTATTTCAGGTAACATAACAAAATTATTTCCGCGTTTTGAAGAAGTATCTATCTTTTTTATTGATTCTTTAATCCAATCACGACTTTGTTCAATATTTCCCTTTAAATATTGCAACCAAGCAATACCATATAAGGTTGCTGCTAAAAAATGATCATTATTAGTTTTTAAACAGTATTCTTTGGAGCGCTCAAACGTTAGGTTCGCATTGTAAAAATCATTATTTCTTAAATATGCAATTCCTAGACTATACAAAATCCTCCCAATATCAAACTCATAATTTATAGACAGTAACAATTGTTCTGCTTGTTTATAGTGTGAAATAGCCAGTTTGCTTTTGCCATTGCGATCATAACAACTGCCAAGATTAACATGAACATCTGCTTGTTTAAGAACATCATTAAGCTCTTTAAAAATTTCTAGAGCAATAAACAGATGATACTCAGCAGCATCAGGCTGCCTCATACGTTGCAGGGATACACCCATTCCTAAATGATTAAGTGCAAGATAGTAATCGTCTTTATGCTGTTTACTAGCTTGAATTCCATTCAAATGATTATTCACAGACTTTCTGAATTTTCCAGTTTCTTCTAGAAAGCGCCCAAAGGCAAAATATAGCCAAGTTGAGTCTTTATCTTCTAAATCTATGTCATTTATTTCTACTTCTAGCCATTTCCCATATTCTCGCCAATCTTGAGTCATTTCACAGTAATTCATCATTACTTTACAATAATCTCTCCTATAAGGATAGGAGTAGTCATTGATAATTCTTGCAAATAGATCTCTTAACTCTTTAACTCCCTTCTCTGACTCACTAGGGTTAACACTTAACATTTTAGCCTCAAGTTTTTTGGCAGTTTTTATCCATTGTTTACTTGTATTTGAAGAAACTTGGTTATAGAGATATTTTGTAAATTCAGTAGTAATCATAATGTTTTCATTGAAATTTATTAGCTGAGTTTTGTCTTTAGTGTTTCTCTAAAATATTGTGCTGTAAAAGAGTGTAAGTTTATTTGTCTATCTTCTTTATCATATTTGCTAACTTCAATGAGAGATAAGCGATACATGATTTTAATGGCATCATCTATTTCCTTTTTATTCATATCATCAAAGTCATAGAGCCAAGATTGAGGAGTGGATAAACTACTCTGATTAGAGAGGAAAATCAACATTTTTAGCACCTCTATTTGATTCCCTTTACATAACTCCTGATATACTTCCCAATAGAGATAAGAATAAAAGTCTTCTTCATCAGTAACTGAATTTAAGCGCTCTAAAACTCTTTCAAGCCCTAAAAACTTTGCTTGACTCACCAAAAGCTTCATAGCTAAAGGCATTCCATGAGTAGCGGTGATTACTTTCTCTATATTTTGAGATATTTGCTGTCCTATAGCTTGATCATCAGCACATTTTTCTAAAATCATTTGTTGAATAAAAGTATAAGATGCTTGCCTATCTAGTTCCGAAAGTCTATATTCAAAGCCACTCTCTAAACTGATTTGCTTTCGGCTGGTCAAGAATAGAGAGCTTTTCCCTAATACTCTTCTTAAATGTGATATCAATAATTTAGGACTTTCTGCATCTTCTAATCCATCAACTATCAATAAATGAGATTCTTGCATAAATAATTTGCTGATTTCATGCTGTAAACGATCAATATCTTGGACAAACCAAGCATCTAGATTTAGCTCTTTACCGATGCCTAATATTGCATCCTGAATTTCCAGTCGAGACTCGCGTATTTGTTCAGACTTACCGTCGGATGTTTGAAATTGTTTGCGTTTTGCATTAATCCATACAATTTTTTTAAATCTTTTTTGATGATAAAGTAAGCTAATTAGTCTATGGCAGGTAGCTGTTTTTCCTAGACCACCCATTCCCCAAATACTTAAAACTTTGCTACTAATGCCATTTTCTGTATATTCGATTAATTTTTTCAAATCGAAGTCTCTTGCAATAAATTTGTTATACGATTTTTCTGATACCCAAGAAGAAATAGAACCATCTATTTCTAGCTCCTCCTGATCTGAAGGTATAGTTAAATTATCAGTTACAGGCGCTGTCGAGATATTTTGGGGAGTTGGAGGTTGGGGGCGATCGCTACTCTCAGAAAAACCTGACCAATTTTCATCGTGCTTATGTTTTGCAGATACACTTTCAGGAGAATATTGGCGAAAAAGTTTAACCAGTTCTCTGCGGCGAAAATTTTTATCTGAGATGTCAGAGGGAATATTAAACTTGTCGGCAATATTTTTGATATGTTGTCTTATTGTATCCGCGCTACCAATGCGAAGACTCTGTGCGATACCCTGATCATCTAAATTTGACAAGAACAATTTAAGTACATCTTGTTGTGTTCTCGTAAGCTGCTCTAGCGTTTTTTCAAACTTCTTAGGGGTGCGACCTCAATATAATACAGTTATTAGGCAGCAACAGGAAACCCATACTGATCGAGCTTGTTCCAAAATTGCTCCCAACGAGTTGAAGTTAAAACTAAAGCTCTTAAACTTAAAATTA
>JBILGV010000097.1:0-17435 GCA_044350865.1 Pseudanabaena sp. | reverse complement strand
GTCTTTCGACTCAAAGATTTTTCTTTTTTTCATTCGCCGCTTTGACGGTTACTGCACTATGTTTATACAGGAATTCGTTACCCTGTTAAGTTTTCTATTTCCCAGCCTATTAAGTGGCAACCGTAACATCTTTCCTAGTCGAGCCAAATTTGTCGGGCTTATGCTGGCGGTCTTTCAACCTGTAACTCAGTTGCTATTCTAATACAAAGCCGTGCTGGAAGCACGGGGTTTTAAACCCATTTTTCTGATAAACATTAAGCATGAGTATAAATTTTTAACAGGACATAATCTAACATATTCATGCATTTTTAGGTTTTTATGTTTTTTACGTTGATTGCAGTAATAGCTGATGCCGATCGCTTGACTTGGTATGTATAATCTCAGATGCATAACCGACCAAAGAGAAAATTAGCGATCGCCCATGCTAAAACTGCCAACAAAACCGAGTTCATTGCCCAGTTCATTGCCAAAAGCTGATCCAGCCAAGACTCCTGACGATCGCGCCACCAATCATCACAGCCCAGATTATCAAAAACAGGAAGATAGCCCCAAACCTAATAGTGCAAAATTGGTGGTTGTCAAGCTGGAAAATGTTCGCAAGACCTATGCCAATGGTGCGGTTGGTTTGCGTGATGTGAACGTGGAACTTTTTCAAGGGGATTTTAAATTTATTACGGGACATTCAGGATCGGGTAAATCCACGTTATTAAAGTTGCTGTATGGAGAAGAACAGGCTACGGATGGGGAAGTAATTGTGAACGGGGTAAATCTCAAAGGTTTAAGGGGCAATAAGCTAGCGATGTTGCGCCGTAAGATTGGTATTGTCTTTCAAGATTACAAACTTGTGCCGCGCCGCACGGTTTCCGAAAATGTTGCTTTTGTGCTGATGGCTCAAGGCTTTACTTACCAAGAAATTCAGCGTCGGGTTCAACCTGCTCTCAAGATGGTGGGTTTAATGCATAAGGCGAACTGTTTTCCTGAGCAACTCTCTGGTGGGGAACAACAACGGACAAGTATTGCTAGAGCGATCGTCAATACACCGCCCTTGCTGCTTGCGGATGAGCCGACAGGCAATCTCGATCCCGATAATGCATGGCAGGTAATCAAGATCTTGAAAAAGCTAAATTCTTTTGGGGTGACGGTGTTGCTAACGACTCACGATGAGCAGTTAGTCAGAGCCGCCAATCATCCTGTTCTGCACTTACATAATGGCTATATTGTCTGATGAACATACAACAAGTTGTTTCTGCTGAATGGGTTCAGTCGAATCTTAACAATCCACAGATAGTTATTGTAGACTGTCGCTTTTCATTGATGGATCGAGATCTGGGACAGAAGCAATACCAAGAAAGTCATATTGAAGGTGCGTATTATTTGGACCTCAATCTGGATTTGTCTAGCCCAGTTCAAAAACATGGTGGTCGTCACCCTTTGCCAGACTTTGAGAAACTTGCTACGAAACTTTCGGAAATTGGTGTCACTTCAGGCGAAACAATGGTGATTGCCTATGATGATTCGCGGTTTGCCTTTGCTTCAAGACTTTGGTGGCTACTGCGCTATATGGGACATGAGCAAGTTGCGGTTTTAGATGGTGGGTTTGCGGGATGGCAAGCTCAAAATTATGCGGTTAGTTCCAAAATACCTACAGCCAAATTTGGTAAATTTATCCCAAAACTACAAACTGACTGGGTGGTGAATATCGAAACAGTGAAAGCTCGTAAAGATTTGCCAAAAGATGTATCAGAGGTAATCCTTGTTGATGCGCGAGAAGGCGATCGCTATCGGGGTGAGCGTGAACCGATCGATCCGATCGCAGGTCACATCGAAGGTGCAGTTAATTATCCTTGGCTTGAATTAACTAACGCGCAGGGTTTTGTAATTGCTGACCAAGGCGATCGCTGGGAGCAAGTCAAAAATGCTGAAGAAGTAATTGTGTATTGCGGTTCGGGTGTAACGGCTTGTGTGAATTTATTGGCGCTAAAACTAGCAGGAATCGAGGTAGGCAAGCTATATGCAGGTAGTTGGAGCGATTGGTGTTCGTATTTAATTTAACTGCGAGATGCAGTGCAAAGCGCTGAAGCTCATAGTTAAGTTAATTTTTCTTAACAAGCGATTGTAATTTCGGACTATAACTACCCATAAATCGAGACTAGTCGTAGAATGAGCATATAGGTAGGTATATACACTGCTATTTTATTTTGAGCAATTTATTCACAACACCCTTTAGCAGCATTTAAAAATAAGTCGAAGACTATGGTAGCTACTCCTTCTAAACCCGATGTAAGCCAGTCAACCCAACAAAAGGTTAATGGGACTGGCCGACGCGATAGTATTTTGACCCCACGCTTCTACACAACTGACTTTGAAGCGATGGCGAATATGGACATCTTCGATCTCAAGCCAGATTATGAAGCGATCCTCGAAGAATTTAAATTTGACTATAATCGTCGTCACTTTGTCAGAACTGCTGATTTCAACCAGTCTTGGGATCATATCGATCCGAAGGTGAGAGAACATTTCCGCGTTTTTCTTGAAGGATCTTGTACTTCTGAATTTTCAGGTTTTCTGCTTTATAAAGAAATCGCCGTCAAAATCAAAGATAAGAATCCTTTGATGGCAGAAATTTTTAGCTTAATGAGTCGTGATGAAGCACGTCATGCGGGGTTCCTGAATAAGGCAATGCCTGATTTCGATCTACAGCTTGATCTTTCGACATTATCGAAAACCAAGAAGTATGTTTACTTCGCACCGAAGTTTATTTTCTATGCGACCTATCTATCCGAGAAGATTGGGTATTGGCGCTACATTAAAATCCATCAACATTTCCTTACTCATCCTGAATATCGGATTTATCCTATCTTCAATTTCTTTGAAAATTGGTGTCAAGATGAGAGCCGTCATGGTGATTTCTGTAGTTTACTGCTGCGTAGCGATCGCAAAAATATTAATGGCTTAAAAGCGAATCTCTGGAGTAAGTTCTTCTTGCTATCAGTATTTGCTACCATGTATCTCAATGATATATGTGTTCGCAATGAGTTCTACGAATCCATCGGTATGGATACCCGCAAATATGTCGATGAAGTCTTGCGTGAAACCAATCGTGATGCCGCGAAAGCTTTCCCTGTAATTATCGATATGGAAAATCCTAAATTCTGGAATTGCCTCAAGAAGTGCGAAGAAAACAATAGCAAACTTGTTGCGATCGATGAATCGAAAGCTCCTGAGTGGTTGAAGAAAATCCAGAAACTGCCCTATCTTGTCAATAATGGTGTTCAGTTCCTAACCATGTATTTACAGCGTTCTATTCCTGCTCCAAAGAACGTAGTTCTTTAATTGGATAAAAAAAGCTCGCAAAGCGAGCTTTTTTTATCGAAAAACTGGGTTTAAAACCCCGCCATTCTAGGGCGGCTTTATATTTCTTTTGACGATTCTATACTATGATAGAAAGTATAAGATTTTAAAAACCGTGTTAGTTCTCGAAGCAAAACTAAAAGGTAGAATAGAGCAGTACGCACTAATTGATGAGGCGATTCGTACTGCTCTATTTTGTCGTAATAAGGCTTTGAGATACTGGATGGATAATCGCGATGTGGATAAATATGACCTGAATAAGCATATGGCAGTCCTCGCTAAAGAGTTTGAATTTGCTAAGCAATTAAACTCTCAAGCAAGACAATCCAGTGCTGAACGTGCATGGTCAGGAGTGTCTCGATTTTTTGACAACTGCAAGAAAAAAGTATCAGGGAAGAAAGGATATCCAAAATTCAAGAAACGTGGTCACTCAGTAGAGTACAAAACTACAGGGTGGAAACTTTCTGAAGATCGGAAATACCTAACTTTGACTGATGGATTCAAAATTGGCAGTCTCAAATTAGTTGGTAGTCGCGATCTAAACTTCTACCAGATTGAGCAAATAAAACGAGTCAGACTGGTTCGCCGTGCTGATGGTTACTATGCTCAGTTTTGTGTAGATGTTAATCGTCGAGAAGAAATTGAACCATCAAAAACCACAATTGGCTTAGATGTTGGCTTAACCACTTCTATACCGATAGCAATGGTGAAGTTGTTGAGAATCCTAGATTTCTTAGAAAGTCAGAACGTCAACTCAAAAAGTTGCAGCGTAAAGTTTCTAAGCGTAAAAAAGGATCGACTAATCGTAGGAAAGCAATTAAGCGATTAGCCAAAAAGCATTTGCAAGTAAGTAGGCAGCGTAAAGATTTTGCGGTAAAAACAGCAAGGTGCGTAGTGAGGTCTAACGACCTGATTGTTTACGAGGACTTGCAAGTGCGGAATATGGTAAAAAATCATAAACTAGCTAAGTCCATTAGTGATGCAAGCTGGTCAATGTTTCGGCAATGGGTTGAATATTTTGGCAAGGTGTTTGGAAAGGTCACGGTTGCAGTGCCACCTCACTATACAAGTCAGAATTGCTCAAATTGCGGTAAGCAAGTTGTCAAAACATTGAGTCAAAGAACGCATCACTGTAGTCATTGTGGCACTGTATTAGACCGTGACCACAATGCCGCTCTGAATATCTTAGCTATTGGTCTAAATAGGGTAGGGCATACCCAAATTTCTACGCCTGTGGATGAGTCCGACCTCTGCCAAGTTGATGTAAGTCTGCTTGGTAAGTTGTCTCGGTGAATCAGGAATCCCCGTCGCTTCAGCGCGGGGAGTGTCAAGTGCTGAGTCGATTGAAAATTTCTAGGGTTTGACGACAGAACTCACGCAGATTTGCCGAGCCATCATCCATCGGTAACTTTTCACCCACAAATTGCCAATTATCCACGGTTGAAAATCGCCATTGTTCGCCCTTAAAGTCATGTCCACTTGCCTCAATGCCGATCGCCCGCAAATCACCATCAACAGGATCTTGATATAGCCGAATTTGGAAGAGAATGCTGCGAACCTTGAGTCGCCAACTTACTCCAGGAAAATGAAAGCTGACATCAATCGAGTCAGGATCAAGCAAGCGGCGTGTAGCTGAATTATTTAGCCAAGGTTTCAAATCAGAGCTTGCCGCAGGATATATGGTTTTAAACAGATTAACAACAGTGGCGATTTTGGTCGCGACATCGATATTTCTAGCTTGTTCGGCGGCATTCACAAACCTGATCCTCACATAAAAACTACAAAACAAAGCTTTGCTAGCTTTTGGTAGCTGATTTTAGCATCTGTCAACAATAAGTTATTTTAACTAGCGATCGCTGTAGCGATTGTTATCATTTCTCAAGCTTTACAGGCGCTAAATCGGAAATATCAGCAAAACTCGGTAATACTGTGATGTCAAGGCTAAGGCGATCAAGTAATTTGGCAAATTCCTTACAACAAGCGTCTGAATTTTCTGTAATCTGCCCTTCAGAAAATTTAATAATAATCCATCCTGAATTAACTAAAACCCGCTCTAGCAGATCGTTGGCGATCGCCGCTCCATTTTGTGAAGATGAAATTATCTCGATCGCAATATGAGCATTGAGTGCAGGCTCAACATATACCAAAGCGGGAGTCCAATGTTCATGAATATTTGGAATGGATAGATTTAGTCCTTGATAGATTGTTCCTGATAAGTATTTTTGGAGGTTGCTCCCAAAATCATAAATGCTTGCATCAAGGGCATGGGAATCTGTACTTAAAGCGATCGCACTTTCATCAAGAGATAACTTTTTGAAAAAAGCTCGAAACTGCTGCTGTCGAAAGCCAAGGATTTTAGATGGACTATGGGCGATCGCTAATTCGCTTTGATATTTAACTTCTTCACGCGAATATGACTCTAACTGAAGTAAATATCTCTGTAGAGCCGCTTGATAATTTTGCGATCGCTTTTTATAAGTCTGAAACTGAAGTCTAACTCGCAAGACAATCGCGATCGTTCCCACAATCAAGAGCATCATCGCCAATGGTAAAGCCGCCAGAGAGACTAAAAACACGATCAACATCAGTCCGCCTGTAAAAAATAAAGCTTCCTGAGTATCAATGGGGTCAGGCGAACCTGCCGCAGGGACAGTTGGTAACTTGAGAGCAAACTCAGTCGCAACGGGTTTAGATTGAGCAATTCGCTGTACTTCTGGCGGAATAAGGATTACAGGGAACTGACGCATTGATAAATTTACCTAATTAAAATTTCTATGCACAAGAACTAAACGTAGTGGCAATTCATGAATTGCCACTACGTTAGAATCACGGTTTCAAGGCGCTTTGCGCTGTAAATTATACGTTTTCTAGTCCTGGAATCGAACGATATAGCTGTACATACTTCTCGGCTGAGTTTTCCCAACTGAAATTGCTATTCATACCGCGTTGTTGTAATAAGCGCCAAGAATCACTATAGCGGTAACTTTCCCAAGCCCGCGCCATACATGTATACATATCCAATGGCTCATAGCGATCGAAACTAAAGCCCGTACCCGTCTGTCCGATTGGATCATGGAAGGAGACAGTATCCACTAAGCCACCCGTGCGACGAACAATCGGCACACAACCATAGCGCATCGCAATTAACTGACTAATACCACAGGGTTCAAATCGGCTAGGCATCAAGAAAGCATCAGAACCCGCATAAACACGATGGGAAAGTGGCACATTAAACAAAATTTGGGCTGACATCCTTCCAGGGTAACGCGCTGCGATTTGCCAGAGTTGGGACTCATAGTAGCGATCGCCTGTGCCTAGAACCACAAACTGCACATCGGTATAGGCTAAGAACCTTTCCAACATTTGCAGCAGTAAATCAATACCCTTCTGTTCCACTAAACGCCCGACCATGCCGATTAAGAAAGTACTCGGATTTACGGTCAAGCCCAATTCCTGTTGCAAGGCAATTTTATTGGCAAGGCGATCGTCAATGGTATCAACGGAATAGTTCTGCACTAAAGCAGAATCGGTTTCAGGATTTTCGGCATCCGTATCAATGCCATTCAAAATGCCCCAAGGTTTCAGGAATGAAAGTAAACCCTCTAATCCTTCGCCATAGGTGGGCGTACAGATTTGTTGAGCATAGGTAGGTGATACGGTATTGACGCGATCGGCATATTTAATTCCACCTGCCATTGTGTTGTGAGCATCCATGTACCAAGGAGTCCAAGTGATTTTGTCGAGATACCACTTCCAAGGTCCTTGATAAGCGAGATTATGAATGGTGAAAACAGTACCAATATCTGAAACTTGGTGCATCCATACAGGGATCATGCCCGTATGCCAATCATGGCAATGAATAACATTCGGCTTCCAATAGTTCCATGCAAATTCGGCAACGGCATTGGCAAACATTGTGAACCGCCAATCTTCATCATCACCTGAATAGATGCGAGCGGGAATAAATGATCCATGCCCCACCAAGTACAAAGGCACATCTGTTCCAGGTAATACGGTCTGAAAAATATCAAATTCCTGAAACATGGCATAGCCTTTCCAGATCCATTCAGGATTTTCCTTGAGTTTGGCTGGAATCACGCCGTAGTAAGGCATGATGATCCGCACGTCATGCCCCATCTGGCGAAGGACGGGTGGGAGTGCGCCCACGACATCAGCCATGCCACCGACTTTGGCTAGAGGGGCAACTTCAGCCGCCGCAAATAAAATTTTCATGTGATAATCAGTACTCTTATTTCGGGATATCTAATTATTTTCAGGCATAGAGCGATCGCTCTATCAGCAATTTTGTAATTAAAAAAACAACTCGCGTAGCGAGTTGTTTTTGGGAGTATTTTCAGGTATAGAGCGATCGCTCAGCAGCTAAGCATAAGAACAATTAAAAGGCAGAGGTTAAGATCCCCGACTTTTTCTAGCCAAGCAAAGACAACTTGCAAATTTACAAAAAAGTCGGGGATCTGGGCATTCAAAAACACCCTACAAAAAAGTTAATCAGAGGTTGCTTCGTCCTCATTGTTGGCATTGGGAAGCTCTAGGCAATAACCCGCACCATAGACCGTCTTGATATATTTCGGATGGCGGGGATCAGGTTCGAGTTTGGTGCGTAAATGCCGAATATGGACGCGGATCGTTTCAATATCATCATCTGGCTCATAGCCCCAGACTTCTCGCAAAATCTCACTAGGCGATACTGTTTGACCGTGACGCTGCAACAGACAATGCAATAGCTCAAATTCCAAATGAGTGAGCTTGACAGTCTTATTAAACCAAATCGCTTCAAAGCGCTCAGGAACCAGAGTTAATGAGCCAAAAATCAAGATTTCGCCATGTTTCGCCGTGTCAATAATCCGATTGGTGCGCCGCAGCAATGCTCTCACCCGCGCCAGCATTTCTTCAAGTTCAAAGGGTTTGGTCAGGTAATCATCTGCACCTGCATTAAAGCCCTCCACTTTATCTTGAGTCTGCCCCATCGCCGTGAGCATCATCACAGGAATTTCTTTGGTGCGTTCATCGCGGCGTAACCTTTGACAAACCGTAAACCCATCTACTCTTGGCAGCATCAAATCAAGGATGATCATATCTGGCATTAACTGAATGGCAAGCGCTTGACCTTTAATACCATCACTTGCCTGACTAACTTGATATCCAGCACATTCAAGGTTTAACGTGACCATTTCAGAGATTATGGGATCGTCGTCGATTAGGAGCAGCCTAGGCATCATTGATCAAATTTCCAGCTATGCAAATAAATTAATATGATTTTTTAACAATATATGTAAACAATATGTCTTAATAAAGATCCCCAGTTTGTCTTAAGAAAGATGATTGCGGCAAGGACAAACCGTAAATTCTGCTCTGTTAAGCAGTGAAAAAATTTCTGGCTAAAGGAGTAGTAGCTATAGAGTGTAACCTTTTGCAGCCATCTTGCAGCCATCTCTGATGCGATCGCCGCTCAATCGCAAAGAAAACAATCTGTGCATAGCATCAACTCTGACAACATTCTCATACAATATATGAAGATATGTAAAAATTGTTATAAAAACTGGTTTATTCGCATGAGCCTTCCAACCACTTCTGTCACCGAACTTTTTGCACCAGTCAAAGATGACTTGCGGACACTCACGGATAATTTGAAGCAGTTGGTAGGCGCAAGACATCCGATCCTATATGCGGCAGCTGAACATTTATTTGAAGCCAAGGGCAAGAGTATGCGCCCCGCGCTGGTTTTATTGGTGTCAAGGGCGACCATGAGCGATCGCGATATCACCCCACGCCATCGCCGTCTCGCGGAGATTACCGAGATGATCCATACGGCAAGCTTGGTACATGACGATGTGATCGATTCTGCTGATCTACGGCGTGGAATGCCGACGGTGAATAATAGCTTTGGCAATCGTATTGCGGTATTGGCGGGTGATTTTTTGTTTGCTCAGGCTTCTTGGTATCTTGCCAATTTAGACGATCTTGAAGTTGTGAAACTTTTATCAAAGGTGATTACTGATTTTGCGGAAGGGGAAATTCGCCAGAGTCTGACCGCCTTTGATGGGGATTTGACCTTAGAAGATTATTTAGAAAAGAGTTTTTATAAAACCGCTTCGTTAATGGCGGGTAGTGCTAAGGCATCGGGTGTGCTAAGTGGCGTGGGACAAGTCCAAGCTGAGCAGCTATTCAATTTTGGTAAACATTTCGGTATTGCCTTTCAAGTTGTCGATGATATTCTCGATTTCACTAGCTCGACCGAGACTCTTGGCAAACCTGCGGGTTCCGATCTCAAGCAGGGAAATTTGACTGCGCCTGTATTATTTGCCTTAGAGGAACATCCGCAGTTACGCGGTTTGATCGATCGCGAGTTTAGTGAGGTGGGCGATTTAGATAAGGCGCTGGAATTGGTGTACAGCAGTAACGGAATTTCGCGATCGCGTGATTTAGCAAAAAGTCATATTAATTCGGCACTAACAGCTTTAGAGTGGCTACCATCCTCAGAGCCGAAACAATCACTGATCGGTTTGACTAATTACGTTTTAGAGCGTTTGTATTAGCCGAAATTTATTACTGTAGGATCTCGACCTCAATTTGTGGTTAGAAATAGCGAGCGCACAGTAAGTAGGTTTAATTAATTGTTAGGTAGTGGAACAGGCTTCTAGCCTGTTAACGGGCAAGATGCCCGTTCCACACACATTTTATATTTAACTACGCTCTCACCGTCAGTCTGGAGCCAATTTATCCAAATTAGCCAATTAATGGTCTAAATCCATGCTTGATGGAAACTTCACCGATTTTTTCCATGTTTTCCAGACTGATTTGATTGCGTCCCCATGAAAAATTGGTGTGCCAACCTTCAAACTCTAGAAGCATCGCTTCCGCAAAACAGGCAAATAATTGCCGCGCAGGGGCGGTCATATTCACGATTTTCATGATTTTCCAATCAATATCGAGGCTATGCTCAACAATGCCGCCATCGATCACATGCACACCTTCGTCTTGCACTAGGGTAGACATATTTTTGGGATAGCCGCCATCAATGAGAACACAAGGTCGCTTGAGGGTAGCTACATCGATCGCCATACCTTTTGCCATACTCGCTACCCAAACAATTATGTCGGATTTGGGGAGTGCATCCTCGATTCCCATGACCGTACCGCGTCCAAGTTGAGACTGTAGTTCTTTTAGACGTTCTTGATTACGGGCTACGAGCAGTAACTCCTTAATGTCAGTCCTTGCATCAAGCCAACGACAAACAGCGCTACCGATGTCACCCGTTGCCCCACAGACTGTAACCGTAGCTCTGGCTAAATCAATCCCAAATTTACGGCTAGCTTCTTCGATCTGGCGACAAATGATATATGCGGTGTGAGTGTTACCCGTAGTGAAGCGATTGAATTCTAGTTGGATGTTCCGCACACTGGACATTTGACTCAAGTTAAAATTTTCAAAAATAATCGATGAAAATCCCCCCAGAGCAGTGATATCAACATCATTTTTTTGAGCAAGCGCCATCGCATTCAGGATTTTGCGAATCGCGGTTTTGATTTTACTTCCTGCCAACATCTCAGGTAAAAAACAGGATTCTATATATAGCCCTTCGATCTGTTGACCTGTGGCACTCGTAACTTTAATGCGATCGACAATTTGGGGAGGGGCGCTACACCAAAATTCCAAACCTTGATCGGCGTATTCGGGATAGCCTAATTCCCTTGCTACAGACTGAGCGTGTTCAAGACTTGTCAAATGCCCTATTAGACCAAACATCGATTGCAGTTACCAGTTTTTTTATTTAACGTTTAGCTTTTAGCTTTTAGCTTTTAGCTTTTAGCTTTTTATTTAGAGTTTTTAGAAACAGTAATTTCTTTTATAAATTTCTTTTATAAAAATGAAGATGAGCAAATAGCTGTTAGCTGTAAGTGTCTCGCTAAAAGCTAAAAGCTAACAGCTAACAGCTAACAGCCAATTGCTACTAAGCCGCTACCAAACCCATTGCCGACATTCTCATGATGTCGCGGGTGTTGAAACCAATATTGCCAAGACTTTCGCCATATTGGATCATGAAGTCTTCTACCAATGCTTCTTTTTCCATGTTTAGGACTTTGGCATCAGTTTCGACTTGGTTGAGCATTTTCCAGACAATCGGCAAATTTTGACGATTAGCTTGCTCTAGAGTTACTTTAGAATCGTCAAAATTGTTTTTCAACCATTCCTCACCAAATTTGAGATGCATATACTCATCTTTGATCACGCCCTCGGTGATTTTGCGGGCAAAGGGATCGGCGACAGGAATATAAATGTTATAGGCGGCGATCGCAAAGCACTCGATGATCAGTGATTGGATCAACAGACAAGTAACAATATCCCCTATCGCAAATGCTTTTTGAAAATTGCTATGCAGTTCGGCAAAGAATTTCTCAGCAAAGTCCATGTCAGGTGTGACGCTCAGATTTTTACCACAGGCGATGAAACCTTTTTTATGGCGATCCTCCATTTTGGCAAGTTTGACAAGATCTTCTTTGGATTCGGGCAGTAGCTCCGCCAGTTGGAGATAGTTGCTGTGCGCCTCAGCTTCGCCCTCAATGACGATCGCATTGATGCGACTGTAAGCATCGCGATAGTTTTCAGTTTGATAGTTGATCGCTACAGCTTCAAGTGTTTGCCCCATGTTTTGCCTCTTTTAGTATCCCTACTCAATAAAAGTTAATCTATAGCTATTTTATGCTAAGTGGCACAGTGATATGAAAATTAAAACCCTCAAGCCATTAGTTCGCATAATTGCTTAAATGATGTTTTTGTGAATTGATCTATCTTGGCAAGGTCATGTTGCAAATTTGGTAATATTTAAATTGCCAAAATAAGTGCGGATTGACAAAATTTTGGAATATTATCAGAAAAATGGGTTTAAAACCCCGTGCTTCCAGCACGGCTTTATATTACAATGTAGGAAATACCGCAGGGCATACGGAAATTCACGCTTGAGAAGCTAGTTGCAAGACTAGGTATCACTGAGTAAGACCATGTTAGGACAAGTCCTACAGGCTATAGTGAGTCCAAGAATCCTCACGCCTTCAGGCTGAGGAGTGTCAAAAACTTGACATTGATGAATCTCCACAAACTACTCAAAGATATGCAGTTAGATCCGTACCTACGTTATTGGTATTTAAAAATGGACAAAAAACGGCTATCTATACGGGTTTGACCAATCGTGATAAAATCACACAATTATTAGGTCTTTAATTGATCGAAGATGATACGGATTATTAATTCTATCTTTCATCATCTAAATCGAATATGCTGTATTTTTTGAAAGGTGGGCTTTACCTACCTTTTTTTGTATATAAAGACCGCTACAGCGATCGCACTCCTACATCTAACCATTTTTTCTGGCTATGTGACTCACGAGTTAAATCCATCAGCATCTGTGACCATGCACCTTCATACAAACTTGGTGTCATTGGCTCTCCAGTTTGAATCGCCTTCACCCAGCGATCGCATATAGCTAGTACAGGTGCGAGTCGCCCATCAGTATAAGTTTGGGGTAGATCATATTCCGATGGAATTGGCACAATCTCCATCTCGATGCGGTCAAGTTTACCCTGCCTCAAACTAAAGCCATGTACATAATCGCTTTGATTGGCGCTGCCTAAAACCAGAGTTCCGTTTTCACCATAAACAGTGACCCAATGACCGCGACCGCGATAAGTAACCGTACTCAGAGAAATATTGCACGGCGTGCCATCAGTAAGTTCTAAGAGAATATTGCAGGTGTCATCAACATCAACAGGGTGCAAAACACCATTAACATCAGGACGTTCGGTAATCGCGGTACTCAGTTGCCCACAGAGACTTTTGATATCACCAAATAGCCAGCGCACATAATCAAAAGCATGGGAACCGATCGCCCCTAATGCGCCGCCGCCATAAGCTTGTTGACTATACCAATTCCACAGGCGTTTAGCATCGGCTCGACCTTGGACTAGCCACTCAATCGAAATCAGTCTTTTTTTGCCAATATGATTATTATCTAGTAAATGTTTCAGATATCGCCATTGGGGAACACAACGAAACTCAAAATCTGTTGCCGTAATGACTTGATACTGTTGAGCAAGATTATACAAAGCGATCGCTTCTTGGGCGTTCATCGTCACGGGCTTTTCTAGCAGAATATGTTTGCCTGCCATGATCGCTGCTTTTGCCTGTTCATAATGAAAATTTGGTGGCGTAGAGATTGTTACTGCTTGTACAGACTCAAGGGCAAGTAAATCTTCAAGGCGATCGCAAGCATGGGCAATGTTGAATTTAGAAGCAATTTGTTGGGCTTTAAGGCGATCGCGATGGTAGACGGCGACAACCTCTGTATCAGGATGAATTTGCAGCGCAGGAATATGAATGGTCTGTCCGAAGCCTGTTCCGATAATACCAACACCAATTTTTTTTGACATACTTTTTACTTTCTACTTTTTACTTTAAAATTCAATACCTGCTTGAGCTTTAACACCCTGCTCTCTAAAGGGATGTTTCACCATTTCCATTCTCGTTACTAAGTCAGCGACTTCAATCAATTCAGCAGGAGCGCCGCGCCCAGTCAGAATGACATGAGAATCGGCGGGTTTCTCTTTTAATCCAGCAAGTACAGTCGCGACTTCTAAATAGCCCAATTTGAGAGCAATGTTGACTTCATCGAGTAAAACCAGTTTGTATTCAGGATTTTTGATATAGCTCAACCCCACTTCCCAAGCTTCTTTGGTTTTGGCAATATCGCGATCGCGGTCTTGAGTTTCCCATGTAAAGCCTTCACCTAAAGCCTGAAACACCAGTTGATCTTGCCAGAAACCAAAAATTTTCTTTTCCGCAGGTTCCCATGCACCTTTAATAAACTGCACGATCGCCACCTTATATCCATGCCCTAGCGATCGTAAAACCATACCCAAGGCGGCGGTAGTTTTGCCTTTACCATCACCCGTATTGACAATTATTAAACCTTTTTCGATTTGGCGATCGGCAATGCGTTGATGTTGTACCTCTTGACGGCGTTGCATCTTGACACGATGTTGTTCGGCAGTAAGTTCAGTCATGGTTACTTATATACAGTGCATTTAGTTATCAGAGTCGCACAGTCTGAGCCTCTCTCTCGCAACTCTTTATTGCTATATAATCTATGCTAATTCATCATCTTGCCAAAAAATCAACCATGCTAGACAAACGCGACTACACCCTCATCATCGATAAAAGTGGCAGCATGTCAAATATTGACAGGGGAACCACCAAGAGTCGATGGGAAATCGTCAAGGAATCGACCCTAGCCCTTGCACGTAAATGCGATCAGCTAGATCCAGATGGGATTACAGTGTATTTGTTTTCAGGAAAATTTAAACGATTTGATAATGTCTCGGCAGCGAAAGTCGAACAAATTTTTCAAGAAAACGATCCGATGGGCGGGACAAATTTAAGCTCGGTTCTGCAAGATGCGATCAATCAGTTTTTTCAACGAAAAAAAGCTAGCCAATCAAAAGTAGGTGAAACAATTCTTGTAATTACCGATGGAGAACCCGACGATCGCCGTTCTGTGTTTGAAATAATTATCGAAGCAACTCGTCGGCTTAGTTCTGATGAAGAACTCGCCATTTCTTTCATCCAAGTTGGTTCGGATACCAGCGCGACCGATTTCCTCAAATCTCTGGATGACAAATTACAAAGCATCGGCGCAAATTACGACATCGTAGACACAATTACGCTCAGTGATATGGAAGATATGACGCTTACAGAAGTGTTATTGAGCGCGATCAATGATTAAACCATGTTGTAAGGGTAATTCATAAATTGTCCTTACGATTTTACGATTTTGGATTCTGCTCCACTAAATAAATCCTATGAATATCTATCGTTTAGCTGTTTTAAGTGACAACTACATTTTTGTCTTACATGATCCCATTAAAAATATCGCCGCCGTTGTTGATCCTGCGATCGCTGAGCCAGTCTTAGCTAAAGTTGAGGAATTAGGCGCAAAAATAGTAGCGATTTTTAATACCCATCATCATGGCGATCATGTGGGCGGGAACTCGGCAATTATCAAGAAATTTCCCGAAGCAATCGTCTATGGTGGCGAAAAAGATCGCGATCGCATTCCCCATCAACAAATATTTTTACAAGCTGGCGATCAAGTTAATTTTGGCGATCGGCAAGCTGAAGTATTTTTTGTGCCTGGTCACACCTATGCTCACATCGCCTATTATTTTCCGCTTACAGAAGATGAAGGTGGCGAATTATTCTGCGGTGATACTTTATTTGCTGGAGGCTGTGGCAGATTGTTTGAAGGTACACCATCGGAAATGATGCATTCCCTCGATCAATTTCGCCAACTACCTGACGCTACTCGTGTCTGGTGCGCCCATGAGTACACCCTCGGCAATCTCAAGTTTGCCCTAACCGTTGATCCTGAAAATCTCGACTTGCGATCGCGCATGGTCACAGCGCAAGAAATGCGCGAAAGAGGAGAAGCCACTGTACCCACCACAATCGGACTCGAAAAGCTGACCAACCCATTTATGCGTTGGGACGTTCCCGCCATTCAGCGATCGGCTGGTATTGATATCGCTGATCGCGTATTCGCGAGAATTCGTGGGAAAAAAGATAATTTCTCTGGCTAGATTGACCAAACCACAAAAAAGCTCCTCAAAAATCAAGTTTGAGGAGCTTTTTTTATTAATAACTGGGGTGCAAGGATTCGAACCTCGGAATGTCTGGACCAAAACCAGATGTCTTACCACTTGACGACACCCCAATGTGTCTAGCAAAATTAGGCGTTGCTTTTAAAGCTTTGCTTTGTTTGCGCGATATATACTATAGCAAACATACATAGTATTTTGTCAACCTCTTTCGAGAATTTTTTTAATATACTTCCTTTACACCAAAGAAATAGTGGTGCGCGGCTCTGCTGCCTCGCGACAACGTAATTCTGAGCAAACGCGCAGGATCTTTCATAGGTAAAATTTTCATTTATAGATTTGCGGTTATTGACCATACAGCAACTTGCTCACAAAAAGTTTTAAGATAATTCACTCCGCATTTTCTTTAATGCACGATTCACTTCAATAATTTGGCAAATCCACCCTTCCTGCTCTTCATCCTTTAGCTTTTTTCTTATTGATTTGAGTTTAGTAATAGCATCTGCTGCATAACTTCCTACTAAACTTCCATAGTTGGAAAGAGCGGCGATCGCACATTCTTGAACAGTCCAATCATGCCCTTCGTTATCCTCTAATGCATTAATGATTATTGGTACAGCTTTATCAGGAGATACATGCAATTTCCCCATCGAGTTTATGGCATTACCTCTTATATACCATTCGGAAGCAGTTGCATTTTCTAGCAAAATCTCACCTAAATCTTCATCTTTTTTGCCAGTAGAACCCAGTGCTAAAATTGCCAAACTCTTAGTTTCCTCTGTTCTCGATTTAGCGATATCGATTAAAGGTTCGTATAATAATAATGCCGATTTTTCATCCAAAAGCGAACAGGTAAAAAGGGTAGCATGAAGCAGATTTGTTGTGTCTGAGGATAAGTGGAGTTTAAGCGCTGTAATTATTTCAGGAAATATGTTAGAAAGTTGGACTAATATTTCACCCATTGTATAAGGATGCTTATTGATTCCTCGTTTTTGCATTAAGCTAAATATCTCAGGAAGCGCTTCTATAGCTTTTACTCCCATTCCTTTGAGGGCATTACATGCCACCCATTCGATTTCTGTATCATCACTCATGAGCATGGACTTAATTTCAGCTATAGCTAATAACGCGAACTCGCCGCAATGCTCAATCAGGGAGGATAAAATAAAATACCTGTTATTAATAAAGGTACTGAAATCAAAATCAACTTGATTCCCACTCTTGAATTCCTGTAAATAATTAATACGAGAACTTACATAGGTCTTTATCACTTTCTTTAAAAGCGTCCCATCACCATCTAATTTAATCGCACTAATATAGAGGCTACTATCACTGCTTCCAATTAGATGCCAACCACCTGCAATTAGATTGATTTCTTCTGTTAAAGCAGTAATGCTCTCTTTATCCTTTAGATCT
>JBILGV010000020.1:0-50464 GCA_044350865.1 Pseudanabaena sp. | reverse complement strand
CCGAACTCAGTTGTGAAACGCTGTCACGGTGAAGATACTTTAGGGGTAGCCCTACGGGAAAATAGCTCGATGCCAAGCTTAATTTTAAATACAAGAAATAGAGTAGAAGTTTACTTCTACTCTATTTTTGTTTTAGGCTATTTTGGTTCTTAGTTTACATCGGGCTTATCGAAAATTGCTATAACTAGTATCCTTTCAAGATTTTGTAATACTCTGGTTCGCTTACTAAATCAGAATTAGTCTCTACGCGATCTAAAAAGACTTTGCCTTGCAAATGATCGTACTCATGTTGAAAGATTCGCGCTACAAAGTCGGTTAGCTTGGCGTTTTGCCGATCGCCTTGTCGATCTGTATACTCCACTTCGATGGCACGATATCTTGGTACGAGACCACGAATCATTGGCACTGAAAGACAACCTTCCCAATCTTTTTCGATTTCGGCAGAGCGCGAGATTATTTGAGGATTAATCATTGCCGTTGCTTCCATTTGTGGGGCGTTGGGATAGCGTTCATTGGGGTGAGAAGCAATTATCACGAGTTGTAGCGATCGCCCGATTTGTGGAGCCGCTAAGCCTACGCCTTTACTTTGTTGGAGCGTGACTAACATCTCATCAATTAGTTTTTGAATCTCACTGTCTCCGACATTAGTGATCGGTTCGGCAATCTTCCGTAATGTGGGATTGCCGAGCTGATATACAGATAACTTTTGATTTTTTAAAGGAAATATTTGAGCAAGTATTGCATTAAATATTTTTTGAGATGATTGCACAAACATAGTTGATATATCTAGGTTGCAAGAGATGATTTTAAGATTTTGGATTAGCTTCGTAAGCTAAAATGGCAATTAAGGCATCAGCTTCCGCTACTGATAAACGCGCCTTTTGATATTCATCTGTAAACTTGGTATTTGAGGTTGTATACCCCTGCATGATCATAATGGCAAAATATTCACGTTTTGTCATGCCTTCGGTGACGGTATCTGTGTCTCGGTTGTAACCGACAGGAAACGCGCTATCACTGCGTCGGGTGGACATATATTCTTTTCCTTATCAGATTTTAGACTTTATTTTACAGCGCTTTGCGCTAAAAACAAACCTAGAGAAAAGTTTAAAAGTGTCGCGAAGCGGTATTCTCTGGGTTTGTTATGCCATAAATTCAGTGAACTTACGGGCAAGATCGGTAATTGCTGGACAAACAGCAGCATTTTCGGTGCGATTCTCTAAGGTGTTCCAACTGAATGGAGCCGATTGGGCTGCGGATAGCCATAATAATTTCTTGGCGCGGGTCATCCCTACATAGAGAAGTCGAAACTCCTCGGATTGCTTGAGATAATTGTATTGTTTCCATGCTTCCTCGGCGTTGGGAAGGCGATCGCCATGAACGATCGCTGAAATCTGCGCTCTTGTGACTTCAGGCAATCCAAAATCCCCTAAGAACTTAACCGCTTCTGGGAGATAGGCTTCCCCTGGGCAGATGCGTTTATGCAGAAAGGGCATGAACACGACATCCCAATCGAGTCCTTTGGCTTTGTGTAGGCTGATGATCGTCAATTGACCACCCGTCATATAGCGTCCTTCGAGATTTTCATCTTCCACTGCTTCAAAGTTTTCCGACTCGACAATTTCTTTGAGAGTTGCAATTACAGTTTGCATGGAATAATTGCCAAGAAGTTCTTGATTTAAGCGATCGCCTAATTTGTCGGCTGTGGCAAGTAATCCTGCTTCTTCGTCATAGAGCGCAAAGGCGATAAAGGGAATGAGATTATATAAAGGAAGTTCGATTTTTGCCCGAAGTAAGCCGATACATTTAGCTTGTGTTTCTAGGGCAAGTGGAGAGAGGGGGCTATCGATTAAGGTCGGATAGAGAAACTTTTCAGGATTGCTAGCGAGGGAGTTGAGATCTTGCTGTGACGAGATTTTCTGACGATCTTTAAGAACTTCTAAGGCTGATTTGAGATTGTCAGGAGAATGGGGGCGTTCCATAAATTGCAAAATCGCCAACATATCCATCGGTACTCGCGATCGCCGATCGCTTTGTTCGACATCATAAATTTTTATGTCATATTCCTTGGTTAACCAAGCTAGAGATTCCGCCACAAATCGCCCTTGATTGTGTTGACGTACTAAAATCGCCATACTGAGAGTGGGATCGACGCTGTGCAGTTCTTTGATTCGCAAGCCAATCATTTCAATTTCATGTTCGATATCATGATTTTGCAAGTGGATTTCTAGACCATGACCGATCGCTTCGGGATTAGCGTTCATTTGGGGATCATCAGCTTCAACGGGACGAATTTTTTGATTCCGAAATGGCTTTTGGTTGACTAGTTTGGCATATTCAGAATGATTAACCCAATGCAATACATAATTTGCGGCTCGCATGATATTTCTAGTACTGCGTCCTGCTTGGTCAAGGGTTGAGAGTTGAGAGAAAGTATTGCAGCGATCGCAAAATTCATTAAAAAAGCGCGGATCGGCGGGTGTAAATGTTGAGTTGATCGCTTGATTAGGATCGCCAACTCGCATCAGGTTTTTGACATCGCCGTTGTTCAAAGCCAGAATTTCTAGCAACTTCGTCTGCAATGGCGAAGAATCCTGTGCTTCATCCTCAAACACCGCAAAAATCTTTTCCTGCCAATAAGTCCGCACGCCAGTATTTTCTAATACTCGCAATGCTCCTAAAATCATATCGTCATAGTCGATCGCCCCTTCCTGACGTAACAGCCTTTCATAGATTTCATACAGCCCCGCCGCGATCTCTAAAATGTAGCCACCATCAGGTGATTCTGCTTCGCGTAATTGGGAAAAGCTCAAGCCTGAACTCTTAGCTGTAGCGATCGCTTCTTTTGCTAAGCTCGGTAAAACATCAGTTCGCAACACCGTTTGTCGCCGTAAGCGTTCCGTATCTTCACCATCAAAGTTTTTTCCTTCTAATAACAAATCATATAATTTAGGGTTTTCTTTTACCCAGAAATTAGTCGCATTGCGAATTAAGCGTTGTTTTTGTGATTCAGAAACAATTTTGGTTTCCCCCATCCCAAAGCCTGATAACTCGCGATGATTGCTAGCGATCGTGTATGCCAAGCTATGCAAAGTACTGACGGTGAATGCACTTTGCGGTAAACGTAAATTTTTTAAATGTTCGGATACTTTTTTGCGGATGTTACTTACCGCCGATCGCGTAAAGGTGACGATTACCAGTTGTTTTTGGCGATGTAGTTGGAATTTAGCAATTGCGATCGCTGCTGCCACCGCCATACCTGTTGATTTTCCTGCCCCTGGTACTGCTGCTACCGCCAGTTCTCCCCCTGACCAGTCCGCCATCGTTTGCTGCCCCTTACGAAGCGTATTGCGTAATTGATCGAGGGATGCTGAGACAGATTCCAGAGTAACCATATTGAGGCTTGGTTTATTTTTAGGCAAAATTCGACATGAATCATGTTATGATTATAAGCCGTGTGAAAATTTTTCATCATAAGTAAGCGTTAGGGATTAATCCATGAAAGTTGTTAGCTCCCTCAGATCGGCAAAAACTCGCCATAAGGACTGCAAAGTTGTACGTCGTCGCGGCAGAATATATGTCATTTGTAAGTCAAACCCAAAGTTCAAAGCTCGTCAAGGGTAAGAATGAAAAGTAAGGGCAGTGCTAAGCGCTGCCTTTATTTTTGCTAAAAGTTTTTGCTAAAATAAGCGCATGACTAGTAATACTCGTAAAGCAAATCTTCTGAATGCGATCGCCCCTGTGAATCGCGGATTAGAAATGTCCGAAAATCAGCGTAAGGCTATTTTCTCGGCGGTGGCTTATCTCGAAGAGCTAAATCCTACCCCAGCACCAAACAACACCCCAGAATTGTTAGATGGTGATTGGTTGTTATTGTTTACGACTAGCCAAGAGCTTTTGGGGATTGATCGCTTTCCTTTATACAAGCTAGGCAATATTTATCAGTGTTTACGAGTTGCTGAAGCGAAAATTTTTAATGTTGCTGAGATTAAAGGTTTGCCTCTATTGGGTGGTCTGGTGAGCGTTTGTGCGAGTTTTACAATTGTTTCTGAGAAACGAGTCAAGGTTAATTTTGAGCGCCTAGTGGCTGGTTCCCAAATGTTGCTTGGTTATCGGGATGTGCATAGTTTTATCGATACTTTGCGATCGCCAGTGTCAGGATCGTCTAACCCATCAAATAAACCGCAAAATAAATCTCAAAAAAAACTATTGGCGATCGACTTTCAAATCAAACGAGAAGATCAAAAGGGCTGGCTGGAGACGACTTATTTAGATCAAGATTTGCGAATTGGGAGAGGTAATGAAGGGAATTTGTTTGTATTGAAGAGAGCTTAGGTTAAAATATTTTGGCGGGCGAGCCCGCCGAAATCTTTTACTTTACTTTTTAATCACTAATCCCACAATTACTAAAATTAGACCGATCGCAAAGCATGCGATCATCCCATAGAAAAATCCTTTGGCTGCATTAGCTGCCGATTTTGCAAGTTCCTCTTCACTTTTGAGGGAAATAATAAACTTCTTGTCAGATTGAGTCGGCTTCCTTAACATCAATTTTCCGCCCTCATCAGCCGCCGTACCAATTACCAACACCTCGCGATCGCATGGCAAAATTGACTCGGTATAGCGATAACCGATCGTTCTTCTACCACCCATTCCTGTGCCGATCGCCAAAGTAAAGCCGCCAAACGAAATCGAAGAAGAAGATTGAATAGAATTCTCTTGACGAAACTCATTTAATACTTGCACTGTCTCAATATCACCGCCATCAAGATTAACTAGTAGTTCACCTGTTCGATCTTGCAAAGTAAATGGAATGGATTGGCTATTGCTTGATACAGTTTCGGAGCCGCGACGAGTTTCGGTACGACTTTTACCTTCATTATCGCGAGTAGTATGCTTCTCTTCGTATTCCCTAACCACTCGCATTGTGTAATGTACACAAGGTACTTGCTTAAGCTCAGAAATTAAAGGTGAATCACAACGAATTCTTCCCCGTACTTTCACATATTCTCTTAAATTACCACTCCCAATCTCACCTGCAATTTCACCTGCGATACGCTGTAAATCGGCGATTGTAGAAGATGTTGCGGATCGGATACTTTGTAATTTTGTGCTGTAGTTCTTTTGGACAAAGAATAGAACGATCGCGATCGCAATCAGAATACCGCCAAAGATTGCCATAGTTTTGGGAATGGTTGCATACTTTTTCTACAGCTTACCGCAATTTTCGATCAAACAAACTACAATAAATTTTATAAAAGTCTTGTAAAGTCACACTTTTAGGACTTACGCTTACGCAAAAATATGAAATGTAAGGGTAATTCATGAATTGCCCCTACGATAGGATTAGTCTTTCAAGGTGTTTTTGCGTAAGTCTTAACTTTCATAAAATTTGAGAATCAATAAATTACGGTGAAATGATGGTTATGGTAGCTGCTGAAAGCATAAATATTAAGACAACGATCGCAAAGCAACGAGATTTTTTTGCGACAGGAGAAACTAGAGACTACAACTTTCGGGTGCTGCAACTCAAGAAACTAGCCCAATTAATTACAGAGAATGATCAACTCATTTTTGAGGCAGTGCATCAAGACTTACGCAAACCCGCGATCGAGGCTTTTGGCAGTGAGATTTTGATTGTGCTTTCCGAAATTAATTATGTGTTAAAGCATCTCAAATCTTGGATGAAACCCCAAAATGTTGCTACTCCAGCAACTTTATTTCCTAGTTCCAGTTGTATCTATGCAGAACCACTTGGCGTAGTCCTGATTGTTGCTCCTTGGAACTATCCTTTTGCGCTCACCATTCAACCACTGATCGGCGCGATCGCGGCGGGTAACTGTGCGATTCTCAAACCTTCCGAACAGACCCCACATACATCCAAGGCGATCGCCCAACTGATAAATAAGAATTTTGATCCAAGTTTTATTACCGCGATCGAAGGTGGGATTGAAACGAATCAAGCTCTACTTGCTGAAAAATTTGATCATATCTTCTTCACAGGTGGCACGGCGATCGGCAAAATCGTGATGGAAGCCGCCGCTAAACATTTAACCCCTGTTACTCTAGAGCTTGGTGGTAAAAGTCCCTGTATTGTCGATGCTGAGACTAATCTGGAAATTACAGCTAAGCGAATTATCTGGGGTAAATTCTATAATGCTGGTCAAACCTGTGTTGCCCCTGATTATCTGTTAGTTCAGAAAAACATCAAAGCGGCTCTAATTGAGAAGTTATTAGAATTCGTGAAAACCTTCTATGGTGACAATCCGCAACAAAGTCCTGACTTAGCGAGGATCGTCAACGATCGCCAATTTGATCGCCTAGTTAATTTACTTGACGAAGGCAAAATCTTGATCGGTGGCAATCATGACCGTAGCGATCGCTTCATTGCACCGACATTGATTGACGGTATAGATCCAAATTCAAAAATCATGTCCGATGAGATATTTGGTCCGATTTTGCCGATTCTCGAATATGACCAACTCTCAGAGGCGATCGCCTTTGTCAATGCTCGTCCGAAACCCCTTGCACTTTATTTCTTCTCTAGTAACCAACAAAATCAGCAACGCATTCTCCAAGAAGTATCCTATGGCGGCGGTTGTCTCAACGATATTATTATGCACCTTGGCAATCCCGAACTTCCTTTCGGTGGAGTTGGTAATAGCGGTATCGGCAGTTATCATGGCAAAGCAACGTTTGATACATTTTCCCATCGCAAGAGTATACTGAAAAACTCTTTCCGATTTGATTTGAAGTTTCGCTATCCTCCATACACGATGACTATTGATACTTTAAAAAAATTCATCAAGTAGGAATTACAGCGCAAAGCGCTTTAACAAAAAGGCTTTTCTTGCGGAGAGCCTTTTTATTTTTTCTAATTAGCTGATTGCCGTCTCAAGTTGGTCTACATTATTAACGAAAACAAAATGATTAACGCGATCGCTTTTATTATGCTTCTTGAAAGTAATGGTAAAGATTAGCGATCACGCTTATCGGGCGATCGCTTAATCACAGCTAATTTTAAAGTTTTAGTCCAGAGTATTAATTTTGTGTGATATGCTGGTGTTGGCATATTTGCAGTGTGAAGAATTTATTTTTGAAACCTATTGAGTGCCTCTGACAGAGAACTAACTCATCCCCAAGATTGCAACTCCATCTCGACATTACGAAATAGCGCCAGAATCCGATCGCGCCGTACTTCAAAATTAGCAGCGACTAAAATAAAGCCAATCCCTGCAAAAATACCCAGCGCCCACATCAGGAAGGAATATTGAGTGACTAAGATTACGGCTTGGGTAAGAACCAACAGAATAAAAGTGAGCGTTCCCGTAAATAGATAAGCTCTCACACGAAATCCTAGCCCTGCCATGATGAAAACAGAACTTAAAATCCATGTTGAGAAGGCAATAGTGGGATTGCTAAAGGAATAGAGAAATGCGATGAGACTCATGCCGCCCCCAAGTAGACTGCGGAGGGCATGACGTAAATCTTTGCTATTGTGCGATCGCAATGTTGGTTCGACTTGAGCAAAATATAGTCCAGATAAACCAATCGCTCCAGCATAAATCAAGAAATTGAATCTTGAGATTTCATATAGACTCAGGGATACATTCTGGAAAATCGCCCAATTCCATAGTAAAACAGAGATATAGGTAACGCGAATTTGTTGTTTTATTTGGGCATAGATGATATAAAAAATACCAACGATAATCAAGCAGGGCAAGGCGATCGCGGTGCTGGTAATCAAGGCAAAAATCAATGGTAATGAGAAAGCTGAATTATGCCAAGGTTCTTCATTCCAATCCCATTCTTCCCAAGGCGGTAAATAGAGGACTGCCGAAATCAAACAAGCGATCGCGGCGGCGTAGGGTGTAATTACGTTAGCAATTAGCCAAGGATTAGGGAATGCGAACCATAGTAAATAGGCGATCGCACCGATGGCAGAGGCAATTCCTGTATAAATCCAAATGGGGGATCGTCTTCCTTGATTAATCGCATAAGCCGTCAAAGCGATCGCAATACCACCACCGATCGCCCCACCACTTAGCGATGGATTAAAGAAGCTACCTAAGATTAAAAATATTACGCTTGCAATCCAATGTAGATGTGCGGAGATGCCAATTTCTTTGATGGACAGTCGCAAATACGGTCTAATCCAATTAGCAAAAATCCCATAGGCATAGGCGATCGCACAGCCTAATGTTGCTAATATCACCATTCCATCGCCAAGGCTGCCACCTTGGGAATTAGCTACCATTTGATAGAAGAGTAACTCGTATGCCGAGAAAGTGGCTACCACCATCGAGAGATAGGTAAGCGCTTTGAAAATCGGATTAGATTGGGAAGCTCTACGTCCAATACCGATACCAATTAGAGATGTGCTGAGGGAAAACAATCCTGATAGATTGCTAAAACTGCCAATTCTCAACAGTGAACCTAATCCACCATAAATCAAAGGAATAATATGCCAACTGCGTGGATATTCGCCTTTATTCGTTGTCCCGTTTGCAGAATCTCCAGTACGCTGCATCCACCAATCGCCTAATAGCTGCGAAGTAAAACCGAGGGCAAGATTAGCGAGCGCTAGTTCAATTGCCGATCCGTTGGTGATGGCGATCGCCCCTGAAGTTAGGAGTTCAATACTCCATGCAATTCCCCATTCTGCCCAGAAGGGCGGCACTTTTCCTGATTGCCAAACGCGATAAATTAATCCTAAAGCCACTAAAGCCGTGCTAGGTAATAGATTGATAAATAGCTGACTATCTGCATTAAAGGCAAAGGTAAAGGCAGCTAAAACTGTTTGTAAAATCAACAAAGCCGTGGAAAGCATCGCTGCCCAAATATCAAAGGCTTGAGAATAGGATTGATTTAACGATAAATTCAAATTAGGAACTTGGCGATCGCGGCGGTATTTCAGCCAATGATTGAGAACGTACAATAGTAAAACGCTAACCACCGCGCCATTGATCCCGAAGGTAAACTGAGCGATCGCGCCACCTCCCAGTTTAAATTGCCAAAGTAACGTGGCGATAAATAACAATCCATAACCGACTGTATTAAAGGTGGTTAGCAGTGATTCGCTACGGCGAGTATTGACGAGCATCAAGCCATAGGCTACCCCTAAACCGATTATCCGAGAACTATCACCATTCCATGTCAAAAATTGCGCGATCGCTAGTCCTGCGATACTGAGTTTAATCGCTAAATCGCGATCGGCAAATTCGCGCCACGTTCCTAAAAAGGTCAGAGACATGGGGACTGCTAACCAAGCTACGCCCCAAAGACTGGTATTAATTAGCATCTCGCTACTACGCATATTTTGAGATGCGATCGCCTCATTCCAGAGCAAGATATAACTAAGGGCCGCCAGACTCGCGCCAATATGCCATGCACTATCTCGCCATGCTTGAAGACGAGGTTTGTGAGCATTCGGTTCAGTGCTAAATTTGCCAATAAATTTGCCGATCGCCAAAACCGCGCTCCATTCTATCAACATCGCAATTAAGAAACCACCCACCCATCCGAAAATAGAAGTGGAACGGGTAAAGAAGAAAATACCTGAGCCGATCGCAGTGAGACTGATGATATGGGCAAAGTAGACTAGGCTGCTTAAATCTGGACTATTTGGCGAACGTCTGGCTTGAAGAATCAGTAATGTAATTGCCGAAAGTGATAGATTAATGAATATCGGGAAAATATGAGGATAGGTTAAGCTGTTGAGTAATACTCCAAATCCTAATGCTAGGAGTTCTGCTCGCATTGCTAAAGCATTTTTTTGGCGATCGCGATAGATCGCACCGATGATTAAAGCTAGGATTAGGTAAGGGAATAAGAAAATTCCGAGCAAACTATTTTCAGAGCTGGTTTGCAAAAAGTTTAATATTTTCTGCGTTGAATCAATTCGCCAAGCTTCAGGAATTAATCTTTCACCGAGCCACAGAATTTGTAAGCCCCAAAAAAATAAATAGGTTAAATCAATGGGCTTTTCTAGTCTCAACAAGCGATCGCATAGTAACCATGCAATCAATAAACTAATTGAGAAAGTTTGCCAAGGATATTTATCCCACACCGATACCAGCCAACCTAATCCTAGTAGAGTTTTTCCTAAGCTCAATTGAAATGAACTTGCTGAAGGATTTTCTATATCTGTATTAGATATATTGCCGATTTTTGAAGGCGATCGCAGTCTTTCGGCTTTGTTGGTGATTTGGATTAAAACCCAGCCGCAGACTCCAAATGCTAAGCCTAGTTTAAAAACTGATACATTCCCAAACAAAAGCGCTCGACTAATCAGCAATATGGTGCTGTAAGCTCCTGTAATTAAAGCAAGCGGAAAAGTCGAACTATCGGCAGTATTTAGACTCTGCTGTCGATTTAAGAATGTGGAAATTGCGATCGCGGCAATACCCAAATAAACCGCAATTAATGGATAATATCTCGATAAAATCCAACCAAGATGTAGCCAACTTAATAAGAGAATGGCGGCGATGGAAAGTTGGCTCAGTTGACGCTGCGTTCGTCTTTTCGGTCTATTTTCTGCTAACAAAGCCTGAGATTCTTGAAATACAAAAGATGTTTGTAACAGAAAAATGGCGATCCCCGAAAGCAGACAACCTGCACTCGCCCCTAATCCAATTCCTGTAGGATTTGTGAATAATCCCAAACCATCCATCGCCCAGAAATTTGCTGGCACTAAGAGCAATGTCACCAATTGCAAAGCGCGTGTGGTCAGGCGTAGGCGTTCGTTTTTGCTAGTCCAAAATCCCACTCCAAAAAATCCCAAGGTATAGCTCAGTAGTAGTAAATACTGTCCTTGAGCAGGAAAATTATTCCATTGACTAGCCGCCAGTAATCCCGATGAAACCACCACCAGAAACACGCCCAAAAAGAGCAACCACATCGTACTGAATTCTGAGAAAAGCGATCGCAGGGTTTGGGCGACTTTACTCGGTTCTTTCGCGATTTCTGGCTTGATTTGTGGCTTAACGGCTGAAGTTTTGGCAACAGGCGATCGGGCTAATCGAGAACCAGATATAATTTCGGGTTTTCTTTGGGGAATTGTAGACTCAAAAACGGGAGCATTAACCTCACAATTTAGACGCGATGTCCCAATTAGCCTGACTTGCTGATCACTGACTAAACCCAACTCTAGCCAAAATTCCAGCCCTTCCAAAATCCTTTCATTCTCGATCGCGACAATGGTTAGCCGATTAGCTGATCGTGCTGTACTGCGCCATCGAAAATCCATCTCCGAAATTAATCCCAACTCAAACCAAGCATCTAAACCCTTAAGGACATCACTATAAGGAATAGAGATTTCCATATCGAGACGCAGATATTTGACTGGTTCTGGCTTCATGAATTGCCTCTCATTAGTTGCTCACAGAATTGCCAATTCAAGGATAAAATGTAACGGATTGGCACAACCGCACACGTTTCTTAACAAAGCGGATTAAACAGATTATTGGATATTGCCGAGTTTGAATAGCTGTACAGATTCAAACTTAAAAAGACGTGACAGTAATCGCTTAAGGTAAAGTTCCATTAGAAGCTTGAGTAATCCGCAATTGAAGATTGTTTTCTGGTGTCACTGCTGCTTCTAGCAATGTAACTAGTGGATTTGTTTGTTCTGAAAGTGTCGCCGCACCTTGCTTTAACTTCATAGGAATCGCTTCTATTTGCAATGGACAGTTTGAAAAAGATCCGAGATTAAGAGGGGCTTGCCCTTGAACGTAGAAATAAAGTTCATTATTACGGCAAGTAAATAATGCTTTAACATACATTTCTCCGTAAGGGGATAAAGGTGTGCCGCCCAAATCTATAGCATTAGGCTTAGCAAGAGGTTGAGTGGCAGATCCTAATAGAATAGTAGTAGGAGGTATCGGCTGTAATGTTGGTAATACAGGCGTTTGGATTACTGAAGGTTTTTTAACTCCAGTAATGGCATTAGATTGCTCGATCGCTCTTCTAGCTTCTTCCATCGCCGCATCAGAAGCGCTTCTACGTTCTCCACTCGGTTCTACTCTAGGAGTTTCTTTTTCAACAATCTTTTCTACTGATTGACCGCAAGATGTTAAAAACAGTAAGCTACCAAATGCGATCAAAGTGAGAGAGTTTTTACCACCCAACCCACTGCTGAGCGGATCGAAATTAATGCCTTTTAGTCTATTTATTGCTGTCATTGGTTAATTTCCTATGCTGTAACATTATTTTATTTATGTTAACCTAAGTATTAGGTTAGATTCTAATCAGGTGATATATGTCTAAAGTCACATTAGAGAAAAGTCAAGAGCGGTACATTGTGGATGCTAACGGTAATAAAACAGCCGTGATTTTGGATATTGCGCTATATGAGCAGATGTTGGAAGATATTCGCGATTTGGCAGTTGTTGCTGAAAGGCGATCGCAACAGTCGATAAGTTTAGCTGAAATAAAAAAGCTAAGTCTAGACTTTAAAGTTAGCATTTAGGAGACAAGATTATGACGCTTGCTGTTGTAGAAGAAGTAATAGATAAGTCAGAAACTCGGCAAAAGTTAACTTTAGAGGAGTTTTTGCGCTTGCCAGAGTTTGATGAGAGTTTTGAACTAGTCGATGGAGAAGTAGTACTAAAGATGTCACCGAAATTTTTTCATTCTCGATTAACAAGTGTTTTCTGGTCTGAATTATCCAGTTGGTCTAGTGGTATCGGTCAAGTAGCGATCGAGTGGTCGGTGGTGTTAAAACGAAGAGGTCAGGATTGGGTTCCTGTTCCCGATTTACTCTATGTGTCTTACGATCGCCTTGCAGCAGATTGGCTTGAGGATTCACCTTGTCCTGTATTGCCTGAGTTAGCGATCGAGATTGTGTCCCCTGAGCAGACATTCAATCAGTTAGTCCAAAAAGCAACGGATTATTTGAGTGCTGGGTTAGATCGCGTATGGGCAGTTTATCCACCGATGCGAAGTATTACAGTTTTTTATCCCGATCGCCCTCCAGAAACTTATCAAGGCGATCGCTTACTGACTGATGAGATATTCCCGAATTTGACTGTGACGGCGGAACAGTTTTTTGTAAAAGCAGGAATTTAAGAATTAACCATAAGGACAGAATCTTGCGATCGCTTAATGATTCTGAAATTTTATGCGGCAACAGGAATCATTTCATGGACTTCAATTACAGAATCTTCTGGTGCAAAATCTTGAATTTCTGCTTCTTTATCCACTGTCACCGTGAGCTTCAAGCCTAATCCTTTCAGCCAATCCGCTAAGCCATAGATCGCTTCTGCGCCTTGTTTTTGCAAGATTGTTTCGAGAGTTTCGGTATGGGTTGTTAGATGCTCTGACGCAAGGGCTTCAGCAACATCATTAAGGGCTAGTTTGAGAAAATCAGTTTGAATGTCTTCGGGGTCGTGGTCTTCGATGACGGCTTCAAGATAGACTGCGGCATAGTTAATATCTTGCAATTCTTTGATGTGGTATTCATCGTAGCTGTCACTAGGGGGTATTTTTGCGTTGTTCATAGTCTCTCCAATATTCTTTAGCTTTACGGATATCTCGATCTTGGGTGCTTTTATCACCTTCATGAGTTATTTGTATTCCTGAAATAGATTTTGAAAGGGTTCTGTGTTTTTCCAGCGATAGGTATTAAAGTCGCGATAATCAACGGACAAAATGCGACCGTGACCTAATTCTTCAGCTAAGATGACTAATGATGCATCAGCTAAGTCCATTGGCAAGTTTCTATATTGTTCCATGAGTTGTTCGATACGCAAGCAATGAACTGGAGAGAGGTCAAATATTTTTATCATCCCTGATGTAATCTTACGAATAAAAGCCTTTGGAGCATCTATGCCGATTCTTTTTTGCATGAGGTAACAAGTTTCTGTCACTACGCACCAAGTTGTAATAAATTCCGCATTCTGTAACTTTTGAAATAGAAGTGTAGCTGATTGATGGTTATCATCTCTTCTATTCGCAAGAGCAAGCCAATAACCTGTATCAACGATTAATGTATTTCTCATCAAGTTCATTGCTTAAATAAGTTTTGTAATTTTTTGATAAGTCTGATTCTGCATCCATACAGCCGATAAAGTCTGACCAATCATTTACCGTTGTTTCTGCAATTTTCTGTGGATTTGGGAAATAACGTTTTTTTAGAATATCTACTAGATCGAAAATAATTTGCTGAGCATCAGCAGGAAGTTCCGCAATTTCTTTTTGGATGGTGTCTATTTTCAGCATATAGATTTTTATTGCTTTAACTTCAAAAATAAAACAATGCCTAAGTTACATGATATACCATGAATCACTGCTGTAATCTCGTTCGGAAGTTTTGACTGGGAAAATAAATAGTCAGAATCGCGGATTAGGCTGATTATTGGATTTCACGGATTTTGAGTAGTTGTGCAGATTCAAACTTAAAATGCAAGGATTGAGATCTCCGATTTTTTCTATGCAAGCGACGGGAGATCTGGGCATATCTAAAAATCCGTGTCATCCCTAAATCCGTCTAATCTGTGATTCTCACTTATTCATCGCACAAAGAGAACCTTGACTAACAACCCAACGAATAAACCAGCAAATCCAGTTCCCAAAAGCATCAGCATCGCCTTCCACTTCCCAACACTTTGAAGTAGTTCTTCACTAGCCCAAGCACCAAGCCAAGCCCAAATGGCAGTCAGAATAATAGCGGTTTCCATTCCCCCCCCACGTCTACCCATACCTACAGCCAGAGATATAAACAAAGGATAAGCTGCAAATCCCGCTCTAGCTCCAGATCCTGCTAGAACTCTAGCCCTGGTCTTTGTGAACCAACTAGCTAAAGCCAAAGCCCCACATAGAATTAAAGAGAGCATTAAAGATTGAAATAAACTAACAGTTGCCATCATGAAATAACCATCTGGATTATGTCTTCTTCCGAAAAAGTATGGTAACGAATCATAACTAAAAACCATAATTAAGGCAAGAAATATAGAATTTGTTACCCAAATCGCCAATATAGACAGTGAATTTTTAAAAAAGACTTTCTTCCCTTGTTGTGCTAACCCATTGAGCCAATTACCAATCAAAGGTGAAATAGAAAGCATGATGGTTGAAATAACTGGAATAAACCAAAACCAATCTGAACGTTCATCATAGTCATATTGATACCTCCCTCCATAAATAGCAAACATTACTGCATTAAAAGTATAAACACCAAAAATCATCCACAAGGCAATCCATGTCGATACCTTGATCTTGTTGAATTGTGAGTGAGTTGACTCTTTACTTCTATTTAATAGTGATTGACTTCTACCTCTTGAGTTCGATGGATTCTTGATTTGCAAAGCTTCACAGAGATAATCTAGAGCCTGTTCCGCATCAACATAGCGATCTGCTGCCGAAGGCTTGACCATGTTATATAGCCACAAAACAAGACGCGGATTGTAATTACTCAATATCGGCGCGACTTTTTTGCGATCTAACTGGTTCTTCTCATCGATATATTAACCAAGCTCAGACGAAGCAATATTGCCCAACATACAGATTAGCGTCATCCCCAAACTATACAAATCTGAAGCCTTACCTAAAGTCAGGTTTCGTAACTGTTCAGGAGACATAAACCCAAACGAACCAGCCGCCACACTACTCATATTTGCTGACGCACCAACCCGTGCAAATCCAAAATCGATCAAATAAACATTCAACTCATCATCAAGCATGATATTTTCGGGTTTAATATCGCGATGGATGATTGGCGGCACACATTGTTGCAAATAAACAAGAATCTCTAAAAGCTGTACGATAATTCGCGGTACATCGTCAGCCGTAAAAACACGCTTAGCCGATAGCGTTCGCCCATTCACATATTCCGTCACCAAGCAAAAACTCATGCCATTTTCGCTTTTGAAGGAAGAAATGTAAGCAGGAATACCGCGATGTTTCAAATCTTCTAAAACCCTAATTTCTCGCTCGATCGCCTTAACACCATCCCAACTACCACCAACCTGAAATTGCTTGATCGCCACTTGCTTGCCATTAGCATCCTGAGCGCGATAAGTAACCCGCCATCCTTGTGTATTCTGACCGAGTTGTTCGATTACTTGATACCATGCGCCGAGAAATCAGGGAAATTAGTCATGATATTTTTGGAGGAAGAAGGTAGCCTGACGGTTTAAATTTCATCTTCATCTTAATATCACAGATGAAAATTTGCAATATTACAGCTTAAAATGGATCGCGATCGCAATTTTTGAACTTACAATTGTATATAGATGCAAAACGAAATATTTGACGATCCTTACTTAGCTGAAATCCTTAATGGGTATAATGATATTGAGATATCTGAAATCCTAAAATATCTTAACGAATGGGACGCAGGAACCTATAGCAGTGTGACACAAAGCGTATTAGATCATGCTAAAAGAAAAGGCTTTACTGTACTAAGATATCTTCGCAAAGCCCATAACTTTAATCAAAAAGGCTCTGTGAGAGTACCGCGATCTCATTATCGACAAGATGGGTCAGCCATTTACCGCAAAGGAACGGAATTTTTGATTGTGCGGCTCGATCAATATGGAATTGAAAAAATAGTGACCTATGGCATTAACGAGGAATAAACAAATGATCAAAGTTCATAATCAGGTAATAGTTTATCAAGACTATATTTCTCAACTTCTGGAACAGTTAACCATTGGCTATCAAAATACTAAGTTGGAAAGACAACAGATTTCTAAAAAGGATTTCCCAATCTCAGCAGAAGACTTTACACCTTTAGAAGAACTAGAATTACTGACCGTAAATATCAGAGGTTATGCTTGTCAAATTGAAGCAACGGGAACTGTAAAAAATGATAAACAAGCGATCGCTGAATTACAAAAATTAAGCGTATTTAATAATCATTTAATTGTGAAACTATACAGCGAAGCGCGATCGCAATATCCACAAATTCAATTATATATATCTATGTTGGATTATCTGAGATTATTGGTATTGGAATATTTACAGATTCTCCAAAACTCACAAGTAATTTCTGCCTAGAGGCAAAATATCAGATCTCATCTGTGTTGCGCGATAGCTTGTCTGTTACGCGCAACACAGATTGCCGATCAAGATCTGCTCACAGAATAGTTAATTTGATTAGGTGCGATCGCCTGTGCTGAACTCTCAAGCATCTTCGTGGCAAAGTTAGGAAATATGCCAAAGAAGATAATGATCAAAGCCAGAGCGATCGCGGGATATTTTTCATGCCATTTGACTAACTTCAATGTATCGGTAAATTGATCACTGCCATCTTTGCGAATGGAAAGACGACCAAAAAATACCTTGTCGATCATGAGCAGAAAATATACGGCGGTTAAGCCAGTGCCAATCATGCAGAGAATGGTTTGTAAAGGGAACACCGTAAAACTGCTACGGAAAATCACAAATTCAGCGATAAAGCCGACCATTCCAGGGATACCGGCACTTGCCATCGCCGCTAAAATCATCAGTGATCCTGTAATTGGTAAGCCGCGTTCAGGATTGAGCAATCCACTTAGAGAGTTGATATTGCGCGTTCCTGTTTTTTTATAAACAATTCCCACCAAAATAAATAGTAGGGCGGAAATTAAACCATGACTAACCATTTGGAAGGTTGCGCCCAATAGGGATAGCGGTGTAGCGGCGGCGAGGGCAAGCAGAATATAACCCATGTGACCGACCGAACTATAAGCCACCATCTTTTTCATGTCAGTTTGAGTGATGGCAGTCAGACATCCATAAATGACACTGATCACCGCCCACCATGCTAAAAATGGAGCGATCGCTTGCCATGCATCGGGCAGTAAACCTAACCCAAAGCGCAATAGCCCATAGGTTCCCAGTTTGAGTAGAACCCCCGCCAGTAAGGTAGAAACTGGAGTAGAAGCTTCAACGTGAGCATCGGGCAACCATGTATGTAGTGGCACAATCGGAATTTTGATTCCGAAACCAATTATGAGCAGAATTAATAAACTGAATTGGGTGGGTTTAGCGACATTGGCGAGATTTAAGTCTAGATAGTTAAAGGTCAAACCATTAATATCCGCACTGCCAAGGGTTGCCATACCAAAGAAAGCCGCTAAAATCAGTACTCCCGAAATGGCGGTATAAATCAGAAATTTAGTGGCTGCATAACCACGTTTTTCGCCACCCCAAATGGCAATTAATAGATAGAGTGGAATTAACTCGACCTCGAAAAACAGGAAAAACAGTAATAAATTTTCTGATAGAAAAGCTCCATTTACGCCGCCGCCAAGCAGTAATAGCAGTGGGAAATAAAGTCTGGGGCGTTGAATGTCGGTACTAATATAAATGGCAATCGTCAGAAGCAATCCATTTAATAACACCAGTGGGAATGATAGTCCATCTACTCCTAAGCGGTAGCTGAGTCCAATTTGTTCTAACCAAGCCAATGACTCCTGCATTTGCATGGGTGCGAGGCTAATATCAAATTTGGTCAGTAATAATAACGACCAGCCAAAAGTAGCGATCGCCATTGCCATAGAGATATTGCGTAATTGTTTGGAGTCCAGTCCTCCGCCCAATAAGACGATTAAAAATGCACCTGCGATCGGAAACCAAATTAGTGTACTAAGCATATTAAACAAGGAAAAAGGAAAAGGGAAAAGGAAAAAGATGAGAATTATCTTCTTCCCCCTTAGCAAGGGGGATTGAGGGGGATCTCTAAAATGAGAGTTTTTGGAATAGTTCCGATAGTGGCATCGTGAATCCTGCGATAACGTCTTCGCCATCTAGACTGTCCGACTGTTTGAGTAGGCGATCAGGTTCTTTTGCCGAGCGATAGACTAGGACATAATGCTGTTTGAGATTAATTACCCAAACTAAGCGAGAGCCATTCTCGAAATATTCGACTAGCTTCTGATGGATTTCGGCGATCGTGTTATTGGGGGAGAGAACCTCGATCACTAGGTCAGGAGCGCCATCTAAAAAGCCGTCGGGTAATTCCTCAAGTCCTTGCAGCTTTTCTTTTGATACAAAGGAAATATCAGGCGATCGCTTATTGCCATTTTTCATGGCGAAAGCGGTACTGGAATCGAGAACAATACCCAGCTTTCTAGGCAAAATATAATTCATCAAAGACATGACTAAAATGCTGCAAACATAACCATGTAAAGCGCCTGAATTACCCATATCAATTAATTCTCCATTGATTAGCTCATAGCGATTTCCATCTGGTAATGACATTAATTCGTCATCTGTCCAGATTTTAGAATTTTTTGATGGCGGCGAAAGCGTAATTGTTGACATAGACTTTTCTCCTTGGCTTTCATACTTGGGTTATTGCAATCCATAAAAAGCGGCTATTCCAATTACAATTAAGCCAATTAAAATTGTCAAAACATACTGCTGTAATCTTCCTGTGACCGTGTATTTTAAACTTTCGCCGCTAAAGATCGAAGCTACTCCTAAAAAGTTGACCGAACCATCGACTAAATAGCGATCGACCCAAGACAAAACTTTCGAGCCGCCGCCAACGATGAACACAACCGTGTATTCATAGATTTTTTCTACATATAAATCATAAGCGAGTAAATCTTGGACAGCTTTCCATGCATTCCGAGTGATTTTCGGCGGCATTGGTACAGAACTACCCGCCTCGTAGGGCTTGATGTAGATATATGCACCGATCGCAAAACCAAGTAGCCCTGAAGCTGATAATACTACCGTTCCCCAAATATCCACGGCATCTAGGTCAATATCTGCGAATTCCCATGAAGGAAGTAGAATTGGGACAAGTAAGGTAATAATCGTCAAGGAAACAAGGGGGATCGCCACTTGCCAAGCTACTTCAGGAGCGCGACGGGTTTTCGGTTTCGGTTCTCCTAGAAAGACTAGGGCAAAGATTCGCATCAGTCCGAAAGCAGTGATGCTATTCACTAAAAGCGCGATCGCAATTAGCAAAGGACTGGTATTCCAAAAGGTTTCTTCCCAACGTAACAATGTCCAAAATCCACCAAAGGGAACCATTGCCACTAAACCAAGGGAACCGACAATAAAGGCAACTAAGGTGGCAGGCATTCGGGTTTTGATACCGCCCATTTCGGTGAGATCCTGCGTCACCGTTGTCATCATCACCGCGCCTGAACTCAGGAATAGCAACGATTTGCTAATCCCATGACTAAATAACAGTCCTAGAGCCAAGTCTGGTTGCTGCATCCCCACGGCGATAAATACTAATCCCAGATAGCCACTGGTGGAATGAGACAGGGCGCGTTTGAGATCGATCTGGGCGATCGCCACAAGTGAAGCGCCGATCGCCGTAATCGAGCCAATCACCACAGAAACTTCGGCTGCAACGGGAAAAAGGGATAATACGGGCTGAAACTTAATCAGTACATAAGCCCCTGCGCCAACCACTACGGAATTTCGCAAAATCGAAGCGGGATTTGGTCCCTCCATTGCTTCGTCAAGCCATAAATGTAAGGGGAACTGAGCGCATTTACCGATCGGACCCGCGATCAGGGCTAAGCCCAGTAAAGTACCAAATTGTTGATGTTCGCTAAAATAAGCGATCGTCTCAGGAGCCGCCGCCCATACTTTTAAATCCGAGAAATTTAAACTGCCTGTCAGATTAGAGAGCGTCACCACCCCCATTAATAAAAACAAGTCGCCGACCCGCTTTGTCCAAAATGCATCTCTAGCCGCCGTAACCACTAAGGGCTGAGCATACCAAAATCCCACTAACAAATAAGTAGACAAGGTGAGCATTTCTAACAAGGCATAGCTAAAAAATAGGGAGTCACTAAAGGCGATCCCCGTAATTGCAGCTTCAAAGAAACCAATCAAGGCACAAAATCTGGCTAAAGCCCAATCAGTTTCGAGCGATCCCAGTCCATAGACCTGTGAAATTAAGCTCATGGTGGCGATCATCACTGATGCGCCCGCGCTAATGGAGGAAATATTAAAAGAGCAGACCAGATTGAGATCAAATGCTTGAAACCAGCTAAAACTGATTTCTCTGGCAGGTTGTCCCCAAGTCGAGTTCAGTAATAAACAACTATGCACTAAGGCGATCGCTGTCATTAACATATTCAGGTAAGCCGCAGGACGGGGACCTGTGCGACGCACTAGTCGCAGTGACCAAGGTAGGGTGATGAATGCACCGACCAGACCATAGCAAGGAAGTAGCCAAGCTGATTCTAGGATCATTGATTTTACTATAGAGTTTTTACTATGTTTATATTAAAATTGATTGAATATATTAAAAGACTACCTTAAAATGCTTCTTGCATAAATTATGAAAAAGCGATCGCCTAAAAATTAAGATATATCTGACATTTGTTGAACGATCGCCATTGTTCTCACGCTAACGGTGCAAACTCTTTGCAGTAGGTCAATTACCTGTTCTTTGTAGTCAGCAAATTTGTAGGTGTTGAACAGTTTGGCAATGGTGGGATCTTTGGGTTTCTTCTCTTTGTATTGATCGAGTATCCATTCAAGGGCGGAACGGTTGCCGAGTTTGTATTCCCATGCGTTAACTGCTGCATGTACCCATCAATTAGATACTTGATTTTCTCAATCAAAGTATCCTTTGAAAAATCATAAACCCATTCATCTCGCTGAGTTTTAACCTCTGCCGAAAAAATCTTAAAAACCGCCTCCTCAGACCTTCCCGCCTTTACTTCCTTATCCACCAAAGGCAAAAAACTATCAAAATCATTATGGATTTGATTAATCCAATTCCCCTTACTGTCAGGACTAATATTCTCAAACTTAATCGCCTCAAAGCTAGTCCCAGCAATCTAATCCAGCTTCACATCCTTACCCTGCAAACCAGAAAGAGAAAAATAAGAAATTTTAGCCTGACTCATTCCCAAAGCCTCTTAATTGGATAAGCATCAAAAGTAACATCACAGCCAACTATAACAAGATTATGATGTATTGCCTGAGCAATCAAAATTCGATCAAAAGGATCGCGGTGATGTAGAGGTAAGCCAATATAAATCTCAGTATCAACAAAATCAAATTGTAAGATTTGAATATCTAGCTCTGCCAAAATTTGTGATAAATCCTCAAATTCAATATCTATATTTAGCTTTCCAACATTAATTTTAATTGCAATCTCCCAAATAGAAATAATGCTGACAAACAAATTATCACCGTCTTCAATAATTGCCTTGGTATTCCCTGATAACTTAGTATCATCATTGAGAAACCAAATTAAAGTATGAGTATCTAGCAGCATTTACATATATTCCTTCATTTCTTCTAGTGGTTCATCAAAGTCATCCGACATCCAGACTTTACCTTTTAGAACTCCAGCCTGACGCTTTTTCTTGGGCTTTTCTAATTGAGAACTAATTTCAGAATTGTCTGAATGTTTGGTAATTAAATATTCTGCATAATGCAAAACCTCAAGCTTGAGCGAATATGGCATACTTGCAAAAACTTTTAACACTTCTTCATCCAAAGCAATTTTTTCGTTAGATTCCTGAGTCTTGTCAATAGTATTAACCATTGCTTTTACTCCTGCATAATTTTAACTAAAAATATTATAGCAATTTTAATTTAAATTAAGCCTTTGCGACATCAATCTTGTTTTTATGTGATGGCGGAGGTAGTAATAGTTCAAACTACTACATTTTCAAGGAGGATTTACAGAAACTAGCCAATTAATCTTATCGATAAAGTTTATGACAAGGGTAGACAGGTTATGGATGATTTCAAGGAAAATCTACCGATTATTTTTGATGAATATCTTCCTAAATGGAACTATAGAGCCATCCCTCAAAATGCATAAGTTGTTTATTTCTTATTCCATACTGTAGTCAATTGAAATATATGATGTCAATACATCATGTATTTCACTGTTTGCTTGAGATTAAGGGTGATTGATCGCTTCTTGATGCTGACTAGGGGCGATGAAAATAAACAAAATAGCTAGACTTCTTCTATTAGCAAATTCTCAAACAGATTATTGTTATTCCATCGGTAAATAATCTTTCATTATATCAAAATCTTCAGTCTGTAATCCTGTGAAATGGTATTAACATACTTGACACACCATCTAAATCTTTACGAAGCTGAACTTTCCTTTTTTAAGAGGATTGGAGGATATTTAGATTTTGATGTGTCAAGTATGAATATCTTCTGTTAAGGTGCTAGAGCATTGCCTCTCAGTAAACTACCGATTGTTTTAGCGGTAATCTTCAACTGCGTGAAAGGATTTGCGGGGACAACGGTTTTGTAGAGGTAGCTGTCAAAGGTGAGCTTCTGTACATCCTTATCAGCACACATTTCCACAAAGGCTTCGCGGGTAGCATTGGTGGCATAAAACACGTTCTGGAGAATATCAAGAACCTTGTAAGTCAAACCATACTGCCTGTCCCAACGCTTGATGTAAACCTTGAGATCCGCTTCAGTAGGAATACGCTTACCACCTTCGGCAAACTCCACGATCGCTTCAGCACACATCCGCCCCGACTTCGCCGCAAAATAAATACCTTCGCCACTGGATTTAGTGACATAGCCAGCCGCATCACCAACAAGGGCAATTCGCCCCACGACGCGGCGAGGTCTTGGATGCTCAGGAATGGGGTGAGCTTCGACTTTAATCACTTCGCCACCTTCGATCCTAGGCAAAGCACGGGCGCGGATTCCTGCTTGCAGCTTTTTGATCAAGCGTTGGTTTTTGTGCATCGTGCCAGTACCAACCGCAACGTGATCGTATTTAGGGAATACCCATGCGTAAAAGTCGGGCGAAACATCGTCACCAACATACATTTCCGCTAAATCTTTGTAATACTCCATCTTGTCTGGAGAAATACGAATACGTTCTTGGAAGGCGATCGCATAGTTATAGTCACCCGCATCCATTGCCTTAGCGACCACTGAGTTAGCGCCATCCGCACCGACAATCAGATCGACCTCAAGGGTACGCATCGTACCTTCATTGTTGCCATCAGTGAAATCGGAATAGCTGAGAACGTAAGGCTTTTTACCATTTTCGGTAATCTTGATATCAAGGATACGACCATTAATTAGCTTGGCTCCCAAGCTAGCAGCGCGATCGCGTAAAAATGCATCCATCACTTCGCGGCGACACATACCGATATATTCATCGGGATTGTCTAATTTGATATCTACTTCCACGTTGCTGGGAGAGATCATTTTCATGTTGCGGACGCGGCGATCAATGATGTGATCGGGCAAATCAAACTCAGAAACCATACATAGAGGAATTGCTCCACCGCAGGGTTTGGCGTTGTCTAGCTTACGCTCGAATATGTAGGTTTCAATCCCTGCCTTGGCAAGTGTTTCCGCCGCACAGGAACCCGCAGGTCCACCGCCTACAACAGCAACTCGTAATGTCAAAATGCGCTCCTAAAGCTTTGTTTAATCAGGGTTTAACTTTTTGGATGTTAGCATTGCCAATAGAGTGATTGGGGCAAAATTGACGAATATTAATATTTGTATTGTTTTGCGTAAGCATCTCGACATCATCAAGAAACACAAAACCTCAAACAGCTTCAGTAGGACAAGCCCGCCAAAATTATTTGAGGTTCTGGTAAATTTTTTATCTCAATGGTAATGGCAATAACCATTACAGCCCATTACGACCCCATACAACAAAGGCGATCGAAAGCGTGAACATACCAAGTACACCAAACCAACCTAGTGACAAAATATCCATGAGTTTGTAACGTTTTATAGACTTAACAATAATTTTAAAACTTTTCTAAAGATTATCATACGCTCTCCCGTGCGATCGGATAAACAAAAAACAAGAAGGTAATTTGCACTCTTTCAGGACTAATCATCTTCTTGGGAAGCCTTGTGATCGCGATCGCCGAATGTCACAAAAGCGATCGCATGATTACAGCAAATCGATCGCCTAGTTGGGTGAAGCATATCGCAGACAGTACAATTAAGGCAGGGCATGATTAAGACATCAAAGACATCTATAAGGTTCAGAGACACAAAAGATAGAATTATTCGGGGCAGAAAATTAACTAGTTTGGATTTTCGGGAATGTAATTCTTACAAGAATGTAATTTCCGAGAATATGTAATTTTCGAGAATATAGTAAGTCGGATGTCTGTAGCAACTTTTTAGTCTAAGTTGCGTTCTTAGTAATCTATCGAGACTTTGATCATTCAATCTAATTTACTAGAGGCGATCGCATTATGTCTGTACTGTCAAAAGATTCAACTCGAATTTTTTATAAAATCTCAGCAAAATTTTTTGCAACCTCAGTTTTCTCTTGTCTGGTCACAAGTACCTTGTTTTTGCCGTCGCTAATTCTATTTACTCCATCGGCTCAAGCTCAGGCGCGAAAAGTGCGCTATGTCCCACCTAGTAATCTTGATGCACCAAAAGTTTCATCTTCAGGGATCAGCCGTACCGATAGTTTTACTCCATTAGAGCCACGTCTAGAGCCAAATCTAGAGCCACGATCATCTTTAACGGATGTGGATATGCTTCCAGTTCCACAGACAACATCGGAACGCCCAACGATTTATTTCATCAGCCCCAAAGTTGCTGGCTACGGAGTTTTTACTCTTATTGAACAAAATGACCGATTGACACCAAGCCAAAAGGCTGTTTACCGCAAGGAGTTTTCTCTTCAAAATGAGGCAGGTATTATCGCTTTTAAGATGCCTGAAGATGCCCCAATCATGGAAATCGGCAAAATCTATCACTGGAGGATTGATTTTGGTCGTGATACCGAGGCTAAAACTACATACGGGATGATTAAGCGCGTCCTACCGACTGCCAAGCTAGTTAACCAACTTAAAAACATCTCGAAACCGATAGATCGGGCTGCCTTATTCGCTCAAGAGGGAATTTGGTTTGAGACTGTCCAGACTTTAGCTGAAGCTCAACAAACTACTCCCACAAGCGGAGAAATTGTTGATGAATGGACTGATCTAATGAAGTCAAACAACCTCAGTATGGTGCTTGAGTATCGCTTTGTTCCGCAACTCCGCACCAAAGAAAGTGTTCCTTTGCCAAATCCATAACAATCATTTATCAATTTGTTAATAACCCACTAGAGGCGATCGCATTATGTCCCTATATCAAAAAATTTCAACCAAGATTTTCTTCACATCAGTTTGTTCTTGTCTAGTCGCAAGTACTGTAGTTGCACCGATCTCAACCTTGTTTACCGAATTGGCGTTTACCGAGGTGGCTCAAGCCCAGTCACGAAGAGTGAGATATGTCCCACCCAGCAATCTTGATGCGCCAAAAGTTTCTGCTTCAGGTATTTCGCGCAGTGGTTGTACCGACACGGATGATCAAAAGATTTGCTTAATTGCGTTGCTCCCAGATTTAAAGCTAGAAGCTAGCCCTATTCCTCAAACTATTTCTGAACGTCCAACTATTTACTTGCTTACCCCTAAAGTCGATAAGAGTACTATCTACCTGCGTATTGATGATGAGAGTGGTCTAACAACTAAACGTATTTATCGTAATGGCTTTAGTATTAACAATGAGTCGGGTATCGTTGCTTTCAAGATCCCTGATGATGCTCCTAGTTTAGAAGTCAATAAAAAATATAAATTACAGTTTGATATTGAATATAAAGTAGAAGGCAACAAGACTGTATATGCCTACATAAAGCGCGTCTTGCCCAGTCCAAAGTTGGTTGAACAACTGAAAACTACGACTAAACCGATAGAGGTAGCGGCTTTGTATGCCCAAGAAGGGCTTTGGTTTGAAACTCTGCAAACTTTGGCAGAAGCACAACGGACTGTACCGCAAAATCCAGAAATTACAGAGGAATGGTTGGAGCTACTGAAATCCGCTAAGATTAATCGCGCTCTTTCATTTCCCTTGGTGGGGCAGATCCCGAAATCCCAAAGTAATACGAAGCCAAGTGACACTGCGCCAAAGCCAAGTGATATGCCAACACAAAAACCAAGTGACACTACGTCAAAGCCAAGTGACGCTACACCAAAGCCAAGTAATGCTATGCCAAATTCCTATAATTAGGACTTACGCAAAAATTCCCTGAAAGCATTATTTTACCGTAGGGGAATTCATGAATTGTTCCTACATCTCGTTCTTTTGGTGAAGATATTTTTAATAGCGATCGCAAATCAGGTGAAAAGTATTCTTAAAAATGTCTTGTGGAAATGGCGCGGGATTGCGATCGCTGCCCCATCTGTTTCTTTGCTTGTGATTGGGATACGCCTGATCGGAGCAATGGAGCCAATTGAACTTGCCATGCTCGATCAATTCTTTCGATGGCGATCGCCTGAACCAGAAGATACGCGAATTGTGATTATTGGCATAGATGAAGAAGATGTGCGCCAGTACAAATGGCCGATAGATGATGCCCTGCTTGCCAAATTAGTAGATAAAGTCAGACAACAAAAACCGCGTGCGATCGGGCTTGATCTAGCGCGTGATTTGCCTGTCGGCAAAGGCTATGCCCAACTGGAAAAAGTCTTTAAAACTACACCAAATTTAGTTGGCGCGACCAAAAAGGCGGATTTAGTTGCCTCCAATTTTGCGATATCCAGTTCTAATATCGATCCCCCCCCTGCACTTGCCGCCTTAGATCAAGTTGGAGCCATTAATCTGCCTGTTGATGCCGATGGACGGGTGCGCCGAGGTTTATTAGCGCTACGATTACCCGATGGCAAGTATTCCACAAGCTTTGGAATGAAACTATCTGAACTCTATCTTGATGGCGAAAAAACAGTTCCCTTTGAAGCCGCCCTAAGTCCACCTAGATTAAGAGAAAATGATGGTGGTTATAGTCGCGCTGATGTCGGTGGACATCAATTTGTGATTAACTATCGCCGATCGCTGCGTGGGTTTCGATTTGTGCGAATGGCAGATGTCTTAGAAGGAAAAATTGCGCCAGACTTACTCAGCGATCGCGTGGTGATGATTGGTACTACGGCGGTGAGTTTACGCGATTGGTTTTTTACGCCCCTCGATAGTGGGATCGGTAGTACAAGGATCTTTACGTCAGGAATAGAAGTTCACGCTCAGATTGTCAGCCATATTCTTAGTAGTTCTCTCGATGGACGCGCAGGTATTCATACTTGGGAAAAACATTGGGAATGGCTATGGATTTTCGGTTGGTCACTGGCTGGCTCGATTTTGATTTGGCAATGGCGCAATGTCCAAACCAAAGATCGCGAACTCCAAATGCTCTTATTGCGATCGCTAAGTGTGGTTACTTTAGGTGGAATTTTAGCTGTCTCCTGCTTTGTCGCTTTGTCCTATGGTTGGTGGTTGCCTTTAGTTCCAGCGATGATTGGATTTTTAGGTGGCGGCGCGATCGTTACCAGTTATCTAGCACTTACCGCCGCGCAAATTCGCACCTATTTCAGTCGCTATTTAACCGATGCCGTCGTCAAGAGTTTGTTGGAAACCCCTGAAGGATTGAAGCTCGGAGGCGATCGCCGTAAAGTCACAATTTTGATGTGTGACCTGCGCGGTTTTTCCAGCATTTCCGAAAAAATGGCTCCCGAAAAGGTCGTCGAAATCCTCAATGTTTTTTTGGGGACAATGACCGAGGCGATCGCCACCTACCAAGGCACGATTGATGAATTTATTGGCGATGCGATTCTGGTGCTATTTGGTGCGCCGATTCACCGTGAAGACGATGCCGCAAGGGCGGTGGCAAGTGCGATCGCGATGCAGTTAGCTATGCGATCGGTGAATGCAAGGCTTGCCGAAATGGATCTGCCCGAAATCGCGATGGGTATTGGCATTAATACGGGTGAAGTGGTCGCAGGGAATATTGGTTCCCAATCTCGTGCTAAATACGCGGTTGTTGGTAATCATGTTAATCTCACAGCAAGGATTGAATCCTATACTGTCGGCGGACAAATTTTGATCTCGGAAACCACTTACAAAGAAGTGGAAGCCATAGCGAAAACCAATGGCTCTATGGAAGTAGAACCAAAAGGTGTATCACATCCGATTTCGATCTACGATATTTGTGGAATTGGGGGGAGCTACAACCTAGAACTGCCATCCATAAATGAATCCTTGCAGATCTTAGCAAACCCGATCCCAGTCTCATACCGTATTTTGGAGGAGAAACATTTAGGTACAGAGCTATTCAAAGGTGTAATCCGCAGATTATCGCCCTATGGGGCAGAAATATTTGCTGAACAAGATATTCCTGTTTTAACTAATCTCAAATTACATCTTGAAGTTTATGACCAAAGCCAACAGCTAATAATCGAAGGGGAAATCTATGCCAAGGTTTTAAAACATCAGCAATCAAATCCCCTATTACCTGAGCCAATACTTCAAACAAAAGAAAAAGAACTAGCGATCGCCAGTATTTCTGGATTAGATTCTCAATTGTATTCTCAATCACCAGATCAGCAGTCAATTTACGTCCATTTCACTACATTACCCACTAATCTCAAGGTATGGATTGATACAGTAATGGAAGTAGGGGCAATTCATGAATTGCCCCTACTTTAAAATCACGCCTTCAAGTCTTTTTTCATAAGTTCTAATAGACCAAAGAGAGCTTAGGTTTTTAACTATCGTTTCCCTAGAGAAAAAATGATGTAACTCCTAGATCGTGCGTGGTGAGCGATCGCAATATCACACTAAACTTGCGTACATTAAAATGTAACAAATCTTTGACAATGTAAGCTAATCTTAAGATGGTGTGATGCGAATCTAAATTGCTTATCTAAAAAATAAGCTAATCTTTCAATTAGTGATAGCGAGTTATGAGCGATCAAGAGCAACAAAATAAACCAGAAGACCATAAACCAGAAAATATTACCAATCACATCGAAAAAGTCGATGAATCTGAGCAAAAGTCAGCTTCTCGCCGTAGTTTTCAACCTAGGCTTCGACATATTTTAGGTCTAGTGTTTTTGGGAATGGTACTCAGTGGGGCGGCGGCAAGAACTTGGCAGATTATCGGTACACAAAAACCACCCATAGAACCGATCGCTCAAAATCAGAACTCGCCAATACCTCTATATGATCGCAATGGTTTTCCTAACTTAAATCCGCCACCACCTATTGATGCGGAAGTATGGGAATGTGATGTGGCGATCGTGGGTGGGTCGCTAGGTGGAGTCGCTGCCGCCTATCACTCGATGAAAACTGGGGCTACCACCTGCTTAATCGAACTTACACCGATGTTAGGTGGTCAAGTTAGTTCACAGGGAGTAAGTGCGATCGACGAGTCCATGCTGATGCGCTATCGTCAAAAGTTCCCTTTGAGTTGGACACATTTCAAAAATATTATCGCCAGTCAGCCCGCACTACCCGAAAAATATTCATATCTGAAACCAGGGGCTGTAGTTGCCGATACCAATAGTTGCTGGGTGGGAAATCTCTGCTTTACGCCCTATTCGGGTGAACTTGCTTCGGAAGAGTTTTTACGCGAGTCCCAACGCTCCGCACCAAAAAGCCGATGGGAAACCCAGATTGCTTTTAAGGGCGCAAGTTTTAATCAAAAAGGCGATCGCATTACCGCAATTCATGGAGTAAAGCGCATTCCTCGCGATCCTAATTATATTGTCCAAGGTCGCTTATCTCGCGAACTAAAAAGCTGGTTTAATTGGAACTCTGACGAAACCTTTGATAAAAAGCCAATTCGTTTGCAACCTCCCGCAGGTAAGCAGATGCAGGTGATTGACTCTAGCGACACGGGCGAACTAATTTCTTGGGCAAACATTCCCCATCGTCTTGGTTCAGAGGGCTTCGCTACAACTGGTGAAGTTCACGCGGTGGCTGACAATCCTGAATGTACACAAGCCTTTACGTTCCCCTTTGTGCTGAAAATTGCCGATGATGAAGGGCGATCGCTTAAAGAACTTCGCAAAATCCAACCAGGATATTCACGAGAAGAACATCGCAGGGACTACGACTTAGGTCGGTTTCCCATGTTTGAAGGCAATAGTGTCTTTAACTATCGCCGTATTGTCAGCATGAAACGCGATGATCCCTTTAAAGCGGTTCCTGCAAAAGGTGATATGACCGTTATTAATTGGAATCGCGGCAATGATTGGGGAGTGATGAATCCACCTCTGATTTTAACTGACAAACAAATTCAGGATTCAGGGCAGCAACAAAACTGGCTAGGCGGGTTGAATACTACCTCGCTTAAGGATGGCGAAAATCACGCTTTGTTGTTTGCGGAATGGATCATGGAGAAGTATGCATCATCGGAATTTCCTGTGCGAATGATGTCAGGTCCCGATAGTCCCATGCCAACGGAGTCAGGATTAAGTATGTATCCTTATATTCGGGAAGGTCGTCGGATCTTGGGACGCTCAGCCTATGGGCAGAAGGAATTTTTTATGCGTGAACAAGATATTCGCAATGATATGCAGGATGGACGCAAGTTTAACGCTACGTCGATTGGGCTGACCCACTATGCGATCGATATGCATGGTTGCCGTTATCGTAATTGGGAACCATCAAAGTCACCAAGTGCGGCTCCTGCTAATGAAGATAAGGTGCTTCCGATTATTCTCCCCTTTGAGAGTTTAATTCCCCAACGCATTGATAATTTATTAATGGGTGGTAAGGCGATCGCGGTTAGTCATATCGTCAATGCCTCAACTCGCATCCATGTGGGCGAATGGTCGGCTGGGGCGGCGGCTGGGGCGACGGCGGCTTGGATTGTTTTACAAGATGATACTTCTTTAACACCGCAAGCGATTCTCGATCGCGGCAAAATTCAAGACTTACAGGAACATTTGCGATCGCAGGGATTATTACTAGATTGGTAATCTCTTAATTTAAAGGAGGCGCAAAGCGCCTCTTTTTTATGATTGAGGTTTGCTAAATATCGCCACAAATACTTGTTTGATGGTCAGTAAGACTAAGCCTAAAGCAATCACGGCAAAAATCATCGTTGCCCCACTACCGATCGCTAATAATAAAGTCCGAACTAATGTCGCTAATCGATTAGCAAGGGTATTGGTGGTTTGGAGAGGTGCTGAAGCCAGTTTATGTGCCACCATGTTTGTAAATGCATAGAGTCCCGTGGCAAGGGTAGCAGCGATCGCTGCTCCTGTGAGGTTTTTAAATGGTGAAGGGGCGACTTCGGTTGTAGATATAGATTTTGCTTCTTCAGACATGAGATTGGCAGGATTTGGAACTTGACAATCTGTAAGGGCAATTCATGAATTGCCCTTACAGTACAAATAGCGGCGCATAGCGCCGCCATTTACTTTGATAAATATGGCGACTTGCGATCGCATTAAAGTCATTTAAACAGGTAAAAAACTTAATATTTTTGACCGCCAAATGATATAAAATATCCGCACTCAACACAAAAATGCTCGGCTCACTGAAAACAGTGGGCTTTCTTTGTTCATACTTTTGATCATACTGTAGAAGGCGCAAAAATAGCTTTTAACATCCCCTCGTCACCATCAGGCTGTAATGTAAATCCCAACTTCCGACAGAGGCTTTGCATTTTGTAATTGCCATTGAGAATGTAGCCCACGATCGCATCTAGCCGCTCTTCCTTGCCAATTTCCAGAAGTCGTCTTAATAGTTCTGTTCCCAAACCTTGGTTTTGATGGCGATCGCCCACAATTAATGCAAATTCGGCTTCGTTTGTACCATGCAATTTACTCAACCGCGCTACGGCTAAAAGCTCATGTTCGGAATTTTGCGGATTTTTAGGATTGTTTTTGCGATCGGCGACAAGAATCATTTCGCGATCGTAATCAATAAAGCAAATACGGGTCAGCCGTTCATGGGCGATGCGCTTATTTAATTTCACCATATGGGCATAGCGCAAGTAAACGCTTTCTTCGGAAAGGTTTTGATGAAACTGCACCATGAGTGGCTCATCTTCAGGACGGATCGGACGGATGTTGAGGCGATCGCCTTGGCACGATTCCCAATCCTGAACATATTTGGTGGGATAGGGACGGATTGCGGGGAGGGGGCGATCGGCAAAGGAAGCATCGGTATGCAGCAGCACACGCGCATCTAAGGCAATCATTCCTTCGGGAGAAACGAGCAAGGGATTAATATCAATTTCGCGGATTTGGGGCTGTTCGACGATTAATTGACTGAAGTTCACCAATAACTGTTCGAGTTTCGCCAGATCGATCGCTTTTCTCCCACGCACACCTTGCAATGCTTGATAAACGCGAGTTTGTTCCATCATTCGCCGCGCCAGAGTCGTATTTAATGGCGGTAAGGCTAGCGATCGATCTTGAAAGATTTCAACCAATTGACCGCCCATACCAAATAACATCACCGCCCCGAACTGGGGATCGAGACTGCTACCCAAGATCAGTTCATAACCTTCCAATTTGACCATCGGCTGAACGGTGACACCCAAAAAAGCGGCGGCATCAATGGAATTTACTTTTGATTTGATTTCTGCAAAAGCTTGACTGACGGCGGCAGCATCACCCAGATTTAACCGCACACCACCGACATCGGTTTTGTGGGTAATAATTTCGGAATGGAGTTTGAGAACTACGGGATAACCGCAGCGATCGGCAATTTCTACAGCTTCGCGATCGCTCAGGGCAATTTCCGTGGCGATCGTCGGGATACCATAGGCAGCAAGAAGTTGTTTCGATTCGTATTCAGTTAATAGAGTGCGACCATTGCTAGTTGCTTGTTGGAAAATCTGTTCGACCATTTGGCGATCGGGTGTGAACAAATCCGAATCCGCAGGTAAAGATGGAGTTTCGTAAATACCGCGCAGATTGTAGCTATAGCGCCACATATAGTTAAATAGGCGCACGGCGGTATCTGGATAGGGAAAGGTAGGAATATTGGCTTGATTGAGAATTTGTGTGCCAGCAGCTACTTCATTGCCACCCATCCAACTCGATAGAATTGGCTTGCCTAATTGACTATATGCCTTGAGCTTTTCGGCGGTGTGCGTGGGATCAGTCATTGCTTGGGGAGTCAAGATTACCAGCAACCCGTCACTATTAGGATCGTTGGCAACAACTTCTAAGGTCTGAGCATAGCGATCGCAACTGGCATCACCGAGAATATCAATGGGATTGTGATGGCTCCATTGCGCGGGTAGAATGAGATCGAGTTCCGTTAAAGTTTCGGGAGCTAGTTCTGATAATGCGCCGCCACCACTAATCAGCGCATCCGTAGCGATCGCCCCAGGACCACCAGCATTGGTCACAATCGAAAGCCGATTCCCCTTTGGGCGCGGTTGCTTAGCGAGAATTTCCGCCATGTCAAACAGGTCAGAAATCGTATGTACTCGCAACACACCACAACGACGGAAAGCGGAATTTAGGACTTCATCACTACCTGTCAAAGCACCTGTATGGGATGCGGCGGCTTTGGCGGCGGCTTCCGTATGTCCGACTTTGAGAACAATGATCGGTTTATCCATTGCCACTTCTCGCGCTGCCGATAGGAATGCATGGGCATCACCAATCGATTCCATATACAAAACAATGCTCTGCGTATGGGGATCGTCTCCCAAATATTCAATCAAATCACCCCAACCGACATCCAACATCGAGCCAATGGAAACAAAGGCGCTAAATCCCACATTTTCGCCTAAGCTCCAATCCAAAATCGAAGTACAGAGCGCTCCACTTTGACTTATAAAAGCAACATTTCCCGCACGAGCGATCGCCCCTGCAAAGGTAGCATTTAAACCCACAAGTGGATTCATTAATCCTAGACAATTTGGACCAATGATTCGCATCCCACCCCGTCTTGCTTCGGTCAAAATCTCTTGTTCTAACGCCGCCCCCGCTTTCCCAATCTCTTTAAATCCTGCCGAAACAATAATTGCTCCTTTCACCCCCGCCGCCACACATTCGCGAATCACCTGTGGAACTGTCGCCGCAGGTGTAGCAATTACCACCAGATCAACAACTTCAGGAACATGCGCTATATCTGGATAGGACTTGATTCCCAAGATGCTATGACGTTGGGGATTAACGGGAAAAACCGTGCCACCAAAAGGACTGCGAATCAAGTTCCATAATAATGTTCGTCCGACGCTTCCCTCTCGTTCACTTGCACCAATCACCGCTACAGAACGGGGATGAAAAATACAATCAAGGGGATGACGTTGCCCTTTCCAAATATCATGAGCGGGGTCGTTACATTCAAGCAAGTTTTTCGACATATTATCCTCTTGTTCATCATTTCGCTAATACTTAAAAACCGAAAACAATGTTAAATAACCTTAGAAAAGACTTTAATTAACAGAAACAATAAAACAACTTCTAAATTGTTTAATTATAGTGTTTAAATAGGGTGTTTAAACATGGTTCAAAGCATTATTTAACAAGTGCTAAAGCAATCTCAAAGCTTACGCATTTTTGTTGCATCTTTATATGCGATCTGACATTTCTAATTTTAATTATGATGGAGCGATCGCGCAGTTAACTTTTGTAATGAATTGACTGTCATTTTTGGAGAAACCTAGCCTCAAGCTTACAATAGAAGTAGCGATAAAACATTAGTATAAATTGTAATATCGCTGTAAGTTAAATCTGTTAGATAAATCCAGTACATAAATCCATTAGAGGCTAAAGCTATGTATGTCGAATGGCAAGGCTTTACAGAAGGCAGTTGGACTAGGGAAATCAACGTCAGAGATTTTATTCAAAAGAATTACAATCCCTATGATGGCAATGCGGAATTTCTTGCCGATGCTACCGTAAGAACGCATCAACTTTGGAATCAAGTTGCAGAACTGATGAAGTTGGAACGCGAAAAGGGTGTATTAGATGTAGACACCAAAGTACCAACATCGATTACGGCTCATGATGCTGGATATATTGATCGCGAATTAGAACAAATTGTCGGGTTGCAAACTGACAAGCCTTTAAAACGGGCGATCATGCCCTATGGCGGTATTCGCGTAGTCAAAGCGGGGTTAGAAGCCTATGGCTACAAACTCGATCCCCAGACTGAAGAAGTTTTTACTAAATATCGCAAAACCCACAATGATGGCGTGTTTGATGGCTACACCACTGAGATGCGAAAGGCGAGAAAATCTGGCATTATCACGGGTTTACCCGATGCCTATGGACGGGGACGGATCATTGGTGACTATCGGCGTGTTGCCCTATATGGGGTCGATCGCCTGATTGACGACAAAAAGAATCAGAAAGAATCTCTGGAACTGGACATGATGGACGAAGACACAATTCGTCTGCGTGAAGAGTTATCGGAACAGATTCGCGCCCTCTTTGAACTCAAGGAAATGGCGGCGAAGTATGGCTGTGATATTGGTCGCCCTGCAATGACTGCCAAAGAGGCGGTGCAGTGGCTATATTTTGGCTATCTAGGTGCGGTCAAGGAACAAAATGGGGCTGCGATGTCCCTCGGTCGCGTTTCAACGTTTTTAGATGTGTATTTTGAGCGTGATTTACATAATGGTGTAGCGACAGAAAGCGAACTGCAAGAGTTAATCGATCATTTCGTAATGAAGTTGCGAATGGTGCGCTTTTTACGAACACCTGACTACAATGATCTATTTTCAGGCGATCCCACATGGGTAACGGAGGCGATCGCAGGCATGAGTGCTGATGGTCGGACTTTGGTCACGAAAACCAGTTATCGCTTCTTGCATACCCTCTCCAATCTGGGAGCAGCGCCAGAGCCTAATCTCACGGTTTTATGGTCAGAACATCTACCCGAAAACTTCAAACAGTTCTGCGCCAAGATTTCCAGTGATACCAGTTCCATTCAGTATGAAAACGACGATTTGATGCGTCCTACCTATGGCGATGACTATGCGATCGCCTGTTGTGTGTCAGTGATGCGAATTGGTAAACAGATGCAGTTCTTTGGCGCTAGAGTTAATCTTGCCAAGACTCTGCTCTATGCGATTAACGGCGGTAAAGATGAAAAATCTGGCGATCAAGTCGCTCCTAACTTTGCGCCGATTACGGCGGAATATCTGGATTATCAGGAAGTTAATGCGCGTTTGCAGCAAATGATGGGCTGGCTTGCCAAGGCTTACATCAACACGCTGAATGTCATTCACTATATGCATGACAAGTATTGCTACGAGCGCATCGAAATGGCTCTGCACGATCGCGATGTTTATCGCACAATGGCTTGTGGAATTGCGGGTTTGTCTGTAGTTACGGATTCGCTGTCGGCTATTAAACATGCCAAGGTGAAGGTAATTCGCAACGAGCAGGGCTTGGCTGTGGATTATGAAACGGAAGGCGAATATCCCAAATATGGCAATAATGACGATCGCGTAGATAATATTGCGATCGACCTTGTGGCAAGGTTTATGAACGAAATTCGCAAGCATCCCACCTATCGTGGCGCGGTTCCGACCCAATCGGTGCTGACGATTACCTCCAATGTTGTCTATGGCAAAAAAACTGGTAACACTCCCGATGGACGTAGGGCGGGCGAACCTTTTGCCCCTGGTGCTAATCCCATGCATGGACGCGATAGTTGTGGCGCGATCGCTTCGCTCTCATCGGTTGCTAAACTTCCCTACAGCGATTGTCAAGATGGGATCTCAAATACTTTCTCGATTATGCCTATGGCTTTGGGAAGACAGGAAAGCGATCGCACCAATAATCTAGTGAGTTTGTTAGATGGCTATTTCCACGATGGCGGTCATCACATTAATGTCAATGCGATCGAGCGCAGTACTTTGCTAGATGCGATGGAACATCCTGAGAACTATCCACAGCTTACAATTCGGGTTTCGGGCTATGCGGTGAACTTCATTAAGCTCACCCGCGAGCAGCAAATGGATGTAATTAAGCGTACGTTCCACGAACGAGTCTAACTTCCTGATTTGCTTCGGCGGGCTTTGTCCGCCGAAATAACTTGGGTTTTGTTGCAAGTTCTAAACAATTGTAACTAATCAGAACCAAAAGAGGGAACTAGACAAAAAGAGAATTACCTCGGAATAGATTGATGAGAGAATCAAGAATATCAAGTCCCTGCTTTCTGAGCGTAGAAATATAACCACGAATACGAGCAAAGGCATCAGCGCCCTTGAGCGAACGAAAACAGCCCGAAGTCTTCAACTTCAGTTTAGTCATTCTGATGTCACGCTCGGCTAAATTGTTGTCAAAAGGAATGGTAAAATCATTCATAAAACCAAGCACGTGGTTAATCCTTGGGAATGTTAAAGATGACAAAGCCGCCTCACCAATATTATTTTGTCTTTGTTGTAAACTTATCTTAACTAACTTGTAGTTATTAAACCCGATCCTGCTGTAACCAAAGCCAATGCAACCAACCGATCCGAAAAAATTTACTGAAAAAGCATGGGAAGCGATCGTTAAATCGCAAGAGGTCGCAAGGCGATCGCAACATCAGCAACTTGAAGTCGAGCATTTGCTGATGGCGCTATTGGAGCAAGAAGAGGGTTTAACCACGACTATATTTGCGGCGCTGTCCGTACCCATGGCAAGGGCGCGGCGACAGGTCGAAGAATTTTTACGGCGACAGCCCCGTGTGGCAAGTCCAGAGCAGTTATATTTGGGGCGCAACTTAGAGGTGTGGCTCGATCGCGCTGAAGAAAGCCGTAAGGGTTTTGGCGATGACTTTATGGCGGTTGAGCATCTGCTGTTGGGCTTAGCCGATGACGATCGCCTTGGTAAACGATTATTTCGGGATTTGAGTGTCGATCGCAAGCGCTTAGAAGAAACGATCAAATCATTGCGCGGTAGTCAGACTGTCACCGATCAAAATCCTGAAGCCAAGTATGCAGCTTTGGAAAAGTATGGGCGCGATCTGACGGAACAGGCGAAAGAGGGCAAACTCGATCCTGTGATTGGGCGCGATGATGAAATTAGACGGGTCGTACAGGTTTTGTCACGGCGGACGAAGAATAATCCTGTGCTGATTGGTGAACCTGGGGTGGGGAAGACAGCGATCGCCGAAGGTTTGGCGCAAAGAATCATTCGCGGTGATGTACCAGAATCCCTCAAAGACCGCACGATTATTAGCCTTGACATGGGTTCACTGATTGCGGGAGCGAAATATCGTGGTGAATTTGAAGATCGACTGAAAGCAGTACTAAAGGAAGTTCTCAATTCCGATGGGAAGATTGTGCTGTTTATTGATGAATTGCATACGGTGGTAGGGGCTGGAGCCACACAGCAAGGAGCAATGGATGCAGGGAATATTCTCAAACCAATGTTAGCGCGGGGAGAATTGCGCTGTATCGGTGCGACTACTCTGGATGAATATCGCCAATATATTGAGAAGGATGCTGCTTTAGAGCGCCGTTTTCAGCAGGTGGTAGTTGAGCAGCCGACCGTTGAAGATACGATTTCAATTTTGCGGGGATTGAAAGAACGTTACGAATTGCATCATGGGGTCACGATTTCCGATTCGGCTTTGGTGGCGGCGGCAACGCTTTCTAATCGCTATATTACCGATCGCTTTTTACCAGACAAGGCGATCGATCTTGTCGATGAATCGGCAGCAAAGTTGAAAATGGAAATGGATTCGCGACCTTTGGAACTAGATGAAATCGATCGCCGTATCCGCCAGTTGGAAATGGAAAGATTTTCTTTGCAAAAGGAAAAGGATGCCACTGCTGTAGAACGGGTTGAAGCGGATGGCAAGGTGATCTATAAAAACAAGAGCAGCAAGGCGGTATTAGATCGTCTGGAACGTCTTGACAATGAAATGAATGAATTGAGCGATCGCTTCACCAAGCTTAATGATCGCTGGCAGTCAGAAAAAGATGCGGTTACTAATTTGCGATCGCTGAAGGAACAGATCGATCAAACTAAGCAGCAAATTGAGCAGATGGAACGTGAGTTTAATCTTAACAAGGCTGCCGAACTCAAATATGGCAAATTAACGGAACTAGAAAAAAATCTCGATGAAGCCGAGCTAGAAATTAGTCGTACTGGTTCCGAAGGTTCGCTGTCGCGTGAGCAGGTTACGGAAGATGATATTGCCGAAATTGTCGCCCGTTGGACAGGGATTCCCCTTAATAAGTTATTGCTGTCAGAACGTCAAAAACTACTGACTCTAGAGAAACATCTCCACGATCGCGTGATTGGTCAAGAAGAAGCCGTAACTTCAGTAGCGTCAGCAATTCGCCGCGCCCGTGCGGGTATGAATGATCCCAATCGTCCCATTGGTTCCTTTTTATTCCTTGGACCAACGGGAGTCGGTAAAACGGAACTAGCAAGAGCGCTGGCGGAATTTCTTTTCGATTCCGATGCCTCAATGGTGCGGATCGATATGTCGGAATATATGGAGAAGCATTCTGTCTCACGTTTGATCGGAGCGCCCCCCGGGTATGTGGGCTATGAAGAAGGTGGTCAATTCTCAGAAGCAGTGCGCCGCCATCCTTACTCTGTAGTCTTGTTCGATGAAGTAGAAAAAGCTCATCCCGATGTATTTAATATTCTCTTGCAAGTTCTTGATGATGGCAGAATTACCGATAGCCAAGGTCGTTTAGTCGATTGCAAAAATACCGTGATTATCATGACCAGTAACATCGGTAGCGATCGCATTTTGGAGCTTTCTAAGAATTTAGATGATGATGCTCAAGCTGATACGGGCTATGATGAAATGCGCGATCGCGTTCTTGAAGTCCTTCGCAATCATTTCCGTCCTGAATTTCTCAATCGTATCGATGAAACAGTAATTTTCCATGCCCTACGCCGTAATGAGATTCGGTCAATTGCGACATTACAAATTAAACGCATTGAGAATAGACTTAGCGATCGTAAGATTTCCTTGAAACTCAGTGAAGATGCGAAAGATTATATCGCGGCTGTTGGTTATGCTCCCGCCTACGGTGCGCGTCCGCTTAAAAGGGCTATTCAGCGAGAAATTGAAAATCCGATCGCTACTAAAATTCTCGAAGGTACATTTGCAGAAGGACATACAATCCAAATCAGCGTGAAGGATGAGAAGTTAGTCTTCAGTTAAAAGGCTTTTTTAGAGGAGATCGCTAAACATTATTTATGATTTATAGTCAATAGATCTGTCGGCTATATGTTAACAGTCTTACAGAAGGGAATTAACTCGATAAATCCACATAAACGAAAATATTAGAATCGCTTTGCCATAGACTTCAGTCGCTTTCTCAGTATGGTAACTGTTTCGGACAAACCTAGCTTTATCTAACTTCCGATAATTTATGGGTTTGTACACTCACGCGCCAGTCCCTATGGGCTAACACATATTGCATCACTAAGTCTTTACTACTAGCATTTCCCCATTCAGCCTGTAAATATCTCGCCACATTAGGTAAGATTGTCGCGGCGTTCTGCTCTGCAAAAATTAAATCCGATTGATTACTTACCACCACCTTGAGTTCGCTTACCTGTTCGTTCCTATTTATGGTGTTGTGACAACAGGCTTGATTTGGAAATTTTTGCGCCTCGAAGATAAAACTCTCTGGATTAATCAAGAAGATTATTTCATTAAGGAAATAGGTAAATTACTCGGTATTTTATCTAGTCCATTTCGAGCCTATTATCATGCGCTAGCTTGACAACCATTAATAGCGATCGCCCACCCCATTGTTTCAGTTCGTTAAGCTATTACTGGCTAGTGAAAGTTAATCAGAATTTCGGAGTAAAATAGACCAATAAGATTACATGAGAACTCTTATGAATTCTCAAACTGGACGCATTCATTCAATCGAAACCTTTGGAACAGTTGACGGACCTGGGATCAGATTTATTGTCTTTACTCAGGGCTGTCCCCTCCGCTGTCTCTATTGTCATAATCCTGATTGTCGCAGCGCCCATGATGGTAAAGAAGTTACGGTTGATTATGTCATAGCGGAAATCGCTAAATGTAAATCCTATCTTCGCAAGGGTGGCGTAACCGTAAGCGGTGGTGAACCCTTAATGCAGCCTGAATTTACTAGAGAAATCTTTAAACGCTGTCATCAAATCGGATTGCATACCGCCCTTGATACTTCTGGTTACTGTGCGATCGAGGTAGCAAAACCAGTTCTTGAGGAAACTGACTTGGTACTACTCGATATCAAATCCTATATTCCCGAACTCTATTACAAAGTCACCCATGTTTCTGTGGAGCCGACACTAGCGATCGCCAAATATCTCAGTGATATTAATAAACCCGCGTGGATTAGGTTCGTTCTTGTCCCCCATCTCACCGATAATTTGACGAATATCAATCAACTCGCCGATTTTGTCGCTACCCTCAAAAATGTAGAAAGATTAGAAGTATTACCATTTCATAAAATGGGCGAATACAAATGGGAGCAGTTGGGATTACCCTACGACCTCAAGGATATTCCCCCAGCATCTCCTGAACTGGTGCAGCAAACCGTTGATATATTTCGCGATCGCGGGATTAATGCGCTGGGGGCGAGCGGAATTTAGTGAGGATTGACAATCTATTTATTTGTACCTACAATGTAATTACTTTCTGCTCCCTAAATTTTCTAAATCACCATCTACATTATGAGTACAGCTATCAGAACTCGAATTGTCAAGATTGGAAATTCTCAAGGTGTGCGTATTCCTAAACTGCTCCTAGAGCAAAGTGGGATGCATACAGAAGTAGAGATCGAACTTGAGGGCGACCATCTAATTATTCGTAAGGTAGCCCACCCACGCGCAGGATGGGAACAGTCCTTTGCGGAGATGGCGCAAAATCATGATGATGTACTTTTAGATCAAGTTAGTACAGCATGGGATCAAACTGAATGGGAATGGTAATTAAGAGATTTGATGTTTTCTTGGTCAATCTTGATCCCACTATTGGTAGTGAAATTCAGAAGACACGGCCCTGTATTGTCATTTCTCCAGATGACATGAATCTCTACATTTCCACAGCAATAATCGCCCCAATGACGACAAAAGGTAAATCTTACCCTACTCGCATTGCCTGTCAGCTTCAAGGTAAAAATGGGCAAATAGTTCTAGATCAAATCCGCACTATTGATAAAACTCGACTAGTTAAAAAATTGGGGCGAATTAGTCAAGATGAGCAAAAAGCAGTACTTGATACTCTAGCTAAGATATTTGCTGAATAAGTTCGTGCTGAAACAAGCTTTGAGAGTTTGCTCAGAAATCAGAAAATCAAACAAAGTTCAATAAGGAGTAATTCAAAAATGCAAGTCACTAATAAAGTTACGAATGTCGAAGAATTGGAATTGTTGATTCAGAGAGTGAAAGTTGCCCAAGCAGAATTTGCGACTTTTACCCAAGAGCAGGTTGATCGCATTTTCAAACAGGCGGCGCTGGCGGCAAACGCGGCGCGGATTCCTTTGGCGAAGGCGGCGGTAAAAGAATCGGGGATGGGCGTGATCGAAGATAAGGCGATCAAGAATCATTTTGCTTCGGAAATGATTTACAACAAGTATAAGAATGATAAAACCTGTGGGGTGATTGAATCGGACAAGCACTTTGGCTATGAACGCATTGCTGAACCTGTGGGGCTATTAGCGGGGATCGTCCCCGTGACTAATCCCACTTCTACGACTATCTTTAAGTCTTTGATTGCCTTGAAAACCCGCAACGGGATCATCTTCTCGCCCCATCCCCATGCCAAGGAATGCACGATCGCTGCCGCGAAAATTGTTCTTGAGGCAGCCGTAGCTGCGGGTGCGCCTCCCGATATTATCGGCTGGATTGATGAGCCGACCGTGCCGCTTTCTCAAGCCTTGATGCAAAATCCGAATATCAAGTTAATTTTGGCAACGGGTGGACCGGGGATGGTTAAGGCTGCCTATTCTTCGGGGCATCCTTCCATTGGTGTCGGCGCTGGGAATACTCCTGCAATTATCGATGAAACTGCTCATATCCAGATGGCGGTAAGTTCGATCATTCTCAGTAAAACCTTTGACAATGGCACGATTTGTGCTTCGGAACAGTCGGTGGTAGTGGTTGATGCGATTTATGAAGCAGTTAGAGAAGAATTTATTAAACGAGGGGCTTATTTCCTAAATGCCGAGGAACGGGATCAAATTCGCAAGGTGATTTTGACCGATGGACGATTGAATGCGGCGATCGTTGGACAATCAGTGATCAAAATTGCTGAAGTTGCGGGGTTTGCCATACCAGAAAATACTAGAGTTTTGATCGGGGAAGTGGAAGCAATTTCTAGAGATGAACCCTTTGCCTATGAAAAACTTTCGCCAATTCTTGCTATGTATCGCGCTCAGGATTTCCATGATGCTGTCAATAAGGCTGAAGAGTTAGTTCTATTCGGCGGACATGGACATACTTCGGTTCTCTATACTGCACCTAACAATCAAGAACATATTCACTATTTTGAACACAAGCTGGAAACCTCACGGGTACTGATTAACACACCATCTTCACAAGGGGCGATCGGTGATCTCTACAACTTCCGTCTCGATCCATCGTTGACCCTTGGTTGTGGTAGCTGGGGCGGTAACTCGGTTTCCGCAAATGTGACTCCCCATCATTTATTGAATATCAAAACCGCCGCCGAACGCCGCGAGAATATGCTCTGGTTTCGCATCCCACCAAAGATTTACTTCAAAGCTGGCTGCTTGCCTGTCGCTTTGCGGGATCTCATGGGTCGAAAACGCGCATTGATCGTCACCGATCGCCCTTTGTTTGAATTAGGCTTGACTAAAGAAGTCACTGATAGCTTAGAAGAAATCGGCATTGCCCACTATACCTTTTACGATGTCGAACCCGATCCTTCGCTTGCCACAGTCCGCAAGGGTTTGGCTATTTGCAATAGCTTCCATCCCGATGTAATTATTGCCTTTGGTGGTGGTTCGCCAATGGATGCTGCCAAAATCATGTGGCTGTTGTACGAACATCCCGATATTGAATTTGAAGGTTTGGCGATGCGATTTATGGATATTCGCAAGCGGGTTTATGAGTTACCACCTTTGGGTGCAAAAGCAATGATGGTAGCGATCCCCACCACATCGGGAACTGGTTCGGAAGTTACGCCTTTTGCGGTTGTTACTGATGAGAAATCTGGGATCAAATATCCCCTTGCTGACTATGCCCTGACCCCGAATATAGCGATCGTCGATCCTGAATTAACGATGAATATTCCCAAACGCTTAACTGCCTACGGTGGTATTGATGCCCTCACCCATGCGATCGAGGCTTATGTTTCCGTACTGGCTTCGGAATATACCAATGGCTTAGCTCTTGAAGCAATTCGTTTGTTGTTTAAATATTTGCCCAGTGCTTACAAAAATGGAGCCAAAGATCCGAAAGCGCGGGAAAAAGTACATTACGCCGCCACGATCGCAGGTATGGCTTTTGCTAATGCATTTTTAGGAGTATGTCACTCGATCGCTCACCAGTTAGGCGGTACTTGTCACATTGCTCACGGCTTAGCTAATGCGCTGATGATTTCCCATGTGATTCGCTACAACGCGACCGATGTTCCCTTTAAGCAAGCAATTTTCTCGCAGAACAAGTATCCCAATAGTAAATGGCGCTACGCCCAGATTGCTAATTACCTAAATTTGGGTGGTGATACTGATGACGAGAAGGTTGAATTATTGATCTCTGCTGTAGAAGATCTCAAACTTCAGGTGGATATTCCTGCCACAATTAAGGATGTTCTTGATGAACAGGGGCTGAGTGAAGATTATTTCATGACTCATGTAGAAGAGATGGCTGATCATGCCTTTGACGATCAATGTACTGGCGCAAATCCCCGCTATCCGTTGATTGCGGATTTGAAGGAGTTGATGGTAAAGGCCTACGGTTAACAGTAAAGAGGATCGGTGCAATGTGCCGATCCTCTTTACTGTTAACCATTGTTTTAAGCCACGATTTGATGAATTACGGGGCGATAACGTGGTTTTGTGTTCATTTTATTTCTACTGTCTTACATTCCAGATCTGTTAGTTTATCGATATTTTCTCTAAATCTTTGGGTAACTGGATTATCTTCACCTAAACTAATTATGGCAATTTTTAGGGCTTCTTCGTATAGAGGTTTGGCTTCGGCAAAACGTCCTTGAGCTTTGTAAATTCCTGCAAGATTATTGAGGCTGCCAGCGACATCAGGATGGTTTTTGCCGAGTAGTTTCTGACGGATTTTTAAGGTTGCTTCTAAACTTTTTTCAGCTTCAGTCAAATTATGCTGAGAATAAAATAATAGGGCTAAGTTATTTAGAGTAGTAGCAATATCAAGATTCGTTTCTCCAAATAAAGTCTTCTGAATTAGAAAAGCTTGCTCGTAATGAGATTTTGCTTCGTCTAATCTGCTTTGGTCAGCGTAAAGTAATCCTAAGTTATTTAGACTTATGGCAACATCAGGATTAGATTCACCTAAACCTTTTAAATTTCGGCGAATATCTAGGGCTTCAAGATATTTCTTTTCTGCTTCGGCATATTTCCCTTGAGCGTGATATGTCCCAGCCAGCAGGTTAATAGTTGAGGCATAGGTGGCGATGTCGGTATCCTTGCCATCTTCATAGATTTCTAGGGCTTGATTGTAAAGCTCGATCGCTTGGTCGAAATGTCCCTGTGCGTGATGGATACCTGCTAAGTCATTTAATCGGGCGATCGCATCGGCATAGTTGCCCTGTTCTTGCAAGATATCTAACGCTTCAGAATAAAGCTGTTTGGCTTGTTCATATTCTCCTTGAGCTTCGTATAGGCTACCTAGATTGGCAAGGGCTGGATCTAATCCATTTCTTAAATTTAGTTCGCGCCGTAGGGCGATCGCTTTTTGGAAATAGGCGATCGCTAGGACTTGTTTGATTTGATAGTCATTGGCTTCACAGGTCTTTAGTTGTTCTTTATAAATTTGACCCACCATTTCATATAAAACTACTAACGAATTCTTCGCATTAGATTTATTGCTATTTTCCGCTTGACTAATAATTTCTTGTAGGTCTTCCAAGCCTAGAGAGGTTTGCTTATCTTGGTTATGGGATTCTTGATTATGAAAATTATCCCGTTCCCACGGAATTGATGGAACAATTTTTTCGGGAGTTGCGGTAAAGAGAAACACGCCTTTTCGCCAACTCCAGAAGTCGGGAGCTTTGCGGATAATACTATTTTTGAGTTGATTGTTGACCCACAGCACGATGGGATAGGGAAATTGACGTAATCCTTCCCTTGTCCATTGCAAATAACCGAAAAATATTTCCTGTTCCGATCGCTCTTCTCCCAATTTCAGGAAATAAAACTCTTCCGTACCTGTGACAGTAATTACCGCTTGACCGCCATTTTGGAGATAGGTATCGGAGGCAATGAGACGGGCGAGCGCTGCTCTTAGACTTGGTTCACCGCGATCGAGTTTGATTCGGTAGGATTTAATTGCTGGTTCTAGTTCTAGTTCGTATCGGTCGATAATGCGATCGCGAAAGTTGGTATCGTCACAGACGGCGATCAATAGACTTAATCGGCTCTCACTGGCTTCAATGGAGACCATTAGCCCATCGTAACTATCCAAATTGTCACTGACTAATTCTTCTGTTATTTTCGCATCAGTTCGCTCTGTCATGACTATTCTCCACTTTTAGCGATTAGACTCTAGCATAAATACTTATTCTCTAAGCCACAATTTGATAGATTATGGGGCGATAACGAGGGTTGGGAATTGTTTTGTTTTCAGCTTTTGCCGCTTCTAACCATGCGGTTTTAGCGAGAATTACTTCATTGAGGGCTTGTTGTGGAGTTGTACCGATCGCTGAGCAATATTTCAAATCAGGGATATCGGCAATATATGCTTCATCTTCTTCACTGTAGAAAATATTGATGTGATAATCTTTCATGTTTATTCTCCTAGTTGTAGATTGTATTGTTCAATGAGTTGTAAAAACTGTTTTACTTGATAGGGTTTGGCTTTGCCACCGAAGTTTTGGATGTTGATTGGTTCGGGGATGTCAGAACGGATAAAAATATGGTGACTTCCGTTGATGCGCGATAGTCGAAATCCAAAGGCTTCGATGAGTGTAACCATGTCGTCAAAGGAGACGTTTTTAGTTCCTGTCAATATTTTTTCTAGCAGTTTCCGTTTTTTGCTCATATCATGATTTCTCTCCTGTCTTATCATTTCAGATCTGTTATGACTATTCTCCATTTTTAGCGATTAGTTTTGTGACAATGGGATGGACATCATACCAAAGCTCAGCATTGCGATATTCAAGAATGTATAAGCCATGCAGCAAGTCCAGAAATCTTTGTCCAGAGGGATCTTCAGGCTTAAAGTCTTTATAGGTGGTTTCTAGGGTTAGATAGTCAGCTTTACCAAGACGCGAGTCGAAATTAATGCGTAATTTATTAAAGACTTCCGTCAGTATTGCCTCGTTAATTTTAATGTCAGTATTTTGGGGATTTTGCCTGATTAGTCGCAAACAAATCCGACAGCATTCATTGGCGATACGAATGACTTCACGCAATACACCGCCGCTATTGAGAATGATTTGTTCCGTTGCTTGCGGTTCGATTAATTCGGGGGAAATACGTTGGAGCAAGACTTGATGTAGAGTCTCAAAAGGTTTGGTTAGCGGTGTCGCATTAGGTTGACGGCGATCGCCCTTATGAAATAGCTTTGATACTGCCATATTCACAATTTGATCGTTAGATTCTGTTTCAATTGAGGCGACTAGGGGAATTTCGCGTAGGGCGGCAATGGGAACGGTGAGGATAATCCGAAAGTTAGGTTGAAATAGCGCCTTGATATTATGGTGATAGACTTCTCTAGCTACGACTAAATCAAGTTTATCCAAATCATCAATAATCACCAGTACTTCCAAACCACTAGCAAGTTGAATAATTGTAGCAATTTCGTTGATTTTCCCGACTAATTCCGAAAGATTGCGACTAAATTCCTGTTTGATTTCATCTCTAGTTTTCGATTCGGCTTTGAGTTTGCCTGTAATTAGTTCAAAAAACTTAAATCCAAAGGAGCCTTCTTTCGTAACATCTTCAGTCTTGATGCGGGTATGGGTGGCAAACCATTCATAAATGGAATTTTTAAGGGATTCTTTGATTTTGACCTTGCGGATTTCTGCTTCTTGCATCAGTCGGACGGCGATCGCAAACAAAATATTAATGTGATTAACGTCAGACATTTCGATCATGTCGGAGATGGAGAAAAACACCACAAAGTAGCGATCGCGCATCCGCCGACTAAATTCTGCAAGTAATGTGGATTTACCGCAACCTCGATGCCCCGCAAAGACAATTTTACCGTTACGGCTGGGGCTGAATTCGACAAGATCCTCTAATTCTTCGATCGATTCTCTGCCATAGTCCACCCGAAAGCTATCCAGATCTTCCTGCTCTAGCAATGGCAATATTTCCAGATTGTTATAGGCTTGACGAAATAAGGCAAGGAGATCTTTGCTTGCGGGTTGGTTAGAGGCTGGGTTGGGGGTAGACATTTGGTTGTGTTTTTGTCCAAAAACTTGGTTACTATTATGACATCTCTATAGCAGTTGGTACAGGGTGTCAAGGATGTATAAAAATAATTCGTCAGTGATGAAGCGTTGGCTTGCTGGGTTGTCCGCTACTTTTGTGATGGCATTCAGTGGTTTAGTCCCTCAGCCTGTATATTCACAGCCAAACTCAAAGTGGTATTTCTACTGTGGAAAATCTGCCGATGGATTAATTGCGACAATAGTTAAACAGCCTAACGAGCGAGAAATCGTTTTGATCGTTTGGGAGTCTAAAATTTGGTCATCGGATACAAAGCTTGCAGCCAAAGAACGCTGTGAGACTGCAACTAAAAATTTCCAAGAAGCTTCTGAAGAAGGGAGTTTAATTTATCTTACGGGTACAAAGGTTGATGATTATCCAGCTATTTGTGCGTCAAAAAAAGAAAATGGAAACTGCGACAAGTTACTATTTACGTTAAGAAAAGAAGAAAATGTAGAATACATTCTTGAAGACTTAGGATATTACAGAAGTCGGTATTACGAAAGGAGGCAGGAAAATGCTCAGGTAGATGTAAGCAGCAATAGCGTGACGCAGAGTTACACTTCCGTGAGGAATGGAAGAAGAACATCAGGAGACACAGGAACAGTCCAAAATAATGACCAAACTTCTGTGATCACTGGAAATGGTAATAGCGTGCGGAATACCGGTTCGCAAAGTAACACTTCCGTAAGGAATGGAAGAGGAACATCAGGAGATTCAGCAACAATCCAAAATAATGACCAAACTTCTGTGATCACTGGAAATGGTAATAGTGTGTGGAATAGTAGTAGAAGATATATTGACGTGAAGTTATGGATTAACAATAAGATCGATTTGGGAACGAAAGAAACTTCTTCTATCAATAATTCTGCTACTAGCCCTAGAAAAGCTAGTATAGTCGAATCTTCTGCTATCAATAATTCTGCTACTAGCCCAACAAAAGCTAATACAGTCGAATCTTCCTCTGTAATGCCAAAATATACGCAAATTAATTTTGTCTGTGTTCAGAGGAAATTGCTCTCAACAACTGTTTTAAGAACTTCAAAAGGAGATATCCCAATTATTGTCTGGAAGTCAGATGCCTTTACTAGTTCGGGTTGGACGGGGTGCGACCTTGACTTAATACGAAGATTATAGGATAATGAGAGTAAAGAAGTAAGTAGGAAAGAAAATGTCAGCAAAGTTAATAAGTGTAGAAGGTACAAAAGTAAAAATTGAACTGACAATCGA
>JBILGV010000096.1:0-17643 GCA_044350865.1 Pseudanabaena sp. | reverse complement strand
CTTTATCCTTTAGATCTACATCGGCTAAGTGACTAATTAATATAGCGAGGTGTTCAACTTGTGTCATTGTTGATTCGAGATAAAGTTGTGTATTTTAGTGACTTCTAAATGAATCACCCCGCCGCAAGCGGACGGGGTATCAAATTCTTCTTTACTAGAATATACTCACACCGCAGAGCGGTGGGGTATTTACCCTCTTAGTTGAATAAAAAAGCCCGCCTAGGCGGGCTTTTTTATTTACTTCTTGTCTTTAGAACTAGAAACAACCTTGGGAGCTTCGCGAAAGAAAATTGCAAAGAAAAACAACCCAATCAAACAAGCGAAAATTAAAGTATAAGTTAGAGCTTCCATGAAATTTTATGCCTCAACAATGCGAGTAGTTTTATCACCAAGCTTCTGGAATGCGCCCCATTCAACTTGCTCTTCGCTCAGTTCTGGGTCAACCCCAGCAAAAACATCGCGGAACAAGGTACGAGCGCCATGCCAAATGTGACCAAAGAAGAAGAACAAAGCAAATACTGCATGACCAAAGGTGAACCAACCACGAGGGCTAGTACGGAAAACACCGTCAGAATTATTCTTTTCTTGATCAAATTCAAAGATTTCGCCTAGCTGAGCTTGACGAGCGTATTTCTTGACCGAAGGAGCATCAGCAAAGCTTTGACCGTTTAACTGACCACCAGCAAAGGAGACAGTTACACCAGTTTGTTCAACACTATACTTCGATTCTGCACGACGGAAAGGAATATCAGCTACGACAACGCCATCTTGGTTTTGTAGTACAACAGGGAAAGTTTCAAAGAAGTTAGGTAGGCGGCGAACACTGAGTTCATTACCTTCTCTATCTTTGAAAATTGGATGCCCTTGCCAAGCTTGAGCAATACCATCGCCATTGTCCATCGGACCGACGCGGAACAAGCCACCTTTAGCAGGGCTGTTGCCGACATAGTCATAAAAAGCAAGCTTGTCAGGAATCTTTGCCCAAGACTCTTCGGTACTCAAACCAGCGTTTAGCCCAGTTTGAACACGGCGAGAAATTTCTTGTTGGAAAGAGTTGCTGTCCCACTGATAGCGGGTAGGTCCAAACAATTCGATCGGTGTTGCTGCCGATCCATACCACATGGTTCCAGCCACAACGAACGCTGCAAAAAATACGGCGGCAATGCTGCTAGATAATACAGTTTCGATATTACCCATACGCAGAGCTTTGTAAAGACGCTCAGGAGGACGCACGGTTAGGTGAAATAATCCAGCCACAATACCAACAATACCTGCGGCAATGTGGTGAGCGACAATACCACCCGCATTGAAGGGGTTAAACCCGTTTGGTCCCCATTCAGGTGCGACAGGTGCGACATGTCCAGTCAAGCCGTAGGCATCAGATACCCACATTCCAGGTCCAAAAAGTCCAGTTTGGTGAAATGCACCGAAACCAAAGCAGAGTAAACCAGACAAAAACAGGTGAATACCGAACATTTTTGGCAAGTCCAAAGCTGGCTCACCTGTGCGAGGATCTCTAAACAGTTCTAAATCCCAGTTAACCCAGTGCCAAATAGCAGCTAGGAAAAGCAAACCAGAAAGGACGATGTGGGCTAGAGCCACACCTTCAAAAGACCAGAAGCCAGGATCAGCGACCTGTTCGCCTGTGATTGTCCAGCCGCTCCAAGAGTTGGTGATGCCAAGACGAGTCATGAAAGGCATTACGAACATCCCTTGTCGCCACATGGGGTTGAGGACAGGGTCACTGGGGTCAAAAATTGCTAGCTCATATAGTGCCATCGAGCCTGCCCACCCTGCTACGAGAGCAGTGTGCATCAGGTGCGTGGCAATCAGTCTTCCTGGATCGTTCAGGAGAACTGTATGCACTCGATACCAGGGTAATCCCATTGCAAATGTTCCTTAAATCTATGTAGTGAGTAAGATCTTAACGATTCTTAATTTTAATTTATGATAAATGATTCTGACTTAGACAGTTGCTCAAAATAGTTAAACTAATCTGAACAAGTACCTGAATCAGAAAGGGCAAACCAGTACGGTTATTTTATTTGTATCAACAATAATAGACTATTCCTTCCGATTGATGGCGATAAAACTTAAAAACTAATGGCGTTACAAAGCAATATCCTTAGTTTTTTGTATAAATTTTTGAGGGGAAGTGCGATCGCGATATCTCCACAACCAAATCAACCGATGCTCCCTCAATCGTCTGGGGCATGAATAATTCAGGATGTAGCGCTTTCCAAAAATATTCGACAAATTGGGTAATTTCAGCGTCACTCATACCCGTTTTGCCAGCATCAATTAATTTATGTTCGGCTTCTATGCGCCATTGCAAACTGTACTGATAATCTTCAGGCTTCAGGACAATTAGGCTATCGAGATAGTCCCAGAGCGGCAAATAGTTATAGAGATTGGCGTTGCACTCAAGCGCGAACTCGCGATCGCTTTCTGACAAAATCGGTGGGACATAATTACGAAATGCTGATATTGGTAGGGGGCGCATACCGACAAACCAGCCTTCAAACAGGATGATATCTGCGCCGTAGGAAATTTCGGGATCAAGCCGATCGCCTGCACCATAGTGTAATGACTTATCAAAGCGAGGAATTGCCATCGGTTGAGGATGATCTGGATGGCGATCGCGCAGTTGTCGCAAAATTTCTATGCCCAAATCAATATCGTGGGTGTTGGGGGGACCGCGCCAAATAAACGCAGGGCGGCGATCGCGTAACTTTTGGCGATCGCTATAGGTTTTATATAAATCATCTAGGGAAATACTTAAAAAAGTTTTGCCAAGATGTTGTAGCAAAACGTTTAAAACTATCCCCAAGGTAGTTTTACCAGTACCCTGTCCGCCAATTAAGCCTTGAATGAAAGTACGTCCTATTTTTGATTGTTGATTGGCGAGATGTTGGGCGAGGGGCAACCAGTAATGCCAGAGGATCGGAAATATTAATGATAGTGGCTCAAATTTAATGTTGTGCTCGATCAGACTTTGCAAAATTTCTGGGTAGACCAATTGCAAAAATTGCGATCGCTGATCAATTAATGTCGATAGTTTTGTCGATAATTTGGAGTTTATTTTCAAATCTGAAATCGTTAAACCAAATGTAGAAAAGGAATTTACTCTAGTTTGCAGATCATGAATTAACCATTCGCGATCCGAAATAGATAGGAGATCTCCTTGAGCCAAATGTTCAAGAATTCTTATGAGTACATTTTCGAGCATTTCCTTACCACACAAGCATTTGCACAATTTAGCTACTAAGTCAGCTATACAGATTACAAATTTACAAAAATTAAGGGTTGAATTTACAAATATTTAACATACAATATTCTAGTGAGTAATTATACGTAGGCTCCTCCACAAAAACTGCATATAACTACTCTAAATTAGTCAGTTCCATTACTAAACATAAAAAATTACAACTATGAACTTCAAAGCTCTTTTGATCGTTGCAAGCCTTGGTCTATCTGCTGGTCTAGCTTCTTGTGCTACAGAAACTGCTACTCCTCCTGCGGCTGTTACACCCGCAGCAACACCCGCAGCAGCAACACCTAAAGCTGGTGATGCGATGAAAGCAGGGGACAAAGATAAATCCGCTAAGCCTGCTGACGCAACTAAAGCTGGTGAAAAGCCTGCTGACGCAACTAAAGCTGGTGAAAAGCCTGCTGATGCAATGAAGGCTGGCGAAAAAGACAAAGCTGGTGAAAAGCCTGCTGATGCAATGAAGGCTGGCGATAAGCCTGCTGAAGCACCAAAAGCTGGTGACAAGCCTGTTGAAGCACCAAAAGCTGGTGACAAGCCTGCTGAAACTAAGAAGCCTAACTAATTTTATTGGTTATAGCTTTTCGCTGAACAATAGCTAATAATGGGAAGGTAAATGTGTTTTACCTTCCCATTTTTCGTTGATTTTTTATCGGTTTTAAATTTTTATCGATTTTAATTAGGAGCAGTAGGTATGCGATCGCCCATTCAAAAGCCAGCCACTAAAGTTTTTCATTGGGTAAGTCTAGTAAGTCTATTTTTGATGATTACCAGTGGTTTACAAATTTACAACGCCAATCCAGTGTTTGGGGGGCGCGAAGGGCTGCATATTCCCGCGATTTTGGGATTAGGGGGATGGTTGGCGGGTGGAAGGCATTGGCATTTCGCCATCATGTGGATATTTGTTCTGAATTTATTGTGGTATGGGGTTTATGTTTTGCTAACTCACCATTGGCAACATCGGTATATGAGTGGTAAAGATGTGAAAGCGTTGTTAGTTGGAGAAAATCCTAAACGGAAAAATTATGCATGGCATCGTCTGGTTTATACATTGTTGATCCCCATTTTGCTGTTATCGGTTTTTACGGGAATAGGCATGTATAAACCTGCTCAGTTTTATTGGATTGTGGATAGTTTTGGTGGTTGGGAGGCTTTACGCATTACGCATTTTATGGCAGTACCAATCACATTAATTTTAGCTGGACTGCATTCGCAGTTGGGGCGTAAGGTGGGGGGCGATCGCTTGCTTGATTCAATGTTTTGGGAATAACAGCAAATGCGGCGCATAGCGCCGCATTTGCTATATTTAAACTATGGAACCCAATCAAAACAAACCAGATTTAGACTTAGAGTCTGACGATACCGATTTTTTGCCGCGCCGCCGCTTTTTGAATCTCGCGGGAGCGGGATTGCTGACAATTGGTTTTGGCAGTCTTGCTGAGGGGGGTGTGGGCGCTGTCTCAGAGCCGTTAAATCAACAGGTCGAATCTTTAATTTTTCAGCCTCAGAAATTAGTGCCAGAGTTGCCAATCTCAGCGATAGAGCCAGATAAATTAATCATAAATAGTTTTCGGGGTACACCACCGATCAATCTCGCTAACTATCGCCTGATCATCGATGGTGCAGTGGACAATCCTTTGAGTTTAAGCATTACCGAGGTACAAAGATTACCATTTACCTCAATGGTGATTCGTCATGTATGTGTAGAGGGATGGGCGGCGATCGTGCAGTGGGGCGGCGTTAAATTGCGAGACTTAATTGCGATCGCTAAGCCTTCAACTCAAGCAAAATATGCGTATTTTTATTCGGCGGATGGTTATTACGAAAGCTGGGATCTTGACTCAGTGATGCACCCGCAAACATTGATGGCTTATCAAAAAAATAGTCAACCATTAGAAGCCGCAAATGGCGCTCCTCTGCGTCTTGCTTCACCTGTGAAGCTGGGCTACAAGCTCAGTAAATGGGTAACAAGGATTGAGCTTACGAGTGAGTTAGGCGAAAAACAAGGCTATTGGGAAGATCTCGGTTATGAATGGTATGCGGGGCTATAGCGTTTTTTACAAGTCCTATGTACAAAGGCATAAAAAAAAGGTCACAAAAAAGTAGGGGCAGTTCATGAACTACCCCTACTTTTTCGATGTTTAAAAACTTAGACAGCTTCTAAACCTTCTTCATTAGTACGGATGCGGATAATTCGCTCTACAGGAGATACGAAAATCTTACCGTCGCCGATTTCGCCAGTACGGGCAGCCGCAATAACTTTATCTACTACCATTTGCACTTGGTCATCTTCTACAACGATCTCAATTTTGAGCTTTTGTAGAAACTCGACCGTGTACTCAGAGCCACGATAACGCTCTGTTTGCCCTTTCTGACGACCAAAACCACGCACTTCTGAAACCGTCATGCCCACTACGCCAGCATTGACAAGAGCAATTTTGACTTCGTCTAGCTTGAACGGACGAATGATTGCTTCAACCTTTTTCAACTTAACTCCTCCACTGATTCTTGAACTTTAATACACTTGAATCGCTACCCAGATTTGTAGCCTAGCATACTTTTTATAATTGTGATTCAGATTGTCGTTAGGATTTACGTTGCCACATCCACCAACGAATCACCAACTTTTCTAATTCTATCCAAACAAACATCAAAGCGCTAAACCCAAAGCAAATTGCTAATTCTGTGGGCGTGAGTAAATGTGTGCCAAAGAAGCGACGGAATGGCTCTACATAAATTAGGACTAATTGCAAAACCGTAGTCATAATCACCGATCCCCAAACATAGGGATTAGTGCGCGGGTCAAGTTCGATTGTCAATTGCGTGTTAGAACGAATGGCGATCGCATGTCCCATTTGCGCTAGACAAAGAGTGGTGAATACCATTGTTTCCCAGCGATCCTTGGAGTAAGTATCACCAAAAGTATTGGCATTGGTATAGCCATAAGCCCAAACCATTAAGGAGATGGTAATAATTGCCAAAACAATGCCGATCCGAATCATGTATGCACCCATACCTCTCGCAAAAATATTTTCGCGTGGATCAAATGGTGGTCGTTTCATGACATTTGGTTCGGCTGGCTCAACGGCTAGAGCTAGGGCGGGTAAGCCATCAGTAACCAGATTCATCCATAAAATCTGTAGGGGAATCAGAGGGACGCTCAAGCCTAACATCGGAGCCGCCGCAATCGTAATTACTTCACCAATATTACTGCCGAGAATGTACTTGATAAATCGGCGAATATTCGTATAAACTACCCGACCTTCCTCCGTTGCCGCGACAATGGTGGCAAAGTTGTCGTCCAGCAGGATCATGTCACTGGCTTCCTTGGAAACATCAGTACCCGTAATTCCCATCGCAATCCCAATATCAGCTTGCTTGAGTGCGGGGGCATCATTTACACCATCTCCTGTCATTGCGACAAAATGATGCTGTCTTTGCAAAGATTTAACAATGCGTAATTTATGCTCAGGCGAAACTCGCGCATAGACGCTGACCTGCTCGACTTCGTGATCTAAGTTTGAGTCCTCCATTACTTCTAGTTCCCGACCTGTGAGGACGCGATCGCCTTTTTGGGCAATGCCTAAATCAACAGCGATCGCCTTGGCAGTGAGTTGGTGATCGCCTGTAATCATCACAGGACGAATACCAGCTTCTCGGCAAAGTTTGACAGCTTCGCGCACTTCTGGTCTTGGAGCATCAAGCATTCCCACTAAGCCAACCCAAACTAGATTGCTTTCATCGGCAGTGGTGATACCATTTTCTGGTAAATCAGCAAAATTCCGATAGGCAAAACCCAAGACGCGCAGACCACGACTAGCGAGTTCGTTATTTTGATCGAGTATTTGTTGGCGCTGATCAGCAGCGATCGCTTGAATGCGATCACCCATTTGAATCTGGCTACAACATTCCAACGTTAATTCGGGTGAACCTTTACAGAACAGGACATTGCCGCCATGTTCACCCTGCACCAGTACACTCATCCGCTTGCGCTCAGAAGAGAACGGAACTTCCGATACACGCGGCATGCGATGTTGCCATTCCGAAAAGTCACAACTACCTTTAGTGGCAAGAACTAATAATGCACCTTCTGTTGGATCGCCGATGATAATCCATTCACCATTTTTTTGTTGCAAAATTGAATCATTACAAAATATGCAAGCCATCAGCAATTGCTGAACTTCAGGCATGTTATGCACTATAAAGTTTGAATCTTCTTCAGGATGTTCTGAAATTCTAAATTCTCCAATTGGTGCATATCCATCACCTGAAACTTGGAGAGAATGTAACCCTGTGCGAATACTCTGCACTACCATTTTATTTTGAGTGAGCGTACCCGTTTTGTCGGAGCAAATCGTGGTGACGGAACCGAGGGTTTCGACTGCGGGTAAACGGCGAATCAGGGCTTTTTTCTTGACCATTCGCTGAGTGCCTAGGGCGAGGGTCACTGTCACCACCGCAGGTAGTCCTTCGGGAACTACAGCAACTGCCATGCTGAGAGAAGTTTCGAGAAGAGGTCCAAACTCACCTTTATTTAATAACCCGACCGCCACAACTAGGGCTACTAGGGCTAGAGATCCCGATACGAGGACATTTCCCAATTGGGTCATTCTCTGCTGCAAAGGCGTATCTTCAGTTTCAACATCTTGAATTAGAGCCGCAATTTTCCCTAATTCGGTTTGCATTCCTGTTTTTGTGACCAGAACCTTAGCGCGTCCCTGCACGACTTCAGTTCCTTGATAGACACAGTTCAAGCGATCGCCTAAGCTTGCATCCTTTTCTAAAATCAATTTTGCTTCTTTATTAACTGCTTCCGCTTCCCCTGTCAGAGCTGATTCACGCACTTGGAGATTTTGTTCATCTAGCAATCTTCCATCCGCAGCAATCTGTACACCTGCTTCCAACAGCATAATATCTCCTGGAACAAGTTCTTTGCCGTTGATTTCGCTGACTTCACCATTGCGAATCACGCGCACTTTAGGCGAGGACATACGTTTGAGTGCAGCGAGAGCCTTTTCGGCATTGACTTCCTGCATATAGCCAAGAATGCCATTCAGCAAAACAATCGAGAAAATAGCAACCGCATCTTTAGGGAATTCTGGTACTGGTTTGGTCAGCGCTAAAAAACCCGAAACGATCGCCACAGCCATCAACATCACTAACATGATATTCGTAAACTGATCGATAAAAATTTTCAAAGGCGATCGCCCTGCTTTTTCAATCAGTTCATTAGCTCCGTAGCGATCGAACCTGACTGCTACATCTTGACTACTTATTCCTTGTTCTGCATTGCTCTGCAACAATTTCAGTGATTCGTCAGCATCAAGGCTATGCCAATGAATTACGGAAGGAGCAGCAGTAAGATCTTTTGTCTCCATTGCCATCGATATTTACGGGTAAACAGTTACACTTATAGTACTAAAAAATAGTACTAAGTAGGTAAGCTTAATAAAAAATGAGCGACAATCCTTTTTTGCCGCAAAAGTTGGTGGGGCGACAACCAGAACTAGAGCAAATTAGTGAAATTTTGCTCGCTGATGATGATTTATTGATAGCAGGTGTTGCAGGTAGCGGACGCAGAACTCTAGTTAAATGGGCGGCTCAAAAAGTCGGCGCAAGGGTAATTACTTTAGATTGTTTACGCGCAACCGATGGCGATCGCTTTACGAAGCTACTAGCCGAAAGCTTGTTACAGACCTTTGATCGCCCTGAAGAATTTGCCAAACTACAACATTTACTCGCGGATCAACCCGTGACCTTTGAAGCTTCCGAAAAATCTAAACCTCGGATTACTTGGAAACTTCCCGCCGCAGGAATTTGGAGTTTATTTCAAAATATGCTGAGATTGCCTCAACAGATGGCAGAATGGCTGGATTGTCGAGTGGCGATCGTCCTACATAACTTCACCCATATTCGTTCATGGGATCGCAAAGGTGAATGGGAAGAATATTTGCGGAGAGAAATTCAATTGCAAAGTCGGGTGAGTTATGCCCTGATTGCGACAGTTCCCGAACCTTGGATGCATAAGCTCAGTATTCATGTGGTCGAATTGCCACCCCTTAGTAATCAAGAACTTTGGGAATGGTTGGAACCGACGATGGCAATCAAGGGTTTAAAGTTTACGAATGCGACTATAGACTTATTTAGTGAATATATTCAGGGGAATATGAGTGATGCAATCGCTTTAACTCGTAGGATCTGGCTTGGCGCACTCACACAAAATTCTTCTCCATCGACTGCGGAATTTCTGGCGGAATTTCTGATTCAGCCCCATGATGTATATCAAAATATGTTGGCTCTAATTGAAGATCTTGCGCCTACCTTTGAATCATTGATTATGCTTTTACCGCCATCTCAAGTAAGGGTATTGGAGAGCTTAGCGATCGATCCGACGGTTAGTCCTCATAGCCGTGAGTATATTCAGAAACATCAACTTTCTAAGGGGGGCAGTCTGCAAGGGGCGCTGGATAGTTTGGAACAGAAGGGGTTAGTTTATGGGGCTAAATATGGTTATCGGATTGCCCTGCCAACTTTGCAGTTTTGGCTAAAACAGAGACTGAAATAAAACTTAAAATTGATGCGGTGAGCTTTGCCCACCTCACCAATTTTCGATTTTAGAGCAACTTCTCTAGCCCGTAAATGAGTGATTTAAGTGCCAGCACTTTACGGACACAAAGTAACACTCCCGCCATATAACAGGTGCGATCGCTAGCATTATGTTCAATCTTCAAAGTTTCTCCCATCGCACCGAAAATTACTTCTTGACGAGCGACTAACCCAGGGACGCGGATGCTGTGAATGCGAATATTTTCACCATAGGTTGCCCCCCTTGCGCCTACAAGATGTTCTTTTTCATCCACAAGTGAAGGATTAAAAGATTGTCCTAATTCTGAAAGCATCTGTGCGGTTTTAATCGCTGTGCCACTGGGAGCATCTGCCTTTTGGTTATGGTGCAGTTCAATGATTTCTACATGCTGAAAATATTTAGCGGCGGCGATCGCGGCTTGTTGCATCAAAATTACACCGACCGAAAAATTTGGGGCAATAATGCAGCCCGTACTTGCCTTGTCAGCAAAAATAGCGAGTTCCGCAATTTGTTGTTCACTTAAGCCTGTTGTTCCAACCACAGGACGCACCCCATAGGCGATCGCTGAGCGAATATTGTCATAGATGATGCTGGGATGGGTGACATCGATCATCACGGGCAGTTGTGATTCTTGAGCGGCTTGAGCAAGTACAACTTCAAGGTTATCGGTGACGGGAATTTCTAATTCACCAATGCCAACAACTTCACCGACATCTTCACCGATATGTTTACGCCCGATCGCACCGACGAGATCCATATCTGGTGATTGAGCGATCGCCTTGATGATTTCGCGTCCCATTTTGCCTGTTGCCCCAGAGACAACGACAGGGATTTTGGCAGTATTTGTCATGGATTAAATATGATCATTTTAACGACTCTTTCTGGGCATTATATGCTTGGACAATCCTAGTTTCAGGATCTATGCCCTCAAATGTTGGCGGAATCCAAACTCTGACCAAAAGTAGAACGGCTAAAACCAATAAAAATCCACAGGTTGCTAAAATCTGAACCCAAGGAGTTTCTAATACCCCACGCACGATTATTTCTCTCAAGGCAGAAACGATGGAAACTTCTACAGCTACCCCAATCGAAACACGGTGTTCTTGTAGATAGATAATTAATAATCTGAATAACTCAACTAAAATTAGAACGAATAAAATATCCGCAGTAATCGCATGAAAAGGTGTTCCCGATAAAGAAAGCAGAGAAACAAACATTTCCTTTAGTTGAAGTACCATCACACCAAATAAGCCAATACATAAAGTAATGACGATCAAGTCTTGGACAGACTCTAATGCTCGAACGACAAGGTTTCTTTCTGTCCATGCGATCGGCTGAGTCGATATTTGATTTGGTGTTTTTTGCATCAATTTCTCCATGTTCTGCTTATCGAGGTTTGCACGCAGTGAATTAACTTTATCTTATGTTTACTTCGGTGAGTTATTGGTATTCGTTATGAATGGGATTAGGATTTCGCCGATGATTGATTGTCTTCTTGAAGAGCTAGTTTTGGAAATAAAATCACGAAAAAGCCCATCCATGCAAATATGGGAATTGAGACAAGAATTGTTAACCAAACTATTTTGAACAAAAGCCAACTACCGCTAATAATTGTGAATCCAGTCAAAATAATTGACCAAGGTTGACACCACCAAGGCTTATGATTCCAAACACTATCGGGTTTTTCTGAAGACATAGTTTTAAATTTCCATACTTAGGTGAGATTTAGGCGAGCTTTTGCAATAGGGCTGTTCGCATGACTTCTATGGGAATCGGTTGTTTCAGCCACCATTCAAGAGCGATCGCACCTTGGTTGATTAGCATTTCTACACCATCGATCGCTTGTAGCCCTCGTGCAGCCGCAATTTGCAAAAACTTGGTGGGGCGTGGTGTGTAAATTAAGTCATAGGCGATCGCCTGATCGGGTAATAGCGCCATTTCGATCTCGCTGATGGGAGTATTAGGATCATTCGCCATGCCTATTGGTGTGGCATTGATCACGATTCCTGCGATTTCTAGCAATGATGGAATTGATGTCCAAGGATGAACTCGCAAGTTGTAATCGCGGAGTTGGCTAGTCATATTTCCATGAAATTTTTTGATTTTCTTGTTATCTCGACCGACAACATGAATGACAGGACAACCTAACTCTAAACATCCTGCAACCACTGCCTTAGCCGCACCTCCAACCCCAAGTACAAGGGCTGGGCGCTCTGACCAATCATAATTAAGCTGTTTGAGCGGCTCCAAAAAACCCGCAACATCGGTATTTGTCCCCACCCATTGATCGCCAATCCGCTTTACCGTATTCACTGCACCTACGGCTCTGGCAATCGGTGTAACTTCGTCAAGTAATGGCAACACTTCAACTTTATGAGGAATCGTCAAATTAAACCCTTGAACTGATTCAACGGCTTTTAATCCTGCGATCGCCGAAGCTAAATCTTCGACAGGAATTGGCAATGGTACATATACATAATCCATTCCTAATGTGGCGATCGCCGCGTTATGCATCGCAGGTGAAAGACTGTGACTGACAGGAAAACCCATCACCCCCAAGATTTTGGTTGTTCCTGAGATACTCCCAGTCATCTGCATTTTTTTACTAACCTCAAATTATTAAGACACACTTCAAAGCACACTCAGGCTAACTGATCGCCATTAATGTTTTCCATAATCTCACGGAAAATGCCTAAATCCGCCTCAATATTTTTAATCTTTTCACTGTACTGGCAAGTTGAAACCGAGCAACTAATCAGCATCTTTAATGAAATTTAGAATAGTAGAAGCAACAAAAAAAGCTAAGTTTACGGGTACAGAATTGCCAATCATCTGCTCTAAATTTGTTTTAGTTCCAAAAAATTTAAATGTCTTTGGGAAAGTCTGAATATAACTTCTTTCTATCGTCGATAGTGGTCTAATCTTAGCGATATCAACATCCTGTGGATCACCACTATGCAATTTATAATTTGGTGGGATTGGTCGATTCACACCTCTTATGGTTGGACTCGGCTCATCAATAGAAAAAATTCCTCTGCGAGCATAGCTTCTAGGATGTCGATAATAATATTCGAGATTTAATTTATCACCAAGATAGTCTCTAACTGTCATCGGTTTATTGGATAAATTAATCTTAAATAAATCGACTAAAGTATTTTGATTACCTCCAAGTTCACCAATTAAAAAAAAGCGCGATCGCGACTGGGGAACATTACAAAATGAGGAATCTAAAACAATACTAGACAAACCATAGCCACAGTCTAAAAACTGATTAGATATTTGCGTAAAAATATTACTTTTAGTTATTCTTGGTACATTTTCCATTACAAACCATTTTGGTTTAATATCACAAACAATATTTGTGAAATTGTATGTTAAGCCAGCTTTTCCTCCGTTTAGATTGCGGTTTCCTGCGCTTGAAAAATCTTGACATGGTGAACCACCAATAATCATTTCAGGGGCATATTTACGGATTATTTTAATTGATGTAATTTCATCAGAAAGATCTTGCTGAATTGCGGGATGATTAAAATTTTCTCGATAGACATCTAGAGCAATATTCCAGTTATCAATAGCTGCTAAGATGTCAAATCCCGCCTGCTGAAATCCAAGAGACAAACCACCACAACCGCTAAATAAATCAACAGCAGTAATCATGAGAATAACTCTGGTGAATTAAAAATAATTGCATCAAATCTACGTTCTGGACTGAGTAAGTTTTGCCCACCGCCCAAAATTATATTTTTGATTTCGTCTTTTCTAATCCTTGGAGATGTCAAATTTTCACATGACATATATTGATTAGTTACGTTCCCAGCAGAAGCGAAAGCTTTATCATTTTTTGTATTATAAGAAAGTTTATCAATAATATCTTTATAGTCACATCTGCCGTGATTGCAGATATCTAAAAGCATTTTATATAGCCAAATACTTGTCCTAGTTTGACGAGTTATTTGAGTAGCTGCATTATCAATTTTAGATATTTGTGATATGAACCAAGCAAAGGCTGAATCACTCCATACAAAAACATCTAGACAATTCTCTGCAAGCTTTGGTGATTTTCCAACAGTCTTCCAAATAGGCTGTAAAAGAAATGGAGATTGATTGTTTGCAAGATCAATACTGATATCCGAAATGCAGCCAATTATTTTTGCAATACTAGTAACTACTTCTCTTGCATCTGACCAATTCTCAATAACTACAGCACTACTTTCAATATACTTTTTAACAATCTCAATATTTGTGCTAACTATACTGGCTGCTAAATATACAATTGTGTCAGGTCTAACTACTATTTCAGAACCAAATTTATCATCATTCAAATTGCAAGTGGTGTTATCAGGTAATGCAGTTAATTTAACTTCTAGCCCCCGTAAACATTGTCCCGTGGAACTATTCTGAATTACTAAATCGGTTCTTGGCAAAGTTCCAATTACATATTTCTGAAATGGTGTATGTTGCGCTTCAAATGCAAAATATGTATTACTTTCATTGGCATTAATTCCAAACACATTAGCAATATCAATTGAATTTATACTAAATTTTTGATTTGAGATACAGATGTAATTAGCGGCAATTCCTTGATGATCGAGATAACAAGATAAGGCGGCTGGAAAGCTTGAGTTAAATTGATTTTTCCCCCAAGCATCTGCTTTAGAAAAATCTCGATTTGAATTATTTAAACCAAATAAACTTGATTGTGCTGCCATTAACCTCTATCCTTGCTGTTCAAATTGAGGCATTTCTAGAGAAACTGGCGCAAATTCTAATTGCACAGCAGCCTGCCTAACTCTAGCGGCGAAGGCGAGGGGATCGAGGTCAAACTGCTCGAATAGTTCACGTCCACGCAAACAACGCAATTCAGGATTTTCCGCCGCGCCGCTAACTACCCAGAGGACAAAATCCTTGTTGCTACGCGCATTCTCAATCTCGATCGCTGAAATAGCAAAGGAAGCGCGATCGCTAGTCATACTTTTAATCACCACGGCTTCATGGAAATCATCTTTGGAGCATTCGAGATCGTACCCAACTTGAGATTTGTCAACCGATCGCACCATCCAGCCATCACGCATATATTGCGCCATCACCGAGATCATCGCTAGTTTTTCAGCAGTGCTAGGATCTTCAATGGAAAAAGGAATTGGCTTTTCGACTACACGTTCGACAACGCGATCAACAAATTTCTCAACGACGCGATCGACTACTTTCTCAACTTCAACGATCTTTTCGACTTCAACTAACTTCTCAATCTCAACAAATCGCTCAACTTCGACAATTTTTTCAACCAGTTTTTCGACTTCGACTAACTTCTCAACTTCAACAATTTTTTCAACTACTTTCTCAACTTCCACAAAAGTAGTTTCAGGTGAATGAGAAATCTCTACATCAGTACTAGAGAAGGCAGCGATCGCTTCTTCACTAGCTTCTATATTGACTTTCTCAGTGGAATTGAGATTAGAAATAGGAATGGCAACTGGTTGAGACTCGATAATTAGAGCGCTAGATTCATCATCATCAACAAGCATTGCTGGTGGCGGTGGTGTAATTTCTACAGTTGGTTCGGGTAATGTTGCCGCAGGGGCGATCGCCAAACTACTTCTTGGTTTTGCTTTTGGAAGAGAATCGATCGCTAGAGTTTCCAGAAATTCCTTGGCTTTTTTGGCTTTGTCAGGTTTGCCTTGAGTTTGATATAAAACGATCGCCTTGCGTAAATCATCACCCGCAAGGGTTTCATCGGCGATGCTGGGCTGAGAATAGGCTAGACCGCGATAATAGTAGGCATCGACATTACTGGGTTGTAAGTTGATGGCATGGCTAAAGTCGCGAATCGATTCGGGAAATTCCTTGAGAACATAATGCGATCGCCCGCGCCGAAATGCAGCGAGATCACGTTGGGGATCTAAATCAAGGGTTTGGCTATAACAAGCGATCGCCTGTTCAAAGCTCTTAAGTTTGAAATAAGTATTACCAAGGGCAAAATGAGCATCGGCAAAATTGGGGTCAATGCCGATCGCCGCTTGAAAATCTGCCAAAGCTTGCTGAAACTGTCCCAGCAAAAAATTAATTTCCCCACGCTTGAAATAGGCAAGTCTCGCCTTATCTGGACGCATGGAAATCGCCTTGCCATAATCACCGACCGCCTTGGCATATTCCCGCAAACTAACATGGGCATCGCCTAAACCCAGATAAGCCTTAATAAAATTCGGATTTAATTTCAGCGCTTGCCGAAATGATTCCAACGCATCCTGTGGAAAACCTTGCTGAATATCCTCTAAACCCCAACGATAATAAACATCAATCAGGCTAATCCCCTTCCCAGCCCGAAACGCCTTTTGTGTCTGTTTTTCCCACTCGCGATCGAGCATTCGCACATATTCTTCACGAAATACGCCCGCGTCATTTTGTGGCTCAAGGGGCATTCCCTGAAAATGAGGCAATTGTCGCAAATAATCCGTCCTCAGTGGTTCATCAAAACTTACACAGGAGTCCCAAGCTACCCAAATCCGAAAATTATTTGCCTGTGAGTCAATGTCGTAGGCTTCGCTGAGTTCGCGATATCTTGCCGATCGCTGTTTCAGTTGATATTCACGATCCGCAGGTACGACTGTCCCCGCCGCAAAATAGCCCTGACTGGCACTACCAATGCGTTTGAAATAGGCGCGATCGCCCACTTTCAGGGTCTGAATATTACCGCAGTTCCATGTAACGATATACTGCTCCCCCTCCGAGATATCGGCGATCGCTTCACGAATAAAATCGCGAATCTCTGGCTCTGTCTGTTCGTTACACAGAAAAATTCTTGTTACCATAATGAAATTATGCTACAGCTTAAGCGGCTAACTATAGTTGATTTTATCGCACTCGCTAGCGAAAAGCTCAGAACAAGCCTAGAAAAAGCAAATAATAGCGCGATCGCCACTTGCTTGATGACAGGTTTATAAGTATGGCGATCACACCTCACAAACTGCCGTAATAACTACCTGTAATGAGGTTAGACTGGGCTTGTTTACCATCTTTATCTTGCTTTTAGAGCTATGCCTGCCAAAGACATTTATCATGATGCCGTAAAAAATGCCCTCGTCAAAGATGGCTGGTTAATTACGGCTGATCCTTATCTGATTCGATATAAGGATGTTGATTTGTTTGCTGATTTGGCTGCCGAAAAGCCGATCGCTGCCGAACGACAGGGTAAAAAGATTGTAGTTGAGGTTAAAAGTTTTTTAAGTCCTTCACCAATGCGAGATTTTGAACTAGCATTAGGGCAGTATATTCTCTATCGAAATTTAATCCAGTTAACTGCTCCTGAATATAGTCTTTATCTAGGAATCAAGGAAAGCAGTTATCAAAACTTTTTTCTAAGAGATTCGATTCAAGACCTGATACGCATAGATTCAATTAAGTTGTTAGTTGTGAATACAATGCAGGAGGAAATTTTACAATGGATAGATTAGATAAGTATCGTGATGTCATCAAAAAGATCTTGACTGAGTATCATAGCTGGGCTACTAATTCTAATATTAGAGAAAGAGAGAGTTGTCTAGTTTTTGATGATGTTCACGATCAGTATTTTTGGTTTTTAATGGGTTGGCAAGGGAAGAGAAAATATAGAAATATTCAGGTGCATATTCGTATTAAGAATCAAAAGATTTATATTGAGGATGATTGGACTGAGGAGGGTATTGCTAATGAGTTGTTAACGGAAGGTATCCCTAAGTCTGATATTGTTTTGGCTTTTCACGATCCTGAGACTCGGAAGTTAACTGAGTTTGCAGTGGCATAGCGATCTCAT
>JBILGV010000161.1:0-5795 GCA_044350865.1 Pseudanabaena sp. | reverse complement strand
AGTCTATGATTACATTTTTAGCATACCTGATACGTTGAGCGAGCTAACTGTAAAGCTAGTAAAGGAGGTACTGCATTGCCTACTTGTGTAAATTGTCGTGCAAGAGGACCAGAAAAAACGAAATTGTCAGTTTCGCCATACAGTATAACTTACTGGTGCGAAGGGCAAGCTTATCCGAGATGTTAAAGATTCTCGAAGTATTGGATCTCCAACTCCACTAACATTAAGACCTTTAAGGTCAACAAGACATTCAGAAATTCTCTTAAGATTTTCAAAGCGAAAATATCTCAATCTCCCTTGATCCATCTCCATTTGTTAATCATATTGTTAGCGGTTCCGAACAAATCCTAAAGAATACTTGTTTAAATCTAAAAATAAATGGTTGATTTCTTGACTTGTAATAGTTTTGATTATTTTAGTATTCTAGGTTAAGAAAGATCCCAATCCCAACAAAGAAAGCAAACGCCGCAAAACCCTTAACTCCCTACTCTCCGAAGCATCCTGCCAAAACCCTGAACTCTGCGTCTTAGGCATGAGCGCCACACCCGTAATCAACAACCTCTACGAAGCCAAGGCACCGCTAGAAATGACAAGGGGCGAAAAATTTGACGAATTGAAAACCTTCAGCACGATCACCAACGCCCTTGCCAAGCAAGAAAAACTGATGCTTCACGGCATCCGCTATCGTCCCAATTACAAGATTGCGATCGCCGAAAGCTTTCCCAAAATCTCAGGTGAACATCTTCGCCCTCAACCTATCAACGCATTACACGCACCAATATTCAAGAATTTCAGGGATTTAGAGAAAACATTGGTAACAAAGCTTAAAAACGTGGTTTGACCGAAGAAAAGCTAAATGAACTACTGAGTGACGATCAATAGTTTTATGCGTCTAGTTCTTGATACAAATGTCTTAATCAGCGCTATTTTGTCCCTAACTCTATTTCAGCCCAAGTTTTGAATTGGGGAGAAGACAATAGCGCTATTTTGTATTCTACCGACACACTAACAGAAATCCTCTCTATGTTAAGACGTTCAAAGTTTGCTAAATATATCGATCCCGAAGATATTGATGGATTATCTATCCGTATTAAAACTGCGTGGATATTTATCGAAATTTTAACTCAGGTGAAGCTATGCCGAGATGCTAAGGATGATAAGTTTATCGATCTAGCTCTAAATGGTGATGCTTCACATCTTATTACTGGAGATAATGATTTAATTGTCTTGCATCCAATTCAAAACATTTCAATTACTAATCCACGTAATTTTTGGCAAGCAATAACAACATAAACTGATCTCTATGTCTTGAGACGTTGACAATGTTTTTTAATCGATATTTTAAGGCTGTTTTGGGAGAAATAAATATTGTGGCTGAAGTATTGTTAGATTCTGAAATTCAATCAAGAGCGATCGCCTTGCGAAAAATATTGCAACAGGCGAGTTATGAATATCATGTCCTTGATGCACCTATAATGGAAGATTCTGTTTATGATAATTTTTACCATGAATTACAAAACCTTGAAACCCAATATCCGCAGTTAATTACACCTGATAGCCCCACGCAGCGCGTAGGTGAAAAGCCCACAACTCAGTTTGTATCGGTTCAACATAATATTCCACTCTATAGTTTAGAGAATGCCTTTACCTCCAACGATGTGATCACATGGCAAGAACGCTGTCAAAAAGGAATATCTACACCAAACTTTTTAGATAGTATTTGTGAGTTAAAAATCGATGGATCAGCGATCGCCTTAACCTATGAGCATGGGATTTTAGTGCGCGGCGCGACTAGAGGTGATGGTGCTTGGGGCGAAGATATTACACCAAATATTAAAACGATTCGTTCCATTCCCCTACGACTAAATTTAGAAAATCCTCCTGATCGCTTAGAAATTCGTGGTGAAGCATTTTTACCGATCGCCGTTTTTGAATCGATTAATCAAGAGCGATCGCAACAGGGTGAAGCATTATTTGCCAATCCTCGCAACGCCGCCGCAGGGACATTACGCCAACTCGATTCACGCAAAGTTTCTAACCGCCGCCTTGATTTTTTTGCCTATACGCTGCATATTCCTCAAGATCTTGTGGATATTTCCTCCCAATGGGAAGCTCTGGAATTTTTGCAACAAGTTGGATTTCGCGTCAATCCCAATAAGCAACTCTGTAAATCAATGCAGGAATTGCAAGATTATTATGATTATTGGTCAACGGAACGCCTGAATCTACCCTATATGACCGATGGCATGGTAATTAAGCTGAATAATTTCCCGCAACAGGAACAACTCGGATTTACCCAAAGAACTCCTCGTTGGGCGATCGCTTGGAAATATCCCGCCCAAGAAATGCCGACAGTGATTGAATCTGTGACCGTACAGGTGGGGCGCACAGGTACTCTCACACCCGTAGCCGAATTGCGTCCCGTGTTGCTTGCGGGTACGACCGTTTCCAGAGCAACACTACATAACAGCGATCGCCTTGCGGAACTAGATTTGCACCTTGGCGATACGGCGATCGTGCGGAAAGCTGGCGAAATCATCCCCGAAGTGGTGCGAATCTTAACTGAATTGCGCCCCAGTGGAGCCGTCCGATTTGTCATGCCTAGTCACTGTCCTGAATGCGGTCAACCAGTCTTGAAACCTGAAGATGAATCCGCCACCCGTTGCATTAATCAAGAATGTCCTGCGATCGTGCGCGGTGCGATCGAGCATTGGGTCAGCCGTGAGGCTCTCGATATTAATGGCATTGGCGAGAAGCTGGTCAGGCAATTAGTTACTGAAAACTATGTAAATTCGGTAGCCGATCTCTATGCTTTAACTAGCGAACAATTGCAATCCCTCGATCGCATGGGGCAGAAATCTGCCGATAAAATTATTAAGGCGATCGCGCAATCCAAAACTAAGCCTTGGGCGCGAGTACTTTATGGTTTAGGCATTAGACATGTGGGCAGCACCAACGCCCAAACAATTAGCGACAATTTCCCCAATGTCGAATTATTAGCTAATGCTAGTCCTGAAGCGTTCGCTTCTATTTACAGTATTGGTGAAGAAATCGCCCAAGCAGTTTGTAAATGGTTTCGCAAAGAAACTAATCAATATTTAATAAAACGTCTCCAAACTTCAGGGCTACAGTTTGTGAGTGAAATGAAGGACAGCAAAGCGATCGCCCTAAATCCAAATATTGCGGGTAAAACCTTTGTGGTCACAGGCACATTGCCGACTCTGAAACGGGATGAAGCAAAAGAACTGATCAAGGCGGCGGGTGGAAAAGTCACAGATTCTGTCAGTAAAAAAACCAACTATCTGGTTGTGGGCGCGGAAGCTGGTTCTAAGCTAGAAAAAGCCGAATCCTTGGGTGTGTCATGTCTGTCAGAATCGGAATTATTAAAGTTGATCACTCTGGAGTGATCACTTTTAGATTGCTCACTCTAACTTTTGGGGTGGACTCGATAGCTCCTTAAGCGATCGCCCCATTTCCTGCTCCGACTCACTCAAAGACCAGCGATAAGAAACCTCAATACCGTGATACCCACATATATCTTCAACCTGTTTCTGCAAAGCAAAAGCCTTGCGTAAATTAATAATTGCAGCTTGAAGATGTTCTCTTGACAAATTCAGCTTTGCCGTTAGGTGGGGTTGCTTCATTTCTCCATGCAAAGCAGGCAAGGTCTGCCGCTCCAACAACTGAAGCAAAAGCTCATAATGAATATGGGACGGAACAGGAAGTGAACTCACAGATACCTCTCTCTAAATGCGATCGGAAATACTTTACCTAAAGTCTTGGAAGCAACTATTTGATATACTTTGCGTCAAACTTGGCAGATCCAAGACTCTTATAACTTGTATAAATTGTAAAGGAAAAACCTATGTCATCCCCAACGACATTTTTTCGTATATCACTAGGACTAGCCTTTCTCGTTACCTCTGGCTTATCGCAAATCGTTGTTCCTACATCATCAGCGATCGCCCAAAACGTTAACTCACTCAATGCAACCACACAAACAACAGAGCCGCTAAAACTTGCACAAGCCAATGTAGTTTTATTTGTGGCTCCCAACGGTGCAGATACTAACTCAGGTATCTCTGCTGATCAACCCTTGCGATCGCTAACTGCCGCCCTCAAAAAAAATCCTCAAGCTGGTGCAGTGATTCAAGTCTCTAGTGGCAATTACACCCCCGAAACAGGTGAAGTATTCCCGATTAAGATCCCCGCAGGTGTAACTTTACGCGGCAATGCTAGCAATCAAGGCAAAGACATTATCATTTCAGGCGGCGGAGTCTTTGTCAGTCCCACTTTTGCTCGTCAAAATATCGCCCTACTGGTTGGTGATGGCGCACGCATTGAGGGGATCACCCTCACCAACTCTAACCCTAGAGGCTATGCCCTTTGGGTGGAATCTGCCCAAAATGTCAATATCGCCAACAATACCTTTACCAAGTCTACCCATGATGGTGTTTTCTTGACAGGCGCGACCTCGGCTAACGTGACTGGCAATATCTTTACCCAAAATGGGGCAAACGGTATTTCTGCCCTTGGTACGAGTTCAGGACAAATTCAGTCCAACACCTTCGACAACACAGGATTTGGTCTAGCGATCGGGCAGAAATCTCAAGTTGCCGTCCTATCCAACCGTATCATCAACAATCGGGGTGGCATAGTCGTCTCAAACATCTCCACCCCATCATTTCGTAATAATCTCATTGCCAACAACCAAGAAAATGGCTTAGTGATCCTGAAAGATCGCACTAGTCAGCCCACTGTCGATCTTGGTACAACCGCTAGCCCTGGGCAAAATATTTTCCAAAACAACAAGCAAACTGATATCAACAATGCCTCTGGTGTGACTATTGTAGCGATCGGTAATCAAGTTGATCCTAAACGTATTCAAGGCTCAGTTAACCTTGTGCAGCCCACAACACCGATCACCTCTCCATCCACCCCCACAACACCAACCGCTCAGGTTACTTTCAACGATGTTCCTTCCAGTTACTGGGCACAAACCTTCATCCAAGAACTAGCCTCCAGAAATATTATTAAAGGCTTTCCGGACGGCAGTTTTCGTCCCAACGATCCCGTCACCAGAGCGCAGTTTGCCGCCATTCTCAGCCAGTCAATCAACAAAACGCCTATACGCAGCGCCAACGAGTTTGCCGATTTGCCCTCAACCTACTGGGCTACTCCCGCAATCCAAAAAGCCTATACCATCGGTTTCGTCTCTGGCTACCCTGGAAATTTATTCAAACCCAATGAAAATATTCAGCGCGTCCAAATTCTCGTCTCCCTAGCCAACGGACTAAACTTCGCCCCAGCTAAACCCGTTGAGGCAACATTGCAAGCCTACTCAGACGCAGCCACTATCCCCAGCTATGCACGCAACAGCGTCTCCGCAGCAACCGAAAATAACCTAGTCGTCAATTACCCAAATATCAAGTTTCTAAACTCAACTCAACCAGCCACCAGAGCCGAAGTTGCCGCTTTTATCTACCAAGCGCTAGTGCGATCGGGACAAATTCAAGCGATCAATTCCCCCTATATCGTCAACAAATAACTATCCACCCTCAGATAACAACTAAAAAAAGCTTCGCCCCCCAAGAACACAAAATATTCAAAAAATCTAACGAGCTAAACGTTTACCCCATAAGCATTTAGCTCGTTTTTTCTAAAAAGCCCAAAAAACTTTTCCAAAAACGCTTGACAAACCTATTTAAACAGGTTAACTTAATAAAGCGCTGAAGGGAGCGGAGAGCGAAAGCGAAGCGAACCCGACCTGAAAGGGAGAGGCAAGAACCTAGACA
>JBILGV010000019.1:0-51088 GCA_044350865.1 Pseudanabaena sp. | reverse complement strand
AACCGCATTCTTTACTTGTCATCCAGATTGTCTTGAAAACATTCTTTCTTTTGCTCGATAAATCTTTCTTCTCAAACTGGTTTTCCAAATGCTGCTATTGTACCCCTTGATTCCTCAATAAGCTGTACGCATATGATAGTCAATGTAATTTGGAATTCACTCCTAAGCAACTTAAAAAATTAGGAGATAATGAAATTCGTTTATGTGTTTCATGTTGGGATATTAGTGATATAAATCCACCTTAGTGTTGCAGCATTATGTAGTAATCTCACCTTAAGTAGGAATCCGAATCAATGCCCAAAAGATAAGAGTTTATTAATCGAAATCAATTGAATGACGACGATGAGGAAAATGAAATATGCTACTAAAAACCGAAGAGGTATTATTGATAAAATTCTTACTTAGGATAAACCCTAAGATTGCTGAAATAATTTTGCCAACACTAGATAACACATTTGTTGAAAATATGGACGATGGTGGCATGGGCAGTCTTCTCTTCATATCTTGTACCGATAATATTACACAAAACAAAGTAGGGGCAATTCATGAATTGCCCCCACAATCTATTATTTCAAGCTACTTTTGCGTGAGTCCTAAGTTCTTTTGCCACAGGTAAAAAAAAACTATAGCAATTAAGTCAAATACTTCACCAAAGCATTTTCAACAATATCTTTCATCGAAATCCCTTGTTCCTCAACCGCTTTTTTGAGTAAATCAAATGACTTCGCCGAAAGTGTGACCCGATGGCGGACATCACGGCGACTGCTCTTGGATTCACTTGGATTCACTTCTGGAACATATGCATCGGCAAACTTCCGCAAGTCGTCATTACCTTTGCGATCGCAAAAATCACCAAAGCCTTCTCCATCTGTGCGTTCATTTTTAAAATAAACAAATAGAGGTTCCAAACCTTTCTCTAGATTATTGATATGCAAGCGCTGTACATAGGGTTGAGCGAGACGAGTCGAATCAAAACTACCACCCAACCAAATTTGATATTCATCCAAGGCACTACCAACAAAGGCAAGCTCCGCCATGTAGGGACGAGCGCAACCATTGGGGCAACCTGTCATCCGCGTGACAAAGGTTTCATTCTCTAATCCCAAACGCACTAACAGTTTACGAATTCTCGCTAATACGTCGGGTAATGCACGTTCTGACTCAGCGATCGCTAATCCACAGGTTGGGAAAGCAGGGCAAGCCATCGAGTAACGGACTAGCGAATCAATTTTGTCAGTGGAAAGCACATGACAGCGATCGAGAATCTTTTGAATCTCTTCCTTCTCATCGGCAGAAATCTCCGTAATCAATAAATTGTGATTGGGAGTCAAGACAAAATCATGCTGAAACTTTTCGCTGATTTCTCGTAGAGCCACTTTTAATTGCAGATCTTCGCGATCGCTAACCCGACCATTCTCAATCGAGACACCGACAAAATATTTACCATCGCCCTGCTCATGCCAGCCGAGATAATCCTGATATTTGAAATCAGGCAATTCACGCGCCGCCGCTAATTCGGTGGGGTAGTATTCGAGCAGAACTTGTTTAAATTTGTCTACGCCCCACTCATGCAAAATATGCTTGAAGCGCGAATGACGACGATTATGGCGATCGCCAAAGTCGCGTTGGACAGATACGATCGCTTTGATTACATCATAAATTTGGGCAACAGGCACAAAACCAATGCTGTCAGCCATTCTCACAATCGTCGCATCATTATTGTGGGCGCGACCTAAACCACCACCAACATAAACATTAAAACCTTCCAACTCGTTTTGAGCATTGGTAATCACCACCAACGCCAAATCGTTTGTATAGAGATCGACGGAGTTATCACCCGCCACAGCGATCGCAATCTTAAATTTGCGGGGCAGATACTGAACACCATAGATCGGTTCAATATCGCTAATATTAGTTTTAGCCGTACCGCTTCCTTGACGATTACGCGCCGCAGTTACTTCGGGATCTTCCGAAGCCGTCACCGCTACTTCACCATCAAGCCAAATATCATAATAAGCACCAGCTTGAGGGGCAAGAAAATCGGCAATCTTGACCGCATATTCACGCGCAAAGATATACTCAGGTTTGTTTTTGAAAGGCGCAGCAGGAGCCATAACATTACGATTGATGTCGCCACAAGCGCCCACCGTCGATCCCATGTTTTTGGTGATATCGGCAATCACTGTTTTCAGGTTTTCTTTGAGGATGCCGTGAATCTGAAAACCCTGTCTGGTTGTAGCGCGTAAAGTATGGTTGCCATAGCGATCGCATAGTTTATCTAATGCGACATACAACTGCCAAGGAATTACACCACCAGGGCTACGAGTCCGTAACATCATGCTGTACTGCGACTCTTCGCCCTTTTCCTTAGCCTTGTCAAAATCACGATTTTTTTGCTGATATGAACCATGAAACTTCAGGATTTGAATCCCATCCTGACTGAAGAAAGGGTTGCCATCGGTTAGCTCAGCGTCGATGGGACCTCGTAAAAAGTTGCTTTTCTGCTTGAGGACTTCAACCTTAGATACCTTTGCAGCGTTGATCAGAGTGTTCGTCATGGTTCAAATATTGAGATCCAAATCTTATAATTCTATGCCCCACCATTATATCCCCATAACCCCATCGGCATTAGGATGAACTTTACAAAAAGAAAACGAGAAGGGGCAATTCATGAATTACTCCTCCTCGTTCTTAAATAAATAGACTTGTAATGCGAAGCGTCGCAAATCTACTTGTAGTCCTAGCCTTCGCTTTCCTTTCCAAACCCTGGATAAGCTTCCATGCCATGCTCAGAAATATCGAGTCCTTTCAACTCTTCTTCCTCAGATACACGAATACCACCCGTAATCATAGAAATTACATACCAAGCAATAAAGCTAAATACAACGGTGAAACCACCAACAGCAGCGAAGCCAACAAACTGATACCACAGTTGTTCAACCCCACCACCAAAAAATAGTCCCATTTTTGGAGCAGGAGCTGCACCAAATTCACCCGCCTTACTGAATAGACCGAGCGCTAGAGTACCCCAAGCGCCACAAACAAGGTGAACTGAAGTTGCACCGACAGGATCATCAATGCGAAGTGAATCAAAGAATCCAACAGCGAACACGACAATCGTACCAGCAACAGCACCAATAAGAGCGGCACTAGGCATATCCACAAAGGCGCAAGATGCGGTGACACCGACTAAACCAGCTAAAATACCGTTCACAATCATTGAAAGGTCAGGCTTGCCTAAGTAGAGCCAAGCAACAATGGTTGCCGCAATACCTCCAGTAGAAGCTGCCATGTTTGTTGTTAAAGCAATGTGAGCAATCAACTTACCGTTTGCATCCATAGTCGAACCTGGATTAAATCCAAACCAACCCAACCAAAGGATTAAACAACCCAATGTGGCAAGTCCCATATTGTGACCAGGGATAGCTCTTACTCTACCGTCCTCGGTATATCTGCCCAAACGTGGACCAAGAACCGCCGCGCCAACTAATGCGCCCCAGCCACCGACTGTGTGGATAGTAGTCGATCCTGCAAAGTCATAAAAGCCCATGTCAGCAGCCCATCCGCCACCCCAGATCCAGTGACCAGTGATTGCATAGGAGATACCAACGAGTAGAAAGCTGAAAATCAAAAATGCAACAAATTTAATTCTTTCAGCAACCGCGCCCGAAACGATGGTTGCGGCAGTTCCAGCAAACACCAGTTGAAACAAGAATTTTGCTTCTAGGGGAACGCTAGTCCAGCTAAGAGACGAAAAATCTCCTTTATAAGCATCCCCGATCGCAGGGCTATTATCAGCACCTGAAATAAAGAAGCCCTTTAGACCGATGAAATTGTTACCATCATCGTTGCCGAACATAAAGCCAAATCCGATCGCCCAGTAAGCAATCGTGGCGATCGCAAACACAACTAAATTCTTTGTGAGAATGTTAACGGCATTTTTGCGACGGCAGAAACCAGATTCAACTAGTGCAAATCCAGCATTCATGAAAAATACCAGAAAAGATGCAATCACAACCCAAAGAGTATCTAAGGTTGCATCCAGAGCGGTGACACTATTTTTAACATCATCAATAGTGGGCGGAGCAGCAGATTGAGCGGTCGCTGCGTAGACCCAAAAAACCCCAATTAGGGCAGCTAGAGGTACACAAGCAGTCCAGTTAACGGAACCCTTGAGCCTCTTTCTCTGATTTGACTTATAAACCAACAACTTAAAATTCTCCTCAGCGAGTTAACACACCAATGCAAATGCAAAGATTAATTACCCTACATAACAACAGATCTCATAGCGTAGATTTTGTGCGAATTGGTACATATGCAAATAAAACTATTATTTTTGTAGACTAGATTATCAACGAAATAATTCTATGAAAACTATAGATAAGTTAGGATATGTAAAAGCCAAAATTGTGCAGTAGCATTTGCGGCACTGAAATAAATCTGAATGCTTGTCCCCTTAATAGCAAGCACCAATAGCTTGGAAACGACTGGGCGCAGTAATTTGGACTTACCGATTCAGTACAGCTACTGCTTTGAAAAATAAAAAAATCCAGTAGTAATCGTTTCAACCTGAAATAAGTTGTTATTATTCTTAATATAAATAAATGTTTTCTTTCTGGTTTAAATAATGCAAGTGATGAATGTTGGTTGGACGGAAGTTGAAGAAGAGATAGCTCAGAGAGCTTTTAAAATTGCCTATAAACGGGAAACTGAAGCACTTATTGACTCAGTGCGCTACAAAGCAAGTTGTTTGACTGAAACCGAAGATATGTGGCGTTTACATGATTTTTTGAGCATCAAACGTCATGAAGTCGATGGTCGCTATGATTACAATCTACCGATGTTAGTATTTGTCTTTGCAGGGTTGATCAAGGATGGATGGATTACCCTCAGCGAACTTGAAGGGCTAACTGGTGACAAAATCGCCAAAATAGTCGCTCTCACCCATATGTAGATCCAGTCTATAGAGGCTTTAAGTAGTCGAGAGAAGAGTTTAAAACTGTCTCCTTTCAATCGGTCAGACAGATGCGTTTTAAAAACTTCTCTGGGTTCACTTTTTGTAGTGCTTTGCGCTGTGAATTTTAAAATTTATTAAGATGTACTATTTGATGCAAAATCAAAAAATTAAAGTTTTTCTTAATATCTACCCTTAGAGGTTTTGAAACTGCAAACATAGTGTGAGTATATATACTCAGTGAACCTCAGCAAACACGAGCGCGATAAATCGCTATGTTTTTATGTGTGCCAATCATTTATCATCACAATAGCGATGATTTAATTTACACATAAAACTAACCTCTTTATTCAGCCCCTAACAATACTCCTATGACATACACCATTTCCTCAGCCAGAAATATTTTCCCGAATACATTAGCTGCTGACGTTGTCCCAGCTACTACTGCAAGATTTAACCAGCTTAGCCCCGAAGACCAACTAGCTTGGATTTGGTTCACTTACCTTGAAATGGGCAAAACTGTTACGATCGCTGCTCCTGGTGCGGCTAGTATGCAGTTGGCTGAGTTGACATTGAATGAAATCAAAAAAATGAGTTTTAAAGAACAAACTCAAGTCATGTGCGACCTCGCCAATCGTGCTGACACACCAATTTGTCGCACCTATGCAATTTGGTCTCAAAACATCAAACTAGGCTTTTGGTATCAACTCGGCAAATGGATGGAAGAAGGAATTGTTGCTCCTATTCCTGAAGGTTATCGTCTTTCTGCTAACGCTTCAGCAGTTCTTGAAACATTGAAGGCTCTAGAACCAGGGCAACAAATCACAATCCTGCGTAACTCGGTTGTGGATATGGGATTTGACCCGAACAAATTGGGTGGCTATACCCGTGTTGCGGAACCAGTGATGGCTCCACAAGAGATGTCAAAACGTACACAAGTTGCGATCGAAGGCATTGACAACCCCACAGTATTGTCTTACATGGACAATCTCAATGCCAACGATTTTGATGCTTTGATTGCTCTATTTCTACCTGATGGCGCTTTACAGCCTCCTTTCCAGAGACCAATTGTGGGTAAAGATGCAGTTCTCCGATTCTTTAAAGAAGAATGTCAAAATCTGGTACTTGTGCCAGAAAGAGGCATTTCCGAGGCAGCAGACGGTGGCTACACCCAAATCAAAATCACTGGTAAAGTGCAAACTCCTTGGTTTGGATCTGGTGTTGGTATGAATATCTCTTGGCGTTTTCTACTTGATCCTAGCAACAAGATTTTCTTCGTTGCGATCGACTTACTCGCCTCTCCCAAGGAATTATTGAACTTGATCCGTTAAAAATAAAAAATCAAAACTAAAAGCATCGCAAAGCAATACTTTTAGTTTTTTCGGTTTCTCAATCGTAAGGTCGATCGCAATAAATTATGAATAACGACAATAAGTTGCGATCGACTAATTCCTCTACTTGTTCGCTCCCAACAGCAGCTGAGAACTCATCTGAGAATATATGTAAGAATACATTTGCTCCCTATGACTGGACTGGAATATTAATTGCTACTGTTATAGTCACTCTTTGGTTTGCTAGCCTTTTGAACTTACTTTCAGTTTCAGTTGTAAATACTTCTTATTTTTGGTTAATTGTCTCTATTTTAGAACGAGCTTACCTACATACTGGCTTGTTTATCATTGCTCACGACGCAATGCATGGCAATCTAATTCCCTCTAATAAAACTTTAAATAATATAATCGGTCGTCTTGCCGTTGGAATTTATGGTTTACTGCCTTACGATCGCTGCCGTATGAATCATACTAATCATCATCGCTATCCCTCACAAATTGGCGATCCCGATTTTCATGGCAGTATTTCACATCCGATATTTTGGTACTTTAAATTTCTATCCGAATACTTTTCGTGGCGATCGCTAATTATTTTCTTAGTTAGCATGATTATCCTGTTTGGGGGATTGAGCCTCATATTTAAAGTTAATCTAATCAACTTAATTCTCTTTTGGCTAGTACCACTTGTACTTAGTTCATTGCAATTATTCTTCTTTGGTACTTACCTTCCCCATCAGCAGAGATACCCAAATCCCAACTTTTCGCCTCGGACTGTTTCTAACTTCTATTCTATTTTATGGTCTTTTTTAAGCTGCTATAACTTTGGTCATTACCATTGGGAGCATCACGAATACCCTAAAACACCTTGGTATAAGCTGCATAAAGTCTACAGTTAGGAAGAGACGGCGCTAAGCACCGCCTAGCATTAATTTATGTATAAAGACTGATATTTTCTTTGTCAGCATACTGTTTATATTCGCGATGATTATCAATTAACTCATCAAGCAATTTCTGCACTAAAGCCCAGTCGGCGAAGCCATGTTTGGTTTCAGTGATAATTTGTTGACGAAGATACTGAACTCGTTGCAGATTAGTTTGTGTCATTTTTTATCCCATCGACCCAACAGCTATAAACTTACAGTGTTAACGATGTAAATTTCAGTATCGTAGAAAGCAAAATCATAAATAACTCAAAGTATTACAAACCGTTGAGAAAAGTAGCATTTTATAAATGATTGTGTATCCACTTGTAAAGCTAAAAATTGTAAAGCTAAAAACAAAAAAAGCCTACGCAAAGCATAGACTCTTTTAATCATTGAATGTAAAAGCAAGGCACAGGTATCTCAAATATGTAGCGGCGGATAGCTGCGCCTTACAACCTGCTTGAAGATCATGGGGGAGCATGATCTTCAAGCATTTCTGAAAATATGCAGAGTTTATGTATTCAGAAACAATTCCTGTATAACTGAATTGCACAACACTGCTGCATATACACTCCATGCACAGAAGCTAGTCTTGAGGATTACTTATAACAAGCGTAAACCGTAAACAAAGACTCTTATGTGCTAGAGAGATGTTATTTCTCTGATAAAAATGGCAAAATTTATTTTACCTATTCCCTGCCTATAATCATATCATAATAGGGAATAATATTTGCGTTTATTTTGAAGCACTTATTTTGAAGCACTTATTTTGAACAGCGATATAGAGTCACCATTCGTTCAAGATTTTTACTGGGATCGCGCAGTAAAAATGGTAAATGACCAACGGGCGGTGATTTGAAATTTGGTTGACGACCTTCGATATATTCCCATCGCGAAGTTTGGCGATCGTAGGTAGTAGCGATCGCCGCCTCTCCAGTTAGACTAATCCAACCCATACTTTCATAAGCTTTACGAATATCTTTAGCAGAATCTTCATAAATCTTTTTTTGAGCCGTTAATCCTTGATTACCATTGCTGGCTTGAGCCCAAAGTTGATCGATTAAAGCGAGGTCAGCGCAAGATATACGATTAAATTCATCTGGGTGCCACATCCCATCATTGGAAGATTGACGACCTGCGGCTTTTAACAATAACAAATAGGTTTCATAATCGGCAGCTTTCCAATCTTTATCTTTGAGATAGATACTTAGTTGGTCATAACTTGCCTTGTTTTCTCTTGGAGGATTTTCTACAGGAGTACTACTGTTAACATTGCTGGGATTAGCGCTTGGGATAACAGCGTTGAGAGAGGATTGAGAACTTTCGCTGACTGAATTCTTAGCCGTATTGAATAGGTATATCCCGATCGCTAAGACAAATAAAGCGATCGCTGATGGCATTAACAGAACGCTAAGCTTAAATGGTTTCGTAATTCGATCATCGGTAATTCTTGGTGAACTTGTGCTTAATTTTGGCAGTCTGGCAATATCTTTGAGGACTTCATCAACACTCTGATAGCGATCGCTTGGATTGCAGCGCGTCATCCGATCTAGAACTGCGGCGAACTCTCTTCCTACCTTGGCATAGCTTCGCCAGTTAATTTCGTTGTCGCGATCTCTAGGGAATTGACTCGGATGTTTACCTGTAAGCGCTTGCAGAGCCAACATTCCCAAAGAATAAATATCACTACAAGCGACAGATTGACCGCGTTCCTGTTCATAGGACATATAACCAGGAGTGCCAATTGGTAAGGTTACTCTGGCTTTGTTGTGGGCGCTTGCAACATCCATTTGGACTTGTTTCACCGTGCCGAAATCAATTAGGACTAACTTGCCATCACTATGGCGGCGGATTAAATTGCTGGGTTTGATATCGCGATGAATGACATTATATTTATGGACGAAACGCAGGATCTCTAAAACTTCTTTAACAATTTGTGCGACTCTTGACTCCGCCATTTGACTTCCTGGGGACAATTCGGTGCTGAGTGGATGTCCTGCGATAAATTCTTGAACTAGATAGAATTCTTTGTTTTCTTGAAAATATGCATAAAGCTGCGGAATTAGATCATGCTTTCCCAATTCTTGTAATGTTTCGGCTTCGGCTTTAAATAGTTCTAGAGCCTTTTGGGTAAAAATCGGATCATCAATAGTCGGATTAAGGTGTTTGACAACGCATTGGGGATTTTTGGGCAAGCGGGTATCTTCAGCAAGGTATGTTTGGGAAAATCCACCTTCTGCTAATTCTTTAACAATGCGATATCGGCGATCGAGTAACTTGCCTAACATATTAGTCTGATTCCCTTATTTCACCGTAGGGGCAATTCATGAATTGCCCCTACATTACATTCTTTTGCTGGCTGTATTTCAATCAATATACTTTGCATCAAGTGGTGGGCGTTGATCCCTGATTGGCTTGTCTCTGGTGGACTTAGCGCTGGCAGACTTCATTTTAATCCGATCGCCATAAGGCACTGTATCAGGATCTTCATCTAATTCCTCATCTTCATCATCGTCCCAATCTTCTTCCCAATCATCTATTTCGTCTTCATCCTCAGAATCATCAACAGATATATTATTTTGGGGTTTCTTTGGTGTATTTTCAGGGTTAGGTGGTTTATTGTTAGTCCCTGCTGCGACCAATGCTCGGCGAATTAACAAATTCTGTTGCCAAGTGGCGATCGCATTAAATCCAAGAGCCAGTGATCCGCCACCCACTAGAGCAATCAACATGGCAACACTCAAAGGAATTGGTAAGGTTTTTTGACCGAAAAAAACAATCTCAACCGCAGGTTGTAAATTTTGGACAAAGATCGCCGCAAGAACAGTGATGCTCACACCCAAAATCAAAAGTTGGAGGATGGGAAAAGCACCTGTAGAATTTTTGCCTGAATTTACGGGTTGTGAAAAGCGCGATCGCGTCATAGCTTTAACTCTCCTGTGGCTCTCCTGCGGCAATATTAGCAGGAATTCGCCCCTGCCAACGCTGGATTAGGTCAGCATCAATATCTAATTGATCGAGCGCTCTGGCAATTACAAAATCGACAAGATCCTCAATGGTTTTGGGATTATGATACCAAGCGGGTATGGCTGGCACAATTCGCGCTCCTGCCTCAGCTAAGGTCGTAAGATTGCGGAGATGAATTAAACTGAGGGGCGTTTCGCGGGGGACGATGACTAAGCGCCGCCCTTCCTTGAGATGCACATCCGCAGCCCGTTCTAGTAAATCAGAACTCAATCCATGAGCAATTTTTGCCACGGTTGCCATGCTACAGGGAATAACTAACATTCCCAATGTCCGAAATGAGCCACTGGCGATGGTTGCGCCCACATCTCCCCATTGATGACATACTAATTTCCCCGATTGGCTTTCGCTTTGATCGCGCCAAAACTGTTCCTGCGATCGCAAGTTACTGGGCATGGCAACATTATTTTCCGATTGCCAAACCATCATCGCCGCCTTAGAAGCGACTAGATCGACATTGTAATTATTATTGAGCAGAAATTTCAGCGATCGCACTGCATAGATCATGCCTGATGCCCCCGATATTCCTAAAACGATCGCCTTTTGATTCTGCATTCTATAACTCAATAAATTTCCTCTAAATATTCTATCTAATTATGATATTATTAGGAGCCAGCCTTAGTTATATTTCTTGTTTAAATGTAAAGTCAAGGATCATCGACACCGCCTGTTTTACCAGTTGAAATGATGTGAATATCCACATTTTTGAGCGATCGCAAAATTCTTTGTGTGAGCGATCCCCTAAACAAGATCTGCCAACGGGACTTCTGGCTTTCACCCATGACAATTTGAGTAATCCGATAGCTGCGTGATGTTTCGACAATTGCCTCTAAAGCATGACTATTACGCACCCGAATAAAAGTACCTGCAAATTCTTTGCAAAGTCGCTCACAAGTCTCAATATGCAAACTTTCGGATTTAGTCAAAAAGCGATCAGGCTGATCCACAAATAAAACATAGAGCTGAGCGTGCATATATCCAGCTATTCTGGCTCCTCTTCGCAACAACTGGAGTGAATTAGGATAAGTGGAAACACATACTAAAACTCTTTCATGGATACTGCAAATCAGATTTGTAGTAGAACCTGATCGATCATGGGCTTCAAGATCATCTTCGATATTGTCAGCAATTTCCCGCAATGCTAATTCTCGTAAAGCAATCAGATTTCGACGCTGAAAGAAATTGTTGAGGGATTGATCAATTTTTTCAGGAGCATAGATCTTACCATCAAGTAATCGTTCCTGAAGGGTTTCGGGGGTTACATCGACAACAACAACTTCATCGGCGGCTTCTAAAATGCGATCGGGTATGCGTTCGCGCACGATTACGCCTGTAATCTTTGCCACAGTGTCATTAAGACTTTCAATATGCTGAATATTTACAGTGGAATAGACATCAATTCCTACTTCAAGCAGAACTTCTACATCTTGATATCGTTTCTCACGGACTGCATTAGGAACATTAGTATGTGCTAGTTCATCCACTAGAGCAAGTTGCGGCTGACGTTTGAGAATTGCGTCCGTATCCATTTCGGTTAGGATAACAGATTCACAGCTAATCTGTTGACGGGGAACTAATTCTAATCCGATCGCTTTCTGAATAGTTTCAGCGCGATTATGGGTTTCTAGTAAGCCTATAACCACGTCAATTCCTTCGGAACGTAGGCGATGCCCTTCTTCCAGCATTCGATAGGTTTTACCGACACCTGGACTCATGCCGATAAATATTTTATGCTTACCCCGCCGATGAGTTTTAATCATGATGAGAGAACATTCTCTAACTGTAGTTTGGACTGTTCAAATAGATATCTCAGTGCAGCGAATAATGGCTTTAGGTTTTGGATTGTATAAATGGGAATCTCTTTTATAAAATGATTTTTACCCAGATTTTCATCAAGTATAGCAAATTCCCAAATTACACCAGTAGAGACAATGCCAAAGATCGGTGTAGATGTTGGATTGTGCCTTTGATTGATTCGCTGGTTGATTTTTTGGGCGGCGATCATTTCCGCAATACATTGCGCCCATCCTTCTTCAAAGTTATCCTTTTTAGCTTCAACAATAATCAAAAAAGGATTTTCGAGAAAGATTTTTCCCATTGGCGATCGCTTTGCCACCATGTAGTCTGGAATGCCACACAGATTTTCATCATAGTTAAGAGGCTGATGACTCCAAAGTAACAAATCATTTTTATAGAGTTTCCATACTTCTCTAAGTGTGGGATAAATTAAAGTTTCGCAAAGGGCATATTCTGAATTTTTATATACGCCTTCTCGCAGGGTTAATTCAATCTCAGATGCAAAATATGTAGGAACTTCTATCTCAGATATTTGGATAAAGTTCTGCTCAGCATAGCTAACTTCAAAGTCACCTAGTACTTCATCAATTTTTTTGTAATTGTTGTATGGCATATTTTAGGCTTCAATATTTTAAAAATTACGCAAAGAAATGTAATGGTAAGGACAATTCATGAATTGCCCTTACTTATTCTAAGCCTTTGATATCGCATCGATCGCTAAATTTAACTTCAAGACATTCACACCATCTTCACCAAATATGCCGAGAAAACGGCGATCGGTATTTTGTTGGATAAGCGCTTCTAGTTGGCTAGGTTCAACTTTGCGAGCTAGAGCTACTCTTTGAATTTGAGCTTTAGCGGCTTCAGGCGTAATGTGGGGATCGAGACTAGAACCAGAAGTATAAATTAGATCGGCAGTTGGTTGGACTCCTGCGGTTTGGAGTCGAGGGATATCACCTACGATCGCTTTACTAGGATCAGGATCGGATTTGCCTTTGATGCGATCTAAAAGTGCGGGGTTGCTAGGCGCTAAGTTACTGGCTCCTGAAACGCCTGTTTTGAGAATACCAGCATCATCTTTTTTAGGATCTGCGGTACTGTAATTGGTAGTGCTAGGGCGGCTATTGAAATATTTGTCGCTTGTAAATGGTTGTCCGATTAAGGCGGAACCAACAATTTGACCTTGAGCATTACGAATCAGGCTGCCATTGGCTTGATAGGAGAGAAAGGGTAATTGAGCGATCGCCAGCATTCCCGCAGGATAAATCACGGCAACTAGTACCCAAAGTACAATCGTAATGCGAATAGCTCTAACAATTTCGTTCATAGATTTTTGATGATTCGTAATTCGTAATTAATTTAAAACTTCTCAGGTTGGAACATGACGGCAAAGAGATACATCGAAAAAGCAAAGGTGACGATTCCTAAAAGTCCTAGAGCGTAGGCTTGAAATTTTGTGAAGCTCTCGGTATTAGCGGCATAGACTGCGGGAGCTACGATTAAATTTAGGCAGAGGGCAAAGAATAGATATTTGGGATATTTCTTTTGGGTTGCGAGTTGCCATAGTCCTGAAAGCGCTTCGATAGAAAAATGGGTGGGAACATGAGGGAGAGATTTTTTCATGGTGGTTGGGAAATAAAAAGTCAGAATCACAGATTAGATGGATTGCGCTGATTACACGGATTTTTGGATTTAGGGATTCGGAGATTTTTGGATTTGAGTGTTGGATGATTCGGAGTATTATCAAAATCCGTGAAATCCATTAATCCGTCAAATCCGTGTTCAAATAATTGGTAACAAAATATCAATGAATTTGATAGCAATAAATGGAGCGATTACGCCGCCTAGTCCATAGATGAGAATATTGCGTTGCAGGAGTTGATCGGCAGTAAGTGGACGAAATTTTACGCCTTTGAGCGCTAGGGGAATGAGCGCAGGAATAATCAAAGCATTGTAGATTAATGCTGAGAGAATTGCTGATTGAGGACTTTTAAGCCCCATTACATTTAATGCGCCGATACCTGCGGAAGCAAAGATCGTGGGGATAATCGCGAAGTATTTGGCGATGTCATTGGCGATGGAAAACGTGGTCAATGCGCCGCGAGTGATTAGCAATTGCTTTCCGATCGCCACAAGATCAATTAACTTAGTTGGATCACTATCCAAATCCACCATATTGGCGGCTTCCTTGGCGGCTTGTGTGCCAGAGTTCATCGCTACACCGACATTAGCTTGAGCCAATGCAGGAGCGTCATTGGTTCCATCGCCTGTCATTGCTACCAATTTACCTTGAGCCTGTTCGCTACGAATCACTTCGATTTTGTCTTCGGGAGTTGCCTCAGCGATATAGTCATCGACACCAGTTTCTTCGGCAATTACAGAAGCCGTAATTTGGTTGTCACCTGTCAGCATGATTGTCCGCACGCCCATCCGTCGTAGTTGATCGAATCGTTCTCGCAACCCTGGTTTGACAATATCTTTGAGATAAATTACGCCGTGTAAATCGCCACCTAAACACAATCCCAAAGGCGTTCCACCGAGTTTTGAAACCTTTTCGTAAGCAGCTTCAAATTCTTCTGGGACATTGCCCGATCGCGATCGCACAAAGCCTCTAATCGCATCAACGGCTCCTTTGCGAACTTCGACATTTTCGGGTAAATCTGTGCCACTCATGCGCGTGCGTGCTGAGAAGTCAAGCCCTTTAGCTTGGTCGCGATCGAATTTAATCACGGCTCCCGATTGTTCAGCTAGCTGCACGATCGAGCGACCTTCAGGAGTTTCATCAAAGATGCTTGCCGCTAGCGCGACTGTGGCAACCTCAGCGAGGCTGTGACCATTGACAGGGATAAACTCATCAGCGAGGCGATTGCCGAGGGTAATCGTGCCAGTTTTGTCGAGAACGAGAGTGTTGATGTCACCACAAGCTTCGACAGCACGTCCTGATGTGGCAATCACATTAAACTGAGCGACCCGATCCATGCCTGCAATGCCGATCGCACTCAACAAACCACCAATTGTCGTGGGAATTAGCGCCACTAGTAAGGAGATTAAGATCGCGATGGTTGTGGGAGTATTTACATAATTAGCGATCGGTGTAATCGTTGCCACAACGATTAAAAATACCTGTGTTAAGACCGTCAGCAAAACCGTTAAGGCAATTTCATTAGGTGTTTTCGTGCGTTCTGCGCCTTCGACAAGGGCAATCATGCGATCGATAAATCCTTGACCAGGGTCAGCCGTGATCTTGATTGTCAGTTCATCGGAAACGACACGAGTTCCGCCTGTAACTGAACTGGAAATATCTGTACCTGGTTGCTTTAAGACTGGAGCAGATTCTCCTGTAATTGCGGACTCATCGACTGAGGCTATACCAGCGATTACTTCGCCATCGGAGGGAATCAATTCACCGATTTTGACTTTTACCAAGTCGCCACGGCGTAATTCAGTCGAGCTAGTTTCTTGAATCGAACCATCAGGTAAGACTTTACGGGCGATCGTATCCGATCGCGTTGTTCGTAGCGATTCAGCTTGAGCTTTACCGCGTCCCTCAGCGATCGCTTCGGCAAAGTTGGCGAATACCACAGTAAAAAAAAGGATGACGGTAATTAAACCGTTGAGGGTTCGCTGTTGATTGACATCCGCTTGCACATTCCCAAATAGATTAGGATCGATCGTGACGAGAGCAGTAACAATCGTACCAACCCAAACCATAAACATGACAGGATTGCGAACAGCAATGCGGGGATCGAGTTTGACAAATGCTGACTGAACTGCTCGTTGATAAAGTCCATCCGTGGAGACTTTAGGCGTATGTCTACGCGATTCGCGAGTGCTACCAAGCGATCGCTTTTTAGAAGGTGATGGAGTGTTATTCATAGAGTTTTAGAAAGTTAATAAAAGGAGAGAAATTGCAGATCCCCGACTTTTTGTGTAAATTTGCAAGTTACCTTTGATTTGGTAGAAAAAGTCGGGGATCTTAACTTCCGCCTCTAGCGATGAGAAATGCTTCGGCAATGGAACCTAATGCAAGTACGGGAAAGAAAGTTAATGCACCCATCACCAAAATCACGCCTGCGGTAACACTGGTAAATAGAACTGTATCGGTGCGAAGTGTACCTGTAGTCATGGCGACTGGCTGCTTGCGTGACATTCCATCCGCTAATAATAACAAGGCTATAATTGGAATAAATCGACCACACAACAAACTAACGCAGGTACTCAGATTCCACCATAACCCTGTTGCAGCAGGTTGACTATCGGCTAAACCTTCAAAGCCTGAACCATTATTTGCCGCAGCCGACGCATACTCATAAACTACTTGAGAAATGCCATGAAATCCCGCATTACTAATCCCCGCTAATTGATCGGGAAATGCTAAAGCGATCGCGGCAGGAATGAGAATTACAATGGGGTGAACCAGTAGAATCAAGAAACTGGTTAAAACTACTTCATTTTTCTCAATCTTCCTTCCTAGAAATTCTGGGGTTCTGCCGACCATTAAGCCCGTTACAAATATCGCCAAAATCGAGTAGGCAAATAGATAAGCGGTTCCTGTGCCTTGTCCACCCCAAATAATTTGTAAAAAGAGATTGGAGAGAGTGATAAAACCACCATTAGGCATCAGGGAGTCATGCATGGAATTAACTGCACCTGTCATCGTTCCCGTCGTCGTCACCGCAAATAGAGCCGACTGCGCCCAACCAAATCTTACTTCTTTTCCTTCTAAATTCGGACTTGGGGAACCAAGTAACGCATTCACAAGGGGATTACCTTGATATTCGCCAATTCCGACAACGATAATAAAAGCGACGTAGAGAATAAATACCATGCCAAACAATAACCAAGCTTGTTTGCGGTTATTGGCAAATATGCCATAGGCATGAATCAACGCCGTGGGAATCGAGATCATCGCCAAAGTCTGAATCAGATTAGAGAACCCATTGGGATTCTCAAAGGGATGAGCGGAGTTAATCGCGAAGAAGCCGCCGCCATTTTCGCCAAGTTGTTTGATGAACTCAAAATGAGCGACTGGTCCCAAGGCGATCGCCTGACTAATATTAGGATCTTCTAAGGTCGGCACGATTACAGGTGCTGATAGCGTTTCAGGAACACCTGCGACAATAAAGGCGATCGCGCCCAAAATACTGATTGGCAAAAGAATACGGGTAATTGATTTGGTCAGATCAACGTAGAAATTACCTAGCGATCTACCAGTTAAACCGCGAATAAAGGCGATCCCCACCGCAAGCCCTGTTGCAGCGGACGTGAAAAACATGAAACCAAGTCCAAGAGTCTGCGAAGCATAACTAAGCGTGGTTTCGCCCGAATAGTGTTGCTGATCGGTATTCGTGACAAAGGAAATCGTGGTATGTAGCGCTGTATCCCAAGTTGGTGCACTCAGAGCCGTTGGGTTTAGTGGTAAGGCTCCCTGAAACATGATCAGCGCGAATAGCAGTACCGACATAGCGAAACTGCTATACAAGATAGCGCGAGCATATTGCCATCCTGTCATTTGGCTTTCAGCTTTAACGCCACTGAGCTTGAAAATCAAACTTTCTAATGGATTCAAAACTGAGTCTAAAATTGTCTTTTTTCCTAGAAACACTCGTGCGATATAGCTACCAAAGATCGGGGCGATCGCCACAATCAGCACCAGTGTCAGTCCAATTTGTATCCATCCCTGTAGCATGGTGGAGCTTTTTCCTTTTGAGTCAATAAACTATCAGGAAACCATTCCTAACAGTCAAATCATCGCTCCATTTTTTCCACTTGGCAAGATATATCTTTATGTTTAGAGAGCTTTTCCTTACTAATATATGGGTTCTAAGCTAGGTAAAGATTTAGGTGTTTAGACTGCGTTTAGATGCTGTTTAGTTGGTGTTTAGCTCTGGCGACTAATTTCTTGTAATAACCATTCGTCAACAGGCTCGCCATCTTTACGAACTAGTTCTATTTCAACATTAACAGAGGAAACAGAACCCACAGGAGCCATTTTTTGTCGAAATCGAATTACATAGTCTTTGGGATTATGCTTACGCTCTTTCAGCCATTCTTGGACTTTGATCTCCGCAAAGAGTGATTGTCCTTGCTCAAACATCCGCGTAATCTGCATTCTAATTGTAAAGGGATTGATTTGAGGCATAAATTTTTCTCCACAATAGGCTACTCTTGGAGAAGCCCATCGTTATTTTGCTATTTTTTTAATACAAGATAATATAACTCGCCATCACCTTTAATTAAGCCAGCCCGTTGTTTTGCCCGATCGCCTGTTCCCATAAAAATATCGACGCGCCCCGCGCCACGAATTGCGCCGCCAGTATCTTGATCAAGCACAAAGCGCTGAATTGTGCGTAGTTCGAGTTTACCTGTTTCGGGATTTTCAAAGGGGATCTCGGTACGAATTAAGGCTATTCCACCAGAGGGAAAGATTTTTTTGTCGGTAGCGATCGAGCGCTCAGCAATCACGGGTAAACCCAAACTACCTGTGGCAGGGCGACCATTAGTTTCGCGAAAGAAGACAAAACTAGGATTGCGGTTCAAATAGGTAACGACATCTTGAGGATTTTCTTGGAAGTACTTGGTCATAGTTTGCAGAGTTACGTCTTCAAGACGCATTTTGCCATCTCTAACTAGCTCTGCCCCAACAGAACGATAGGGCTGATCGGTTTTACCTGCATAGCCAACCGTTAATATTTTGCCATCGGGCAGTTCAAATCTTGCTGAACCTTGGACATGCACTAAAAAAGCTTGGAAGCGATCGCTTAACCAGACAATCTCTAAACCTGACATCTGCTGACTACCCTCAAGCATGGCGCGAGTCGGATGAGGCGATCGCCATTCGTCAAAATCCGCAGGTAAACGATAAAGCGGATACTGAAATTCTTTAGTACGAGTGCGACTAGCCTTATATACGGCTTCATAGTAACCAGTAAACTGGACAGCCCCATTGCCATCGCGCCCCACCGATTGATATAGATCAAACTCACGGTTTACCGCTTGTTGCAGATCTTTGGCGGTGCGTGACACCTGTACAAGGCGGCGAAATCTCACTAGACTCCGCTCCATCAAATCACGACTGATTCCCGCCACAGGATAACGCCGCGCCGCAGTTGGGGTCTGAATATATTGAATACTGTTATCGATCGCTTTCAGTAGATTTGAGCGATCGCGCTCTAATAAATCATCGGTAATATCTAGATTTAGAGGATTAGTGGCATGAGGGGCAAGGAGAACTACGGCTTGGGCAAGTTTTAATTCCGCCGCTTCCGCAGGTAGTTGGAAATCTGTCTGCATATAGCAGGGCGGTACAGCACAAATTAAGCCGACCCAAGTTGCAAATAGAACGTCCCCGCTACGCTGGGCAAATAATTGCCAAGAAGCATACTTTTGATTCTGTAGCGATCGCTTCGAGCTATTAGGTTGCTTATATTTAGCGTTAGAAATATTTTTACTTAAACGATGAGAACCGATCACCCTAAAAAACTCCTCACTTAAATAGCTTAATTACTGTAGCGCTAATCGCCTTGGTTATACTTGACGTTAATGCTAATCTTTTGTTCGTAAGGATGCCAAGGAGATTTTACAATGATTTTTCAAGAAATTAATTTTCATTTCTAATTCCTTGATTGATCGCTTTCAACTCTTGCAAAATCTCACGCAATAACCGATTTGTCTCATTTTGTATCGGCTCCTGCACCTGAATTGTCACCTGTTTCATTTTCAAGACATCCCGCGCAAACCGCGATACCTCAGTGGGATGAAATAATAATGGTTCGCGATCGCTTTGGCGCAATTCTGGATTGAGTCTCATGGGATCGTAGGGCAAATTTAGCAGTCCTTGCGGGTCGGTATTGGCATAGCGATAGACAGAAGCACGCGATCGCCCCAAAGCTTTTTGAATAGCTTCCACATCCATTAGCTCGTAATTATGATTCGGACTATTCGCGCTGAAATCATTTGAAGATGATGAAAAACTCATAATAAATTATTGATTACTTGTCATGATTACACTCTAACCTAAAGTCTAATAGTCTCAAAAATAGATTGAGTTTTCAACACAGTCCGCATCGCTTTAAGATTAGGGCTTAAGCCCAATTCTTTCTACCGTAGTGGCAATTCATGAATTGCCACTACGATAAAATCTCAGCTTTGGTGATGATAAACCGCTCGATCGCTTGCATTTCTTCGATCATATGCTCACTTATCGGTACAACTTCTTCTGAAGCTTGATTTTCTTCTAGCTCTTCAAGTTGAATAGCAAAAACTCGCATCTGGACAGCGCCGACATTGCTGCTAGAACCTTTAATGTGATGAGCTTGTTTTTTGATTTGGGTGTAGTCTTGAATAGTGATCGCCTCACGAATTTTGTCTATTCTCTGCGAAATATCTTCAACATAGACCTGTAAAACCTCTACCTCAAACTCAATATCGCCTTCTGATATTTGATTGAGTTGCTCTGGATCGATCGGCGATTTTGAAAGCTGATTCATAACGGGTAAGAAATGTATAACAATTGACAAAGCTAATTATGCCTGATTATTGAGAGGCGATCGCTGCACCGTTGCGCAACTGAAGAATACCTGAAATGACAATTTTATCTTTAGCGGTTAAACCTTCTAATACTTCTTGCTTATTACCAGTGATTTTTCCTAGCTTAATCGCTTTTTGATTGGCGATTAGGGATTTGCCATCCTTGGGATTGGTTTCGGCAACAAAAATAAAATCTTGCCCCCCAAGGCGGGAAATTGCAGAAGTCGGTACTAGTACTCCAGAACGTGAAGCCCAAATCAATCGCGCTCGGACAAACTGATTTGCTTTAAGTTGATTGTTCCCATTATTAAAATTAGCTTTGACCAATACCGATTGATTTTGAGCGTTGATATTTGGAGAGATAAAAGCGACAGTTCCTTTAACAATCGGCTTATCTTGAGTATCTAGTAACTCCACAGGCATTCCCATTTTCAAGCGTGGAGCATTCTCAATGGGAACGGAGATCTGTATTTCTAAAACTTGGTTTTGGGTTACAGTGGTTATCTGAGTGGTGCTGCTAACATTATCACCAACCTTGATGGGAATATCTCCAACAATCCCCGCAAAGGGAGCAGTTACCGTATAAAAATCTAATTGAACTTCTTCTTGAACCGCACCAGCGCGAGATTCTTCAATTCTAGTGGCGGCACTATTGATGTTTGCTTGTTGGGCTTCTATTTGAGCATCTATTTTACCTAGATCGGCTCTGGCACTGCGTAAATTGTTGGAAACTTCATCTAGTTTTTGTTTGGCGATCGCTCCCTCGGCGGTTAACTTGGCAAAGCGTTCATATTCTTTTTGACTGAAATCGACATTGGATAAAGTTGATTCTTTTTGGGCGCGTAATTGAGCAAGGGTGGCTTTGGCACTTTCTAAGTCAGCTTGAGTTGTAGCGACTGCCGCGACCGATCTCTGGACAACGGCTTGCTGCTTGGTCGGATCAATCCGCAAAATTGGCGCACCTGCTTCTACCCGATCGCCTGCTTTGACATAAATTTCCTGTACATAGCCATCGACTCGCGGTTGTAGTGTCACCGATTGCCGCGATTGTAAGTTCGCCACATAATCGGAACTATCGGTAACTATTGCCGACTCAACGGAAGTGATCGGTACAGGCACAACCATCTCGCCACCACTCTGAGGCGCATTGGGAGAGCAGGAAACCAATAGCAACCCAATTACAGCTAAGGTTCTATTCAAAGATTTGGATAAGAATTTGGGCAATAATTTGTCTGACGTTACGATCAGCGATCGCTGTTTGGGTGATTGATGTTTGATCATAGATATTGGCAAACTCTCTTGGATGTTTCAAATCTATTCGATTACCTATTTTAACAATCATTTGTGGCAAATGGACTATGCTCAATTTCAACAGAAAACCTATCCTATTGGCTCTGGTGTGACCGAAGCTGCTTGCAAGACTTTAATAATTTAATAAAGCATTGAGGTCGCACCCATAGCAATCCCCCTTAAAAAGGTGGAAGAAGATAATTATCATGTTTTCTTCCCTTTAGTTAAGGGTGGGTGGGGTATTAAGTCAGTCTTACTAGCTTATATTGCTTAATCCAAGGTGTCGGAATCGAACCGACATATCAACGATTATGAGTCGTTTGCTTTACCAGTCAGCCAACCTTGGGAATGATTGTGATTATAGCCTCAAGTATTATATGCTATTAAGGGAGCTATCAAGCAGATTGCATAATGGCAATTATTGGCTAAATCAAGTTTGTTATGGCAACAACCCGTCCCGAAAAGCGATCGCGAAAGAAAAAAAAGCCAACTCAGAAATTTAAACTGAGCTATAGCCTTGTGCTGTTAGTCGCTATGCTCATTGTGGGAACTGTGGCTGGCATAATTGCTTTTGGCTTTGGTAAACAGGCGTTAGAGGGAGTCAACTCATCTCCTACAGGCGTAAAAGTACCCAAGATTATTCCTACAGATAAACCTAAAGAATCGCCAAAAACCTCCCCCTCCAGTAAACCTGATAACAAAGTTTCATTTTTGCTAGATGAATCACAGGTAATTTCTGATATGAAAGCCCAAGCAAAGCAGGAATTGGGCAGTACTACCCGCCCTAGCTTCGTCATTAAGCCAACTAATGAAGTGAAAGCTATACAGACGCGAGTTGATAAAGCTTATATCTCTATGCGCGATCCGTTGGCAATTTCAGCTAGTGCTGACGAGCGCATCGCCGACAGAATCGCCGAATTGCGTCAAAGGGTTTATACGAGTAGTCGATCCTATGGCAATACTTCAGAGCGCCCCGTTAATCGATATAGCGATCGCCAACTTGCTAGTGACACCAATGTTAGTGACACCAATGCTAGTGCGCCTTTGTTATCTACGCCAGTTGAGTTAGTTCAAATTCGTAGTAGTTGGCAAATTCGAGATGCAGCTTCGCCTAGCTCACAACCTAGCCAACAAAAAGTAGTAGCTGAAGATACAAATTTTGGCTCAAAATCCTCGAATAATTTTTTTTCGTCCACTCGCCCAAGATCCACTTCTACAGTTGATTTGAATAGATGGTAAGAACAGTCTTGTCAAATTTTGATTTGTCAGTTATATTATGTGCAGGTTGAATAAACCGTTCGATGTCTGACATCGAAACACATTGATAATAAACATTTAGACAACAGGAGGTGATGCCCATGCAATCAGATAGTATTAGCGGTAAACGTATGGGTCTTCAGGTTTCCGAACTGTGCGCTGGAGCTGTTCTATAGGCTGTATAGTTTTTATCTCTAGTTCGCTAGCCTTAATTTACTAGCAGACATGAGATCCTTCCAGCAGTTGACTGTGACCTAAAGATCATAAAGTATTCCGAAGCAAAAACACCTAGCCAATGGCTGGGTGTTTTTGTTTATGGAACAGCATCTACTGAAATTACTTGAGCCATTCCTCAAGACTGGTTGTTAATTTACCTGTAATCTGTGCTGTCAATTGATCGCGTTTTTGTTTACGCAACCATTTTTGGAACTGTTTTTCATATTCTTCACTTTCAGATTGATATGTCACCCATGCATCTAGGGCTACCGCCAATCCCCAAAATAGGAGTGGATAAATTGCCCAGCCAATCTTTCCAGATGTAAAAAAGTTAAGTGCAACTAAAAAAGAATTAACGATCGCATATTTCAAAAAGTTAGATTGCAAGGACTTCTTTTTAAACTTATCAAATTCAACTTGCTCTTTACGAATACTTTGCTTTGCTTGCCATTCCTGCACCGAGGCGAGAAAGTCAGCTTCACTAACCCCCATATCAGAGGCGATCTCATAGACCTGTTGTTTAGTCAGGTTTTGACCATTAGTTCTCTTAGCAAGGGCATAACGTAGAATCTGATCGACCTGTTCTTCTGAATAAGTTTCCATTTTTTCTTCCATACAGTCGTTTGGCTCTATTTTAGTTCAGAAATAAAGCGATCGCAACAATCGCGTAACCAATAGGTATAAGCTTCGGGATGTAACTGAATATCAGTTTGCAAAGTTGTCAAATCTATCCATTTCCAATCTTCTGCTTCTTCAGGATTAAGTAGCGGTGCGCGATCGCTATAGCCTAGAAACACATGATCAAACTCGTATTCAGTCAAATCATGATCTAGGGCTGCTTGGTAAACGAAGCTAAAAATTTCTTGCAAATCACAATCAAAACCCATTTCTTCCTGCAAGCGGCGGTGAGCAGCTATTAAGGTCGATTCATCGGGACGGGGATGGCTACAGCAAGTATTTGTCCATAGTCCACCTGAGTGATATTTATGGGCGGCGCGTTTTTGCAACAAAAGCTGTCCCTGTGAGTTAAGTACAAATATTGAAAAAGCTCGATGCAACAACCCATCACGGTGAGCCTGTAATTTTTCAGCAGTCCCAACAGGGCGATCGCTGACATCTACTAAAATCACTTTTTCTTCTGATTTTTCTTGTGATTCGGATGGGTTAATTAATTCTGTTGTTACACTCATGATATTTATGGTAAAGTATGTGGTTTTATTTTTCAGGACAAGGTTTTAAGCTTTTTTTAAGACTAATTTTTAAGAATCTCAACATTTTGGCGCGATCGCTTTGTAATTGAGCTTTACTCAAGATATAGCAAATTTTTGAGAGGGATCTAGATATGTTTCAACAAGTTTTATTAGTTGTTGATGGTTCAGGGCGATCGCGGGAAATGATCAATATGCTACTAGCCTTACCTAGTATGCAAAATTTGCAAATTAATGTGCTGCACGTCATCCCTAACTCAATTAACTCCGAAGCGATTACAGAATATCGACTCGCAGGCGAAAAAATTATCGAGCGAGAAGTCAAAAATTTGCGCCTTGCCTCAGGCAATACAACTATATCAATGCTCAAAGAGGGAGAGCCAAAAGATATTGTATGTAAAGTCGCCGAAGATTTGAAACCTGATTTGATGATTATGGGATCTCGCGGCATGGGACGACTGCAAGCAATTTTGGCAAATTCAGTCAGTCAGTATGTTTTCCAGTTGTCCGACGCACCGATGTTGTTGGTCAAGGATGACGTATACATCAAAACCATTCGTAGCGTTATGGTTTCCATTGATGGGTCTGCGTCTTCCAACAACTGCCTCGATCTAGCGATTAAACTCGTCAGTGGTGCAAAAGATGTTGAGATTTTCCTAGCGCGAGTGGTCAAACGCAAGGAAGATGCTAACGCCAGCACTGAGCCTGTCTTAACTGAAGCTAGCGCCAAACTGAAGCGGATGAATATTCCATCACGTTCCTTTATCAGTTCGGGAGATGTGGGTCGAGAACTCTGTAAACTTGCTGATCAGGCAAATGCGAGCCTCTTGATGGTTGGTTCACCCGATCGCCGTCCATCGATTGCGCGTAGTTTACCCGATCTCGATCGCTTACTGGGTTCATCAGTATCCGACTATGTACGAGTGAATGCAACTGTTCCTGTTCTATTAACCCGTACAATTGAATAGAGAAATATCACGTTTTGCAAATGGGTACTCACTCGTTTGCAAAACAGTAAAACGGCGTTGCCGATAGGATTGCCGCTACCGTTGCCGACAGTTAACAGGAGAGAAATATGAAATGGGATGAAATGCGCCAGAGCGACAATGTGGAAGATGAGCGTGATGGTGGCTCAGGCGGTTCATCTGGTTCAGGTGGCTCACCAATGGGAATGTTAGGTGGGCTGGGCGCAGGTGGTGTAGTGATCGCGGTAATTGCAGGATTAATTTTTAAAGTTGATCCCAGTCAGATTTTAGGGTTTCTGGGCAACAATCCCAAAAATGCCTCTGCTCCTCAAGGATTAGTGAAAAAACCTGCTAACGATCGCGATTCTGCCTTTGTGAAATCGATCTTGGGCGACACCGAGGATACATGGGGACGCATCTTTCAACAACAACTCAAAACTAATTACAAAGCTCCGAAATTAGTTCTATTTGACGGCTCAGTTAATTCCGCCTGTGGCTCAGCCAAAACCTCATCGGGACCCTTTTACTGCCCTGCGGATAGCAAGGTCTATCTGGATATGGGCTTCTTTAAATATCTGGAAGCTACGGCTGGTAATGATGCAGACTTTGCGCGAGCCTATGCGATCGCCCATGAAGTTGGTCATCATATTCAAAATTTACGCGGTACATCTAGCAAGGTCAGACAGTTAAAATCTGGTTCTACTAAAACTAAGGCAAATGAATTATCGGTACGCCAAGAACTCCAAGCCGACTGTCTGGCAGGGGTTTGGGGACATTTTACGGCGCAGCGTGGCTTGATTAGCGATCAGGATATTACCAAGGCGCTGAACACGGCGACACAGATTGGTGATGACTATTTACAGAAACAAGCTAAAGGCGGTCATGTCATTCCTCACACCTTTACGCATGGCAGTTCACAGCAACGGGTTAATTGGTTTAAACGTGGCTTAAATTCTGGCAATATTGATCAATGTGATACATTCACCACAAACCAACTATAGCTCCTGATCTGTCCAAGATTTAGGGTCTTCTAGTGGTTCCAGATGAATGAGAACATTTATATTTGGTAGAGATTGACAGATCTTGGATTCGATTTCTTCGCATAAATCATGCCCTTGCTGTACTGTCCAAGCCCCAGGGACTAACACATGAAATGAAACAAATTTCCTCATGCCTGCCATTCTCGTGCGAATCGCGTGGAACTGAACTTGCTGGCGATCATAAGCCGATAGAAGTTCATCGATCATTTGTCTTTCTGGTAATGGAATAGAAGCATCCAAGAGTGCCGAACTACTTTCTTGAATAAGTTTAGTTCCAGTCCAGACAATGTTAATAGCGACTAAAATTGCAATCAAAGGATCAAGAATTAACCAACCAGTTATAGAAACTAATAATAATCCTAGGATTACACCCACGGAAGTCCAGACATCCGTTAGTAAATGGTGAGCATCAGCGCGTAAAGTAATCGAATGTAGTCGTTTTCCTGCTTTTAGAAGTATGAGAGCGACTCCGCCATTGATGGCTGACGCAATGATCGAGAGTAGTAAACCAATGCTAACTTGTTCGAGGGGTTGAGGATGGATCAGTCTTGGAATTGCCGCGATCGCAATACTCACCGCAGCAACTAAAATCAAAGCACCTTCAAATCCACTGGAAAAATATTCCGCTTTGGAATGTCCAAACACATGTTCTTCATCGGGGGGCTTAGCTGCATAGGTTAACGCCCATACCGCAAAGACTGCTGCAACTAAATTCACTCCCGATTCCATTGCATCAGATAGAAACCCAATCGAATTCGTTAATAAATACGCGCCTAATTTCAACCCGATCGTTAAGATCGCGGCGGCGATCGATAAAAAAGCATAAAAACGAGCGGATTTATTGTGCATATAAAACTCGATGATGCTCTCTTTGATTTAAAAATAAATATTCGCTCATATTGGGAATAGGGTGAAGCCCAATTTTGCCAAAAACTTAATCTTTTAGTCATAAGGATCTCAGTCAAACACTTATAACTAGCTTCAACTATTTATCCCCATGAGCGTAAATATTTTAAAAATGTTGGAGCGTTTGATCCTGTATAACAGTGTGACAACTCCCATCACTGGGCTTCTCAGCAACACCACCTATTGGTTCGGTTACTCGCTGAGCTTTGTAACGACATCGAGCGTCCCTCGACACCGAGAAAGTTAGACTTCCCAAGCTTGGATTCTCTATATAGAGAAAGCTTTTTATCCTTTGTTCCTTGAAAATTTTACATGCAGGAGGCAGTTACAAATCAATGTTACACTTCCCTGTAAAACGCCATATTTTCAATTGTCAAGGTTCAATATCAACCAGCACTTTCAGCCTTGTTGATAAGATGATTATAGTTGAAAAAACCTAGCTTCGTTCAAAATATATCCCGTCTGTCATTCTTCTAAACGAATATAGTGCGGCGCTTTCGCTTAGTAGCTAAAACCATTATCCATTGACGTGACTGTTATGCAAACTGAGAAACAGCTAGAACCCAAGACAGCCAATTTATCTGAAGAGCCGTTGGACCTTGATGACTTGGAGCCACCCAAAAAAAGCTTTATTGGGCGTTGGGGCTGGCGTATTGCCATAATCTTGATCCTCTGTGCGGTTGGTGGCGGTGGTTACTATGCCTATACTCAACTAACCGCGCCGACTAGTAATCAGGGAACTCGTAAACGCGATCGCCTAATTTCTTTAAAGCGAGTAGACTTACCGATTATTGTTACGGCGAATGGAACAATTCAACCCGAAAAGTCAATTAACGTTAGCCCGAAAAGTTCAGGACGGCTAAAAAGTTTATTAGTTAAAGAAGGGCAAACCGTGAAAACAGGGCAGATTCTCGCCTATATGGATGAATCTAACACCTTGGGGCAAATTACTCAGGCTGATGGTCAACTGGCGGCGGCACAGGCTAGTTTGGAGTTATTAAAAGCAGGTAATCGCACTCAAGATATTGCCCAAGCCCAAGCAAATTTGACCAATGCCCAAGCCACGCTCGAACAATCACAAATCGTATTTAGCCAAAATCAACAACTTTTTAAAGAAGGAGCGATCGCTTCAAGGGATCTCGATGCATCGCGAACCACGATGGAAGTGAATATTGCGAAAGTAAATCAAGCTAGAGCCGCCTTATCGTTGCAGCAATCGGGATCACGCCCTGAAGAAATCGATCGCGCTGAAGCGCAAGTGGTAGCGGCGGCAGGGACTTTGCAAACTGTCCAAGCGCAATTGGAAGACACAATTATTCGCGCTCCTTTTGATGGTGTGGTGGTTCGTAAATATGCTGATCCAGGGGCTTTCGTCACTCCCACCACTTCTGGTAGTGCGGTGAGTTCGGCAACTGCTTCTTCGATTTTGGCGTTAGCCAGCAACAATCAAGTTGTCGCAAATGTCGCCGAAGCAAATATTGCTCAAATAACTCTTGGTCAAGAGGTGTCGCTACAAGTTGATGCTTATCCCAATAAAAAATTTACGGGGCGGGTTGTCTCCATTTCACCACAGGCGATCATTAATCAAAATGTCACCAGTTTTGAGGTCAAAGCAGAAATCACTTCACGCGATAAGCAATTACTGCGATCGGGCATGAATGCCAGCTTAGAGTTTAAGGCAGGAGAACTCAAGGATGTGTTAGTTGTACCAACGGTGGGAATTGTGCGGCAACAGGGCAGTACGGGCGTTTATGTGAAGACTGATCAAAGTGAAACTCCTGTCTTTACGACGATTGAAACAGGTGTCACCGTGGGCGATCGCACCGAAATCAAATCTGGTTTAACAGGTAATGAGAAAATCTTTGTTTCTTTTCCTGAAGGTTCGCGTCCTAGAACAAATCCTAGTGGTATTCCTGGATTATCACCACAACGTAATCATGGTTAAGATGGCAAACTGATTTTTGACACTCTCAGCGCTGAAGCGACTGAGATTCTTAAAGACCATAATTTAAGTCTTAAAGGCAAGGTGGTTTTGCATCTGAAATTCCTGCCTTAAAAGGATATTTAGCTCAAGGTGAAACCCTAGAAGAAACTTTGCAAGAGTTAAGTACAGTAAGAACTTTGTGGCTAGAGACAGCCCACAAGCATGGTCAAATACTTCCAGACGAAGGTAAGACGATCGCCAAAGTAAAAGCATTAAGTGCGATCCCTGTTTGATTTTGGAGAAGTGGCGATATTACACCCATTAAATTTGTTTTTTGCTAGACTACATACCAGATACTCATCACTTTGAGGTTATTTATGAGATCGGTGCTTGATTTTTTTGAAGTAGCGATCGTGATTTTGGCTAAATTGGTCGGATATTTTGCGGTCGCCTAAAAGCTATAATCAACCCCAAGTCTATAAATTTTTGTAAATATGTCGTCTCCAACCCCTGACGTACCAGCGAGCGAGTCTCGCGATGCCCGTACCCGCCAAATGCTCGGAATGAAAGGTGCGGACGTACAAGGCGCTTCAATCTGGAAGATCCGCCTGCAACTGATGAAACCGATTACATGGATACCCCTGATGTGGGGCGTACTCTGTGGCGCAGCCTCATCTGGTGATTTTACATGGTCGATTGAAAACGTATTTCGATCGCTACTTTGTATGCTCATGTCAGGACCATTACTGACAGGCTATACCCAGACCATTAACGATTATTACGATCGCGAAATTGACGCAATTAACGAGCCATATCGTCCGATTCCATCGGGAGCCATTCCCCTCAATCAAGTCATTGCCCAGATTTGGATATTATTTCTCGGTGGTATTGGTGTAGCGGCGATCCTTGATATCACCGCAGGGCATACAGACTTTATCATGACTAAATTAGCCCTCGGCGGCTCATTCGTTGCCTACATCTACTCAGCGCCACCTTTAAAACTCAAGCAAAATGGTTGGCTCGGTAACTATGCCCTTGGAGCCAGCTATATTGCTCTGCCTTGGTGGGCGGGACACGCGCTTTATGGACATCTCAACTGGACTGTCGTAGCCGTGACTCTCTTCTATAGTCTTGCGGGTTTAGGCATTGCGGTGGTAAATGACTTTAAGAGCGTAGAAGGCGATCGCGAATTGGGATTAAAATCTCTGCCCGTGATGTTTGGGGTGCAGAATGCTGCCTTAATCTCCGCAACGGCGATCGATGTTTTTCAGATTGGCATTGCTGTTTATCTAGTCACCGTGGGCGAGCAGCTATTAGCCAGTTTAATTGTGCTATTGGTAATTCCCCAGATTACCTTCCAAGACATGTATTTTCTTCGTGATCCTCTTAAAAATGATGTGAAATATCAGGCTAGCGCCCAACCATTTTTGGTAATTGGAATGTTAGTGGCGGGTATTGCGATGGGACATGCAGGGATTTGATATTTGCTCTTAAAGGGTGATTTGTCCTAGATTTGTTTATTGCTATGGGTGCGACCTCAATATAATACAGTTATTAGGCAGCAACAGGCAACCCATACTGGTTGAGATTGTCCCAGAATTGCTCCCAAGAGTAGAAGTTAAAACTAAAGCTCTTAAACTGAGAATTATGCTCGCCCCCTTTTCCTTCCAGCACATACCAGAGCAACATAATCTTTGCTTTATTAAAGTCTTGCAAGCAGCTTCGGTCACACCAGAGCCAATAGGATAGGTTTTCTGTTGAAATTGAGCATAGTCCATTTGCCACAAATGATTGTTAAAATAGGTAATCGAAGCTTGGAGCTTTTCCCTACTGGTTTCGGTTAGCTTATTTTCAGTCATCGCCAGCACCATCTGATTGTAGAATTTTTCGGCACTACCAAATCCATGTTTGAGTTGATGACAACTATTTTTAAGCCATTCTTTTTGTTCGTCAATTTGCTTAGGATATAGAACTTCGGCTAGTATGCCCAAATAACCTGAAGCAGGTAAATGTGCCCAAAAATAATCCAACGCAGCCTGAGATCGCAACGGGTTGAGCAGAAACCACTTGATGAATAGTGACATTTTGATGAATAGTGACATTAATATCGCGACCAGCCGTCACGGGTTGCCTTGAACCTGCTAGCAACTTCAAATTTAAAGGTGAATGTCAAGGTAGAAACCCTCTCGGAAAGGTAAAAATTTATGAGATTGCAATTCTTTGATTGTAATAATACCAATCGCTCGACTAGTTTTTAAACATTAAAAAAGCGACCCTTGAGCCGCTTTTTAATTAGTTGGATATGTTAAGAAGTAGCTAATGTCCGACGCTTCGTTACCATGCGGAAGGCTTCGATAATATCGCCCTCCTTCCATGATGAGAACTTAGCAAGCGAGATACCGCACTCGAATCCAGAGGCGACCTCTTTCGCATCATCCTTAACCCGTCTGAGAGAATCCAGTACGGCTGAATGCACAACCTCGTTACCACGTTTAACGCGGACATTACAGTTACGTTGCAACTTACCATTCTGGACATAACAACCAGCCACAGCACCCTTACCGATCGCAAAGATGGCACGGACTTCAGCTTGACCGAGGTATTCCTCAATCATTTCAGGATCGAGCAAGCCTTCCATCGCATCTTGGATATCTTCCAAAAGCTTATAGATGACGTTGTAATCACGGAAATCAACACCCATCTCATCAGCAGCCTGTCTAGCACCAGGAGCCATAGTGGTATTGAAGCCTAAGACTACCGCCGAGCTTGCCGCCGCCAAACTGATGTCGTTCTCAGTGATCTCACCAGGGGCGGAGAGCAGAATGCGGAGTTGAACTTCGCGCTGAGGGAGTTGCGCCAAAGAGCCAAGAATTGCTTCGAGCGAACCTTGGACATCGGCTTTGAGGATAATATTGAGTTCCTTGAGATCGCCTTCTTTGACCTTTTCGGAGAGAGTACCCAGAGTGACTCGACGGGAAGCCATTGCTTGAACCAAGCGAGCTTGACGTTGATCCATCGTCCGTTGATCGGCGATCGCCCTAGCGACTTTTTCATCAAGGTAGACTTCAAACTCATCACCCGCCGCAGGGACATCACCCAATCCGAGGACTTCCACTGCAAAGGATGGTGAAGCTTTGCCAACTCTTGTGCCGCGATCGTCAACCATCGCACGTACCTTACCAAAGGCTGCACCAGCAACAAATATGTCACCGACATGCAATGTCCCGTTTTGGACAAGCAATGTCGCCACAGGTCCCTTCGCCTTGTCGAGGTGAGCTTCGATGACCGTACCTTTAGCAGTACGGTTAGGATTAGCTTGTAAATCTTCGACTTCAGCAACCAAGAGGATCATTTCCAGTAAGGTGTCGAGATTCTCACGGCGGATGGCACTAACGGGAACCATGATCGTGTCACCACCCCATTCTTCGGCAACCAGAGAGTATTCTGTTAACTCTTGGCGAATGCGATCAGGCTGAGCTTCGATCTTGTCAACCTTGTTAATGGCAACCACAATTGGGACTTTCGCTGCACGGGCATGACTAATTGCTTCAATAGTTTGAGGCTGAACACCATCATCGGCAGCAACTACAAGTACGGCAATGTCCGTCACCTTCGTACCACGCGCACGCATGGCGGTAAAGGCTTCGTGACCAGGAGTATCAAGGAAGACGATTTGTTGTTTCTGACCGTTATGCTCAACATCAACGTGATATGCACCGATATGCTGGGTAATACCACCTGCTTCACCTTGAGCAACCTTGCTCTTACGAATCGCATCAAGGAGGGTAGTTTTACCGTGGTCAACGTGACCCATGATCGTAACCACAGGAGGACGACGTTCGAGTTTATCAAGATCGGCAACATCGATCATCTCAGTCTTGAGCGCAAGCTCAACGACTTCAGGTGCATGAACTTCATAGCCCAACTCAGTTGAAACCATTTTGGCTGTGGCGACATCAAGGGTTTGGTTGATGTTTGCCATGATCCCCTTCATAAACAGAGTCCGAATTACCTCTGTCTCCGAAAGAACTAAACGCTTAGCCAATACCGCAACGGTCATGCCCTCTTCGATTTCCACCGATGTTGGTTTTTCGGGAATGACTTCTACTTGCTGGTTGCGGCGATCGCGACTTGGTGCAGACCGTTTACCCTTTTGAGTTGGCTTAATATCAGCCGCCATAGTGGGCTTTGATGGCACTGTTGGAGCCTTAGGTCTTGCAGCAGGACGCGCCAATGACAAACTGATCTGTGCCAGTTCAGCCGCCGCTTCTAGATCCGCCGCATCATCATCGTCATCATCAAAGTCGCGAAGATATCGCTTGGGCTTATTCAGACGATTCTTTTCTTTAAGCTCAAGTAAATCCTTCTCTTCCTCTTCCTTAGATTTGCCCTTACGCTTACTTACCTTGCCAGGTAGGGTTGGTTTTTCCAGAAGTTCAGGCAGTCCAGGATTGAATGCATTACCAGTTTCTGGTTTCTTGGCATTTTTGTCAGCAATGACGGGCTTCTCAGGCGCACGCATCAAAGTTGGCATTGGTGGACGTAAATTGTGGGGTGGTTCTGTCGGAGCTGTGATCCCACGTTCGATTAATACCGAGTCCTTGACCAGTTTTGGTGAACGATTTTGTGGTCTTCCGCTCGCAGGTGCTACAGGAGCTTCGGCAGGCTTGTTCAGTTTTGGTCTTTCGGGTCTAGGTGTTCTGACAACATCCTGCTTGGGCGCACTTTTGCTCTCCTGCTCCTGAGCATTATTAACCTTGGCTTCAGTCTTGAATTGTTCCGTCCGAATATTCCCCCCAGCCGCAGGTGCAACTTTCGCTGCTCCTTTGGTGTCATCGGTCGGTCTCGCAGCAGGTGGTTTGGGCACAACCAGAGCTTTAGGAGCAACTGCCACAGGTGGTTTGGGGCGCTCTGGGGCGACGGGCTTAGGAAGTTTGACCTGTGGTGGCGGTGAAACACTCATCAATGATTGTCTCGGTGTGGCTGGGCGTTCCGCCTTGTCAGATGGGAGACGTTCTGCTCTGTCTTTAGGAGCGTCCTTGGTAATATCTTTACGAACAGCACCATTACCAGCGCCAGCATTAGCTGCTTTTACAGGTACAGGCACAACTTTTTCGGGAACCTTGGCTGTACTCGGAGACGTAGCATTCATCGCGGGTGCATTGGGTGGTGCAACCATCTCGATCTTCGGTACTGGTTTTGGCTCGATTTTAGCTACTGGCTTGGGATCTTTCTGAGATACGGCGATCGCTTGGGGGACTGCTGGTGGGGTCAATGCTGTTTCTGTTGTCAATTCTATTTTAGATGCAGAGGTAGATGCAGATGTGGACGCAGGGCTGTTTACAGACGGAACGCTATCTGATACAGATTGGCGGGCGGGCGGCGTGACTAACGAAGAAGCAGAGGGCATGGGCGAGAGATGGTTAATAACAGGAGTTGGGGCAGGAGGCTCTAGGCTAAGTTCAGCGATCGCACTAGATGTATTTGTCGCTGAATCTACAGATGGGCTGACAGATTTACTGAGCGGCGGCTTAAGTGGCGGCGTAGCGCCTACGTTATCGGAAGCAGGAGGAGAATTGAGGCGGATAGTGGGCTTACTAACGGCAAGGATTTGCTGTTTAGCAACGCGAGCTTCGGATTCTTTGTTCTTGCCAACAGCAGTAACCTTTTTCTCGGAAGTCTTGGGATCGCCAACTCTAGCCTCACTAGTTTTTGGTTCAGCAGTTTTTGGATGTGCTTGAGGGGCTTTGGTGCGAACCAACTCCGCCTCTGATTCTGTAATTGTACTACTATGACTTTTAACAACTATATTTAACTGTTCACACACCGCGATCACATCTTTGGTGTCGAGATCTAGCTCTCGTGAGAGTTCATAAAGTCGAACTCGATTGCTTATACTCATTTACTCTGCCCTGCGTAACTGTTGTACACGATGAAATTGGATTTACATAGAAGTTGCTTCCTATCTTTTGCTAGGTTGAATTACATTGACTGAATTACATTGACCATAGTTAATCTTAGAAGCGCTTAGCTATTCCTGATGAACAGGCTAGCGAGTAGGTTTCAATAGTAATGTTATCGATATAGCGTTATCTATAAAATAGTGTTATCTATAAAGATGAAGGTACTATAGCTATTATTACTCATGCAACCCAGTAATGTGAGCAGTTAAAAAACTTAGCACACAAACTTTTGGCAAAATCTCACTCAGTTTACTAGCACTTGTACCTTAACTCTACAGCAATTCTTATTTTATGACTAACGTACCCGTATCTCGCATTCGTAACTTTTCAATCATTGCCCATATCGATCATGGTAAGTCTACGCTTGCCGATCGCTTGTTGCAATTTACAGGCACGGTGGCGGATCGGGATATGAAGGCGCAATTTCTGGACAATATGGATCTGGAGCGAGAGCGGGGGATCACGATTAAGCTACAGGCGGCGCGGATGAACTATACAACGCTCAGTGGCGAAGACTATACGATCAATTTGATCGACACCCCTGGGCATGTGGACTTTTCCTATGAGGTATCGCGGAGCTTGGCGGCCTGTGAGGGGGCGTTGTTGGTTGTCGATGCGTCACAGGGGGTAGAGGCGCAAACCTTAGCAAATGTTTACTTAGCCTTGGCAAATGATTTAGAAATTGTGCCTGTTTTAAACAAAATCGATCTGCCTGGCGCTGATCCCGATCGCATTGCCAATGAAATCGAGCAGTTAATTGGTTTGGACTGTTCAAGCGCAATTCATGCTTCGGCAAAGCAGGGGATCGGCATCCGTGAAATTCTTGAGGCGATCGTTTTACAAGTACCTGCACCGAAGGACACGGTCGATCAACCCTTACGCGCTTTGATTTTTGATAGTTATTACGATGCCTATCGTGGTGTAATTGTTTATTTTCGGGTGATGGACGGCACGGTCAAAAAAGGCGATCGCGTTAAGTTCATGGCTTCGGGACAGGAATATGTCATCGATGAAATTGGCGTGTTAGCCCCTGGACAAATTCAAGTCGATGAGTTACATGCGGGTGAAGTGGGTTATCTGGCGGCGGCGATCAAGATGGTTGCCCATGCGCGGGTGGGTGACACGATTACATCAGCGATCGACTCTGCGCCTGAGCCTTTCCCAGGGTATGAAGAAGCTAAGCCGATGGTTTTTTGTGGAATGTTTCCTACGGATGCTGACCAGTTTGAAGAATTGCGCGAAGCCTTAACAAAACTTAAACTTAATGATGCGGCTTTGAACTACGAACCCGAAACTTCTAATGCGATGGGTTTTGGTTTCCGTTGTGGATTTTTGGGGATGCTGCACATGGAAATCGTGCAGGAACGTCTCGAACGTGAATATAATCTCGATTTGATCGTGACCGCTCCATCGGTAATTTATCGTGTAACCACCAATGACGACAGCATTTTGATGGTAGACAATCCTAGCGAGTTGCCACCGCCCAATTCTCGGAAGCAGATTGAGGAGCCTTATGTCAAATTAGAAATCATGACTCCCCAGACCTACATCGGCACATTAATGGAGTTGTGTGTAGCGCGGCGCGGCGTATTTGTGGATACGAAATACATCACTACTGAACGGGCTACTTTAATTTACGAATTGCCATTGGCGGAGATGGTCACGGACTTCTTCGATCAAATGAAGTCTCGTACTAAGGGCTATGCCAGCATGGAATATCAAGTCATTGGCTATCGTCCTAATGATCTGGTACTGGTTGATATCTTGGTGAACGAAGAACCTGTAGATGCTTTAGCTTGTATTGTCCATCGCGATAAATCCTATAATGTCGGTCGGGCATTAGTTTCCAAGCTCAGAGAACTCATTCCTAAGCAACAGTTCCAGATTCCCATCCAAGCAGCGATCGGCACTAAAATTCTAGCGCGTGAAAACATCTCGGCATTACGAAAGAATGTGTTGAGTAAGTGCTATGGCGGGGACATTTCACGGAAGAAGAAGCTATTAGAGAAGCAGAAAAAAGGTAAGAAGCGGATGAAATCAATTGGAACCGTGGAAGTGCCACAGGCTGCATTTATGGCAATTTTGCAATTGAATGGTGATTAAGAAATTTAGGAATTACGCAAGAGAACAAAATGTAGTGGCAATTCATGAATTGCCACTACGCTAAAATCAGGATTTCAAGTCTTTTTGCATAAGTACTAAAATTGCGACAGATCTCCCTCAATCCCCCTTAAAAAGCTAACGTATACAAAGCCCAGTCAAGTTAACAATTAGTCGCCCCCTAGCCCCCAATTCTGGGGGAACAAGAAAATAAAATTCTTTCAAAGTCCACCAGAATTGGGGATTTAGGGGGCTTAGATTCATTGCAACGAAGACCGATAGACTTGTGTGTACACGGTAGCCTTTAAAAGGGGGAGGAAGATAATTCTCTCCCCCTTTTAATTTATGTACCAACCAAAACCCGTAGATAGAAAAAGACTTCAAGTCGCAAAAGTTCCTTTTGCCGAAATTCTGAGTATGGCGGCGGAGTCGCTCTGGAATAATCGCCTACGCACAGCCCTAACCATGCTCGGTGTAATCATTGGCATCGCGGCTGTGATTGCAATTACATCGGTTGGGCAAGGCATCCAGAGAGCCACGGAATTGCAACTCCAAGCCCTTGGCACAAATTCAATTAATGTGCTGACGGGTTCGGCTAGGACAGGCGGAATTAGTCAAGGTGGCGGCTCAGCTTCTACTTTGACTTTAGAAGATGCACAGGCTGTGGCAAAAGCTCCTGCTGTCAAGCTAGTTTCTTCCTATTTGCAGCGTACTCGTCAGGTTGCATATGGCAATCAAAATACCTCGACAACGGTTTTAGGAACCGATGTCAACTATTCGCCGATTAGGAATACTTTCCCCTCGGAAGGCAGATACTTTGAGCAAGAGGATATTGATAAAGCCAAATCTTTGGTGGTACTAGGTGCAAAAGTTCGTTCTGATTTATTTGGGCGATCTAGTGCGATCGGTGAGCGGATTCGCATTCAGGGTGAGCAGTATCAAGTCATTGGTGTCATGGAACCGAAGGGTGCTTCGGGTGGTTTTGATCAGGACGATCGCGTATATATTCCGCTTAAAAATATGTCTGCGCGGCTGGTGGGAAATAATGCTTTGCAAGGGATTTCCGTCAGTGGGTTTTGGGTGCAAGCCATAGACGAAGAAGAAATTGAAGCGGCGCAATTTCAATTAACTAATCTTTTACGTCTACGCCATAAGATTTTCCCGCCCCAGCAGGATGATTTTCGGATTGTGAACCAAACTGATATTGTCAGCGCCTTTACGAGTATTGTCGGATTATTGACCTTAATGGTAGGCGCGATCGCTGCGATATCCCTGATCGTGGGCGGTATTGGTATTGCCAATATTATGCTGGTTTCAGTAGTAGAACGCACTCGTGAAATTGGTGTCCGTAAAGCATTAGGAGCCACGCGATCGGCGATTCTCAATCAATTCCTAACAGAGGCGATTCTGGTTTCAGGGCTTGGTGGTGTAGTTGGTATCGGACTGGGGGTAGCGATCGCCTATGGTTCCGCAACCATTTTTCAATTTCCCTTTTTAGTCTCGATTTGGTCAGTGGCAGCAGGTTTTGGTTTGTCGATGATTGTGGGATTAGTGGCGGGGGTGATTCCTGCGAGGAGTGCGGCGAAGCTAGATCCGATTCAAGCGTTGAGAAGTGATTAAGATCGGAATAGTCTTATAGCGGTTTTCTCATGACTACTATATAGAAAACGCAGGAATAGTAGGGGTAATTCATGAATCACCCCTACCATTTGATGGAATCAGAATAGAATGAATCTGAGATATGGGCGCTGAGGGACTCGAACCCCCGACATTCTCGGTGTAAACGAGACGCTCTACCAACTGAGCTAAGCGCCCTAAAAAGTTTTTTGTTTGGTCTTTTTCAGACCTCATTTAATATAACAGATAGTGTTGAATTTTGACTAGTAATTTTTAAAATATTTTCAAAAATGGCTGAAAGCCTTATTTGTTCAACACCGCAGTGACAATACACCCCTCATGATTAAGATATTTTTTAGCCAAAAGTTGTAAATCTTTCAGTTCGACTTTCTTAATTATGTCAGTATAAGCGGTTGACCAATCTCGACAAAGATCTTCACAACCCAAAAGACTGTGATATCCCAAAAAATTCGCCAACTGACTTGGTGATTCTAAGGCAAAGGTGAAATGATTGCAGAGCGATCGCTTAGCCTTGTTTAATTCCACCTCAGACACCTGATGATTAATCAAATCAGTTACTTGCTGCATAATCCTATCTTCGACAAGTTGTAGGTTCTCCGCTTCCAGATAAGCTGAAATTGTAAATAAACCAGCCTCTTGCTGCAAAGCAAAACTACTTGTAATATCCTGCACCAATCCAGAATCCTCTAGTAAATCTTGGATTAACCGTGACGATCGCCCCTCGGTCAGCAGCGTTGCCACCAACTCAAGCTGAATTGCCTCTTCTAAATTAGCGACACTAGCTGCGATCCAAGCAACATTGAGGCGGCTATGGTGGACATTTGGCAAACTGATGATGCTACGGCGATTTTTGTGGTAATCAGGTGCGATCGCTACAGACTTAGGCTCAATAGTTTGATTCACAAAATTATTTTTGGCAAACGTATCATTATTGAAAGCTGCATTAACCACCATGATCGCATCTTCGCGAGTGACCGCTCCCGCGATCGCAATAGTCATATTTTCAGGACGATAATGCGATCGGTGATATTCACGCATTTGAGCGGCGTTAATCTGTTTAATTGTTGCTTCATCCCCCAAAACTGAACGGCTGTAAGGATGATTTGATGGATAAGCGGTTTGCATTAGATGTTGATAGGCGAACCAATCAGGATCATCCATCGCCTGACGCAACTCCTCCAAAACCACCAGCCGCTCCTGCTCCAAATCCTCGTCATCGATCCTCGCCTTCAATAACATCTGCGCCAGATAGGGCAAGGTAATCGCAAACCGACTAGCCGCTACCGTAAAGCTGTAATGGGCGTAGTCTAAACTCGTGGCGGCATTCGATACGCCGCCCTCAGACTCGATTACCAAATCAAACTCCCCCGCCGCGATCGCCTCCGTTCCTTTAAAAATCATATGCTCTAGGAAATGCGCCATCCCTAAAACTGCATCAGGATCGTTACTTGCGCCTGCTTTCACCCAAATATCTACACTCGCGACAGAGGCTGTCGGCATCTCCTGATGTACTAGCGTGACCCCGTTGCCCAACTTTAAATAAGTTGCCGAAGAATTTACCGCACTACTTAACGAAATAGTTGCTGAAAGATTTGCCAGTGGTGAAAATGTAGCCGCCGAGCGATCGCAGGTAATTGGCACGGGAGTTATTAAAATATCTTAATAATTCCATTATCAAATTTATTGCGAAATATAAAGTATCCCATGCTACATATACTAGTCTGAGATTATCTTCAATCTAGCTACCCCTGTACATACAAGTTATCAGCAATATCGTGAGTTACTAAAGATCCCCCTCAATCCCCCTTGTAAAGGGGGAAGAAGATAATTCTATAGATCGGGATCTTGGAATAGAGGCGTACTCAAATAACGCTCACCAAAGCTAGGTTGAATCATTACCACCATTTTGCCAGCATTTTCAGAACGCTTGGCAATTTGCACGGCTGCATAGAGGGCTGCACCACTGGAAATTCCTGATAGAAGTCCTTCTTCACGCGCTAATCTACGACCATAGGCGATCGCTTGATCATCAGTCACAGGAATAATCTCATTAATCAATTCTGTTTTGAGAACTTCAGGGATAAATCCTGCGCCGATGCCTTGGATTTTGTGGGGACCGGGGCGACTGCCTGCTAAAACTTGGCTGTTGGCTGGCTCAACGGCGATTGCTTTAAACGAAGGCTTACGCGATTTAATCACCTCCGCAATCCCTGTAATTGTGCCGCCAGTGCCAACTCCCGAAATCAGAAAATCAATTTCTCCATCGGTATCTTCCCAAATCTCTTCGGCTGTAGTCTTGCGATGGATCGCAGGATTAGAAGGGTTACGGAACTGCTGCAACATATAGGCATCGGGAGTGCTTTCGCTAATTTCCTTAGCGCGACGGATTGCACCGCCCATACCTTCAGTGCCAGGGGTTAGTTCGAGGGTGGCTCCATAGGCGCGTAACATCGATCGCCTTTCCATACTCATCGTTTCAGGCATGGTCAAGATTAGTTTATAACCCTTTGCCGCAGCGACCATCGCCAGCGCGATCCCTGTATTACCTGAAGTAGGCTCCACCAAAATTGTCTTATTTGGCGAAATTAAGCCCTGTTCTTCGGCTTCTTGGATCATGTTCACGCCAATACGATCCTTGACGGAGGCGGCGGGATTCATGCCCTCTAGTTTGACAATAATTCGCGCCACGCAGCCTTCAGCCTTGGGGATGCGCTGCAATTCGACTAAGGGTGTGCGTCCGACTAATTCTGTTATGTTATTGGCAATTTTCATAGATAAATGCTTAAAGGATTACGGGTAAATGAGCTTGTAGTCAACTTTAGAGCATTTTTGAGATCTTAGGTTTTCTTGGTATCAGGAGGCGATCGCTACTTTTATCACCCAAAAGCTACACACACTAACTCTTTTCGGCTTTAATAGGTATATTGCGATCGCAAAAAAATTTCACAACAGCATCACAAACTTATTAATTAATATTAAACAAACTCTTATGACTGCTACTTTAAAAGATTTTTTAGAAGAATGTCACACTCTCGGCTTAGTCCGCCTGATCGTCACCAGTGATGCGGGTGTGCTGGAAGCAAGGGTAAATATCGAGAAGCTATTTTACGCGGAACTCCCTAAGGGCAAGTATGCAAATATGCATTCTGAGCATATCGAGTTTCACCTAAACATGGACAAAATCACCGATGTCCGCTTTGAAACAGGCGAAGCTAAACGTGGCAATTTCACTACCTACGCCATCCGTTTCCTCGATGCTGATGATAAGGCGCAAATGAGTGCTTTCTTGCAATGGGGTAAACTAGGTGAATATGCCGAAGGTCAAGTCGAAGCATGGTCTGCGCTCAAAGATAAGTACGGCGAAACTTGGAAGCCTGAGCCTGTTGAGAGTGTATAAACCTTTGTTGAAATACTTTAAATGCGTTAGTCTAGTTAATGGGTGTATACAAATAAAGAGTGAGTAAATGACTGGCAGCATCTCTACAGTTGATCTGTTTTGTGGTGCTGGAGGGCTGACTTATGGTTTTGACCAAGCAGGTCAGACGGGTTGATAAATGTATTGGTAGCGGACGGATGGAGAAAGGTGTTGATTTAGTCGTTGGTCATCGACAGAAAAAGAAAAGACTGAGTTGGAGTAGCAATGGTAGCAAAGCTTTAAGCTTGCTCAAGATAGCTGAACTTAATGGTCATTGGAATCATCTTTGCTTCCCTTCTCAACCTGTTTAGTCATCAACGAATTATTTACAGCAAGAGGAAATTCAAGGATTGCTTTTATTTCTTTATCAGGATTAATTAGATTTTGTTGACAACCAAACATTTTTCTTTCCTCCTTAACTCCTTAATATATTATATATGGCAACTAAAAAGCATCCTGTTCCTGCATATCTTGATGATATTGAGTTTAGAAAATTAGAGTTTATTGCTGCTAATTGGGGATGTAGTATGTCAGCAGCAATCAAAAGGTTGATTAGAGAATGCAAAGAAGACGGCGGTTAAAACCGCCGTTCGCTTACTTCTCGGCATTAAGTGCAGAGCTTCTCGCGTATTGGTATTATTTTTGTGAATGGAGATCTCGTGAAGCGCGGAATAATGAGAGAAATCCATCCTCATATCAATTGCAAACGAGCATTTAAGCTTTTTGTTTCAAAAGTGCTGAGATGTCAAGGGAATCGATCGCTTGGAAAAAGCTGATTAATCGCTTCGCAATCTGAGCAACTCCGCCTTGGACATTGGACTCGATATTTAATGGCATCACAGGATCATGAAGAGAGAGTCGCAACAGGAACCAGCCATCTTCATCATCAGATTTACAGGAAACGCGAACGCCTTCATAGTTATTGGCAACAACCTCCCAATTAGCCTGTGTAGCTGCAAATTCTTGTAATTGCTTAATCACGCGATCGCCTAAAGCTTTAAAATCTTCCACTCCCATCTTGATCCGAAACTCTTCACTTTCGATCGGTTCTTGTAAATTGGCAATTAAATCTGTGAGCGATTTCCCTACTAATTTAGACTTGGCTAGTTCAATCAACAACTTACTTACCAAATAAGCGCCATCATCAAGAAAATGATTCTCTTTCATTGCGCCATGTCCTGAAGTCTCGATCGCTAACCAAGACTCCTGACCAAGTTGATTAAGACGCATCGATTCATTAATCACATTTTTGTAGCCACGCTTAAATCGATGATGGATTCCTTGCAAATCCTGCTCGATGAATTTGGCGAGTCCATCGGAGGTAATGGAGTCGGTGACAATAGTTGATTTAGGATGTTCTTGCAACACAATTGCCGAAATAAGCGCAATCAGGCGATTACGATTAAGTTCTTTACCAAATTGATCTACCGCCGCACTGCGATCGACATCGGTATCAAAAATAATACCAAAATCTGCTTGATGTGTGATTACGGCTTCACAAATGGAAGCCATTGCCGCTTTGTCTTCGGGATTGGGAACATGATTAGGGAAAGTGCCATCGGGATCGAGAAACTGACTACCCGTAATGTCGGCTCCGAGTGGCTCCAAGACTTTACTAGCATAGAATCCGCCTGCGCCGTTACCCGCATCGACAATAATTTTTAAGCCCTTGAGTGGCTGTTCATAATGTTCAGGATGATTGACAGCAGCGCGAATTTTAGAGACAAACTGATCGGCATAAACGGCAATAAAATCATGATTTGCGATCCTATCCTGAATTGAGCCTTGAGCCAAAGCAGTGTCAAATTGATTTTGTTCAGCAAGCTTAAGAATGTCGGTAATATCTTTTTTCTCTAGACCACCTTGAGCCGTGAAAAACTTTAAACCATTGCGATTGAAGGGTAAATGGCTAGCGGTAAGCATGATCGCGCCATCACAGTTAAAGCCATCAGTAATCGTACTCATAAACATGGCGGGGGTAGAAGCGATCGCAAAGTCATAAACCTGACTACCGAGAGAATTAATTCCTTCGATTACAGATTGCATTAGTTCTGCACCCGATAAACGACTGTCACGCCCCACCGAGATGAGCAAGTCAGTTGTGGCTTTATCTAGTTTCTCAGCTAGCCAAGTAGCAAAGGCTTGTCCGAGGATCTTGGCAATTTCAGGAGTTAGGTTTACCGCTTCGTTGGGGACTCCTGCGATCGCTACGCCACGAATATCAGAACCATTTTGAAGCTTTTGCCAATTAAAATCTTGCATGATTGTTTATCCACTCAGATGTTTATATCTCTGTAAGTGTAGCAAATCACCCAAATGCAACAATTTATGAATTGGGATTAAGGTTACAATTATTGATAAGGGGGATAAATACTTGTTTTGCAAGAAATTATCGCGAGAAAATCTTGTTAATAAAATTTAATTATTTAATTAGTCCTTAGGATCTAAATATTGGAATGGAAAAAAGCATTGGAGAAATTGTGATTGTGGATAGTCATCAGGGCGGGAAAGTTGAAAAGTTGCGATCGCGGATGCGACTTTTTTCAGAAATTTTACAATGTGTGAGTCAGTCTGATGATGTTGCTGAAATATTACAAACATTTGTCGATAAGTTGCTCAATTGCCTGAATGTGTTTCATGTCTCGATCTTTGCATTAGACCAACAATTAGTTAAAAAACTAGACGGCTTAGAAAAGCCTAAAATTGCTGAGAGGATGAGTGGTCGAATTGTAGCTGAGGCGATCGCCCAAAATTGTGATATTTGTTCCCAGAGTGATATCGAAAATATTCTGAAAAATGAACATGGTTGGATACAAAGCACTAAGCAAGAAATTTTCGATCTCTATGCAGCAGAATTAACACAATGTGAACTTAAACTATCTGAAATATTTGCTGGCAAGGCATATTTACTTGTGCCAGTTATTTTACGCGAAAGTAATCAAGAAGATTGTTTATGGGGATTTTTAACGGTTCATAACTGTTCAGCAACTAACAGTGAACCTTCTAAGAGTTCATGGGATCAGGATGATGTATTGCTGTTACAACAAGTTGCTATGCAAATAGAGATCATTTTGCATCAGGAAAATCGGAACATTAGAGATTTTCAGCAGAGCAAAGAAAGCGAACTAAAGTTTAAAGCAATTTTTAATAACACTTTCCAATTTGTCTGTCTCCTATCCCTCGATGGCATTTTACTGGAAGTGAATCAAGCTGCACTAGATTTTGGTGGAATTACTCGCGATGAAGTAATTGGTAAACCTGCTTGGGGAACTCAAGGGTTATCACATTCTGAAGCCCTTAAAAAGCTTGTCCAGCAATCAGTCAAAGAATCTGCTGAAGGTAAGTTTATTCGTTATGAAATTGATATTCCAGTTGCAAGTGGAAAAATTGTTACAATCGATTTTTCACTCCGTCCGCTCAAAGATGAATCTGGAAAAGTGATTTTACTGATTCTAGAAGGTCGAGATATTACTGACTTGAAAGCGATTGAACAAAATTTACGCAAAAATGAAGCGATGCTGTTGGAAGCGCAGCAAATTGCGAAATTAGGAAATTGGCAATGGAATGTCGCTGATGATGACATTATGTGGTCGCCCGAATTATTCAAAATTTTTGGGGTCGATCCGCGTTTAGGTGCGCCTAACTATGAAGAACATTTACTCAATTTTGTTGAGGAAGATCGCAAAAAACTCAATCTAGCTGTTCAACAAGCAGTTAGCAACGGTGATTCCTATCATCTAGAATTGCAAATTAAACATTCCGATCAATCTTACAGATATGTAACCGCAATCGGTCACGCAGAATATGACAACAATGGTCAGGTTTCTAGGCTTTATGGCACGGTTCAAGATATTACCGATCACAAGCTAATTGAACAAAATTTAAAAAAGAGTGAAGCAAGACTAATTGAAGCGCAACGTATAGCGAAGCTGGGCAATTGGCAGTGGGATCTTTTATCTGATGAGATTATAGGATCAGACGAATTTTTCAATATTCTTGGTCGCGATCCTGCTTTAGGTGGGTTTTCCTATGAAGAAGTTGCTCCTGTTTTTGTGCAAGAAGATCGCGAAAGTTTGGACTTGGCAATCGATCGCGCTAGAAATTACGGAGAATCTTATTGTCGAGAATTGCGAATACCACAACCTGATAATTCCTATCGATACCTTGAAGCGATCGGTCACGCGGAAGTTTGCCCTAATGGAGAAATAATTCGGCTTTATGGAACTCTACAAGATATTAGTGATCGCAAGAAAATCGAAGCAAAAATAGAGTCTACCAGACTTTCTGAAGCAACCATTCAAGCTAAAAGTGAATTTCTTGCCGTGATGAGTCATGAACTTCGTACTCCAGTTAATGCTGTAATTGGCATGACCGAGATTTTTGGAAGTACCCCTTTATCGACAGAACAACAGCAATATCTCGCCACAATCCGTCAAGGTGGAGAAATCCTGTTATCTGTAGTTAATAATGTGCTTGATTTTTCCCGAATCGAATCAGGACATTTTGCATTAGAACATAGTCCTTTTAATCTCCAGCAATGTGTAGACGAAGTTCTGGAACTGGTGACAGCACGCATAACTGAAAAATCCCTAGAACTATCGGTATTAATTAGCTCTGATGTCCCCAGCGAGATTATGGGCGACCATATGCGGTTACGCCAAATTTTAATTAATTTGGTGAGTAATGCGATTAAATTTACGGAAACAGGCGAGATTGTCGTTACAGTTCATGCTAAATTAAATATTCCTCAACCTAATAATTATGAATTGTCATTTTCAGTCCGTGACACAGGTATTGGGATTGCAATCGAAGATCTTGGCAAACTCTTTAAATCTTTTAGCCAAGCCAATAACTCGATCGCTCGACAATATGGCGGCACTGGCTTAGGGCTAGTAATTTGTAAACAACTTTGTGAACTTATGGGAGGCACTATCTCGGTAAACAGCACTATTGGTGAAGGTTCAACTTTTAGTTTCTCGATCATGGCTAACGCGATCACCAAGCCAAGTAAAGATGCGGCTCAGGATGATGAGAGTGTTGCTGAGGATATCCTTGAGAATCTATCAGAATTGTGTGAGAGAGAAGTAAACCTAGGGGGAAAACGCATCTTACTTGTCTGCAATAACGCAAACATCGGACAAGCGATCGCTATGTACACCCAAGCATGGCAAATCTCCACTCAAATCTCAAAATCCGCCTCAGATGCGATGTTGTTATTTGAATCAGCCAACTTTGATGCCGTTCTAATCGATGAAAATCTCGTAGATATAGATGCATTAGAACTGGCTAATGATATCCACCAAATTTTTCCTGATCTTAAATTAGTGCTGTTGACATTTGTAAAAGTAAATGTCAACGAGAGCGCTTTTGAGAAATCTCTTGAAAAGGCTTTTGAAAGCACAAAAATGAATTCTGCCAAGTTTGCAGCATATATCAACAAACCAATTACCTCGTCAAAACTCTATCAAACGTTAATCAACATTTTTTATCCCAAACAGGCTAAATCAATTCCTGATAGTCCTAATTCAGCCAATAATAGTGCATCAAATCCATCTACTCCAGAACAAGTTACAACTAAAGAGATTCCATTGTCAGTTTTGATAGTGGAAGATAATCTCATCAACCAACAACTTCTGCTAAAGATGTTAAAAAGACTGGGCTATCAGGTGGAAGTCGTCAGTAATGGACAAAAAGCGGTTGAGGCTGTGACCCAGAAAAACTATGAAATTATTTTTATGGATCTCCAGATGCCGATTATGGATGGGTTAACAGCAACTACGCATATTCGCCAATTACCAAATCGTCAGCCTTGGATTATTGGACTATCAGCCAATTCATTCGCAGAATCTCACAAATCCGCCTTGGCTGTCGGCATGGATGAATATCTCACCAAGCCATTAGCCCCAGAGGATTTAAGCACTGCTCTCATCAGAGTTGCCCAAACATTTGCCAAAGACGTTTTACAAATATCACCCCAACTAAACATTAAAATACCTCCTCAAACATGCACAAAAAAAAATCCTCCAAAACTAGACAGCTCTTCCATTAATTTGGGAATATTCAAGTCCATCGAAAACTCAGTGGGGAAAGAAAATTTATCAGAAGTAATTAATAATTATTTCAACCAAGCGGAAAGAGAAATTGCTATTATGAGACATGCCTTTACCAATCAAGACATCGTAACTCTAGAAGCAAATAATCATTCACTCAAGGGTGGCAGTGGGTTGTTTGGCGCGACGCAACTTCTGAAATTATGCCGCTCTCTACAGTTTATGTGCAAGATCTGTATTGAGAGTAATGAACAGGCGATCGATGATATTGAGCAAATTGGAATTGTTTTACAAAATATCGAAGAAGAATATGATCTAGTCAAACAAGCCTTAAAAGCTTTGCAATAACCGAGCATCAACAATTATAGAGTCTCAATCTACTTTTGCTATACAATTGCCATAGCAACAACACATGAATTAAGTATGGATACAGCAAGTCTCAATGCTCTGCTAAACAGTGGTGCGATTTTGCCAGAACTAATTGTCATTGGGACATTGGTGCTTGTACTGATCGTCGATCTGATTGCATCGGGGCGCAAGTCCGCAAATGTTCTGCCATATATTGCGATCGCTGGTTTAGTCGCTACCACCGCCGCCCTTGTGTGGCAATGGACGAGCCTAGAAAACCCGATCGCTTTTTTGGGTAGTTTTAACAGCGACAAACTCAGTATTATTTTTCGCGGCATTATCGTCCTCTCGACCCTGTTCACGATCCTCGTCTCTATCCGTTATCTGGAGCAGTCGGGTGTAGTCGTTGGCGAATATTTGGTGATCTTACTAAGTGCCAATCTTGGTGCGATGTTCCTCACTGGCGCTGACGAAATGGTAATGGTCTTTGTCGCCCTAGAAACTCTCAGTATTTCCTCATATTTACTGTCAGGCTATACCAAGCGCGACCCACGCTCTAACGAAGCCGCCCTCAAATATTTATTAGTCGGCGCAGCAAGTTCGGCAATTTTCCTTTATGGAATGTCTCTGCTCTACGGACTCTCTGGCGGCGAAACATCTTTATCAGCGATCGCCTCGAAAATCACCGTTAGCAACACAGCCCTAATTATCTCGATGGTATTCGTGATTGCGGGGATTTCCTTTAAGCTCTCAGCAGTACCTTTCCACCAATGGACTCCAGACGTTTACGAAGGTTCACCCACACCTGTAGTTGCCTTTTTGTCGATTGGCTCGAAAGTGGCAGGTTTCGGACTAGCGCTGAGATTTTTAATCACGGCTTTTCCCCTCGCTTCGCAGCAATGGCATTATGTATTCGTGGTCTTGACCGTGTTGAGCATTGTCTTGGGCAATGTCGTAGCGATCGCTCAAACTAGCATCAAGCGGATGCTTGCCTATTCGTCCATCGGTCAAGCAGGATTCGTAATGCTCGGCATGGTGATCGATTCTGAAGCAGGTTATTCCAGCATGGTGTTTTACCTGTTGCTATACCTATTCATGAATATGGGCGCTTTTGCCTGTGTGATCCTATTTGCATCACGCACAGGAACCGATCAAATCAGCGAATACAGTGGTCTCTACCAAAAAGATCCTCTCCTAACTTTGGCTCTAAGCGTCTGCTTACTATCATTAGGTGGTATCCCGCCCCTCGCTGGTTTCTTTGGTAAGCTCTACATTTTCTGGGCAGGTTGGCAAGCTCACGCCTACGGTTTAGTTTTGTTAGCTCTAGTCATGAGTGTAGTTTCTCTCTATTACTACATCCGCGTCGTCAAGATGATGGTAGTGAGGGAGCCTCAAGAGATGTCGGCTTCGGTGAAGAACTATCCAGCAATTACATGGACTCAGACTGGGATGAAGCCTCTCCAAGCGGCGATCGTGTTTACGTTGATCTTTACAGCGATCGCGGGTATTGCGTCTAATCCTCTCTTCTCCCTCTCCAATCAAGCAGTAAAAGAAACCCAGTTTCTCCAAGCTAAAGCACCAAATGCAAAATCAGTAGCAGTCTTAACAACAACTGCACAATAAAAGAAAGGGGTGCAATGCGCCCCTTTTTTGACAAATTTTTTGTATCGTTTAATTAAATGTTTTTAATATCTTGCATCAAGATTTAGATAATACATTTTTAGTGTAGTTTCTGTTGCTAATTGTCTGGAATTATTCCTATTGCATTTAATCATTAAGTTCTATTTAAGCATATTTTTAGTTGATTAGGAAGAGATATAATGAATGACTCCCCTTTAGTGTGGATAATTATTGGAGTAAGTGGATCTGGCAAGACTGTTGTAGGTCGGCAGCTATCGGAACATTTAGAGTGTGACTTTTTAGAGGGTGATCGCCGTCATCCATTACCGAATATAATTAAGATGGTTTCACAAAATCCTCTACAAGACGAAGATCGTTATCAATGGCTCATGGAAATAGAAGATGATATTCGACGAGCAATAGAGCGAAACAGAGAAACTGTAATAACTTGCTCTGCTTTAAAATTGGACTTTGGAGAAATTTGAAGCAAAAAATGGATGAACGTGCCATTACGGGGGAGAAAATATGGGACATGAGAAATCGAAGCACAGATGATTTAGGAGTACTAAAATAGTAGTATTTGCCAGAAT
>JBILGV010000095.1:0-17831 GCA_044350865.1 Pseudanabaena sp. | reverse complement strand
ATGGTTTCTCTCTTAGTTTTTCTAATCTGTCCATCTTGTGTTATGACCTTTCTTTTGTGTTTTTATTGATGTCTAATTTTATGCTGGGAAGGGAGTATCAAAAGATAATAAGCCTAATCCTGAAGTTCAGCGCTTCCAATTTGTGCCATCACGATCTTCATATGAGTATATTTTAAGGAATACACGTTGAGATTTTTAATATGAAACTTTTAAGTTATATTGCTTGTACATTGCCTTTACTCTTTCTCAATTCTTCTCCAACTTGTGCTCAAGTATGGCAAGATATTGTTCTTGATGGAGGAGTTATCAACAACCCTGCCGAAAAATTTCGTAAAGTACATACATACGCTTCCACAAATGGCTATGTTGCTGCATTTCCAACATTTTTTACTGGAGGTGTAGCTCCTTCAGGAGTCAGTTCTCTACCACAAACACAACTTGGTGGTACATTAAATATTGGTGGTTACAATCAAGAAGTGAATCTCAGTCCCAGTCCTTACGTTCATGGTGCTGTTCTATTAAATTCAAACTGCGCGAGATGGGTAGATGTTCAAGGTAGATTTAGTAGCGCTTTTTATAATGATTTTGTAATGAAATTTCGTCTGGTTAATTCCTTAGCTGTACGAAACAATTGGGTTGCTGGATTCCCAACTTTTCACCAATCAAATAATCGTTCAGGTGTAGTTTTACTTAACCAGAATTGTGCAACTCGGCGCGATGTTTCACTTAGTGAGCTAGGTTTACAAGACTTTAGACATAGCATTGATCACAGGTTTCGGGCAGTTAATACTTATGCTACTAAAAATGGCTTTGTCGGTGGTTTCCCAACTTTCGAGTCATCAGGTGATCGTCTAGGTGTAGTACTTATCAGAAGGTAGATAATAATGGGGTAGGCAATATCAAATTGTCAAAGGGTCATAGTAGCTTTTTAGAGTAATAAGAGTAACTGTAGATTTTTGGTGATCGCCTATTCCATTAAAAACAACTGAATACCCTTAAATAGCTCAGCGATCGCCGATATGTTGATAGAAAATGGTGCAGCCAAACAACTTACCACCAAAGCACCCATTAACGAACAGCAAGCAATTGACCTGATTAATAACGCATCTAAAAGAATCAATGCCCGAATTAGCCCGAAAGGTTTAGATATATCTCTTGTTTTAAAATCATAGAGCAATTTTTTATGGCATACTTGAGTAACCACCATGTCGAACAGTAAATTAGTTATGCAAGTTAAAGATCTTACTATTGAAGAACTAAAATCTGTGATCCGCGAAACCGTTATCGAATCATTAGAGGATCTTTTGCCAGATCCAGATGCAGGAAAAACGGTCAAGGTACAATTTCAACAAGAGCTATTAGAAACTCGCAAGCAAAGACAGGAAGGAACTAAAAATATATCACCAGCAGAAGTAAAAGAAACACTGGAGACAAATATAACCTCTAACAATCAGGAATCAATCACCCGCACGGAAAGAGGAATAACAATTACAGGCACAAGAATTACACTCTATGATGTGATGGATTATATCGAGTATCCTCCTAAATTCGTTCGAGAGCTTTTCAACCTCACGGAAGCACAAGCCAACGCTGCATTTGAGTATATTCACTCTCATCGAGATGAAGTCGAAAAAGAACATCAAATCGTTCTCAAAGAAGCAGAAGACCTGAAAAAACATTATGACGAACAAAATCATAATTTAATCGCCAAAATCGCCAAGATGCCACCACCAAAAGGTCGAGAAGCAATTTGGGAAAAACTTCAAACACAGAAAGCAAAACTTCAAGCCAGACCAGAGATTTTAGTATGATTTTTTTGGTCGATCATAATCTTGAAGGTCATGCATTACTTTTGTCAGGAAGACTCACCAATCAAGGCTGGTTGGATGTACTGCCCATTCGCTTTGTATTCTTAGAAGAGGTGGGATTACCAGTAAATAGCAGCGATCGCGTAGTTTGGCGTTTTGCTCAAACAAACCAAATGATCTTGCTAACCGCCAATCGGAGAATGAAAGGGAAAGATTCACTAGAGCAAGTACTGCAAGAAGAAAATACTCCTACTTCTCTACCTGTTGTCACAATTGGAGATGCTAAGCGAGTTTTAACCGATAATAATTATCGAGATCTTTGTCTAAATCGCCTCCTAGAAATAGTTCTATATCTGGATAATTATCTAGGAACACGACGAATTTTTATCCCGTGAGTCTTGGTGCGATCTAATTATAAAGCCATCAGAAACTCCTCCATTTGAGCAAATTCTACTTGCATTCCCAATCGTTGATATCCTTCCTTTGCCTTAACTCCCCATTCCCTAGATTTCTCAATATTGCCCTTAGCAAGTTCTAAACGAGCATAACAGCGCTCAAAAAAGGCAATTCTTTGGCGATCGTGGTTGCGATCGGCGGCAATAAAGCCTGTCATTAGCAGATTTTCGGCTCCTGCGAAATCACCTTCGATAATCGCAATATCCGCTAACCAACCGCGTGTGTAATTCGTGTAGCGCTGCCATTCAATTTTGAGAGCAAGTTCCAAGGCACTTTCATAGAGTTCCTTGGATTGAGAATAATTTTGTTCTTGATAGCAAAGATCGGCTTTGGTGACTAAACTATAAATTTCAAAGCGAGTGCGGTCTGGATCGGCTAATTCTGGTATGAGCCGATCGCCTATTTCATTCCATTGTCTTGCTTCGGCATAATTTCTTTTACGAATGTTCAGAATCGCCAGATTATCCGCAATTTCACAGCGCGTAAATACTGTTCCATAATCATGACTGAGTTGCCAACCATAGAGCAGATGCCCTTCTGCATAGTCAATTTGTCCCATCATTAAAGCAATCCAGCCACTCATCGCTCTCAACACTACAACCGTTCGCCAGTCCTCACGCCGTTCGCCCGATGCGACCACCCATCCCAAAATTGTCATGCCGCGATCCCAGTGACCGTATAGATAGAGATAATAGGCGAGGCTGATCCCAATATCACGACCATCAGCGTAGCGATCGCGAATTGCACACCAATCGAGAACTGAAGCGAGATTTTCCCATTCTGCTTCCAGATAGTCATATTGGGAATACCAATCACCCCAATCTTTACCACCATATTTTTTCGAGAATTCCAAATGCCAGTTAACCCAGCGATCGCGCATTTGGGTTTCTTTCTCTTCCTGTCGTTGCAACTCTTGCAAAACATATTCACGGGTCAGGGCAAGCATTCCATAGCGCTCTCCTTCCTGAAAAATTAAAGATAGTCTTTGCAATTTCGTCAAGATTTCATTGGCAATTACTTCATTGGTTTCTAAACCCGCTACGGCGATCAAGGCTTCACGTCTGGGGCTTTGATGAAACATGGCGATCGCTAGCAATAATTGATAGGCTGGCTCCTTCGCAAAGGATTGTAAAGATGCTTCAAAACAGAACTTACCAATATCCGAGAATAGCGGCATCGCCCGATCCAGCAACATTGATAACTGGAATCCATTTGCTAACTGCCCGATCGCATAAATCAGCGCCACAGGTACGCCCCCAAACCTTTGATATAGCTGCAATACCTCATCTTCACTCAGGTTCACACCCTTTTCATCGGCTTGTTGACGAATTAACTGCAAACTATCACTTTCTGCTAATGCTGTTAAAGGCAAAGCGGCATAGATTACTTTTTGTTCGCGACTGGTGACAATAGCTTTAGTGGTGTTCGGTAATTCATTCAGAAAGCTAATAATTTCGTTTTTATCTTCGATAGTTTCCAGATTGTCCACAATCAACAATGTCGATTGAGCGCTCAAAGCGGCTCTAACTCTCTGCAACTGATCATCAGGGTCGATCGCTTGGGTGATCGATGGTGCATCAAGGGTAAAGGCGATCGCCTGAAAAATATCTAGTAAACTAACTTGGCGCTTCAGCTTAACTGTAATTCCCGTTGGCAATAAGTTATTCTCTTTTGCCGAAACAAAAATAATTGCCTCAAAATGTGGCGGTAGCACTTCTAGATTTGGCGTACTCAGTAAACTTAAATCTCCTTGAGTTTCCTGTAAATATCGATATTCCAAACACAAATAGGCGGCTTGCAGCACCAGCGCGGTTTTGCCAACACCACCGACACCGCTAACCGTGATAATTGGCGATCGATAGTCCAGTGAGATCATGCGTAGCAACTTTGCGAGATCGTTTTTCCGTCCCAAAAATTCGTTAGTTTGATGTGGCAGCTTTTGTTTGGGAAGCAAAGTTAAAAGAGTGCGATCTAGTTGCTTGGCGATCGGTAATTGCTGATTGGTTGATTTATTGCTTTTGGGCGAACTCTTTCTCTGACTAGATTCACCAATTTCCGCAATTTCTTGCCAATCTTCCAGCCCAACCGCAAGGCAGATCGCTTTAAATGCATCTTCGGCAATGGCGACTCTTCCTAGAAAGCGCTTGAGTCCATTGAGAGACACATTAGCAGCTTCACACCAGCGCGGATCTTGTCGCTTCCATTGTTTTTTGATTCGCAACCCATGAATTTTTTCTAACCCTTCAACTGACACCTTGAAGCTCATATTTTTATCTGGTTTTGAAATTCCCGATTTTTTTTGCCGTTTTTGCAGGGCGATCGCCTCCGCTTTTTGTTTAGCCAGTCGCTCTTACAATTGCAAATATTCGTAAAAAACTGAAAGGAGATCCGCTAGCGGGATCTCCTTTTTTGATAATCAGTATGTTGCGACAGGAACCTGTTGGGCAAAGTCAGGATCACCGACTTCATGATAATTAGTCTCACCAAAAATAGCATTCTCAAACTTGTAATGCTTAAACTCTAAAACATTACCCGAAGGATCAGCTAAGAAAAAAGTACGATGCTCTAAAGGCGTATCCACAAAGCGAACCTTGGGCTTTTGATAAAACTTAAGATGCTTATCATGCACCTTTTCCAACAGCGCCATCCAATTATTTTCAGAATAGAAAACTAGTCCAAAATGGCGCGGATAAATCCCACGTTGTTCCTCTAGAGATTCATGGACAACATGAGCCACCAATTGATGACCATACAAACTCATGATCATCGATTCATTTGATGCACGCCCTGCTAGGCAACCCAAACCATCGATATAAAAAGCTTTAGTACTAGGAATGTCTTTGACTGGAAATGCGAGATGAAACAGAATCTTTGTCATGGTGAGGTGTCATGGAGAATTGTCATGGAGAATTGCCATGCAGAAATAGCACGGTGCTGTGTCATGCAGAAGGTGTTTCTTCTAGCATAAGTTTGGTGCGCTTGAGTTTATCAGGAACTGCAATCGGATATTTTCCTGTAAAGCAGGCCGTACAAAATTGGGTGGTATCTATTTGTGTCGCCTCTAGCATTCCGTCATGACTGAGATACGCAAGAGTATCAACCTCAATCTGTTCCGCGATCGCCGATACAGCCTTTTTCGCCGCAATCAAATGATCCTGCGAATCGGTATCGATACCATAAAAACAAGGGTGAGTCACAGGCGGTGAAGAAATACGCATATGTACTTCCGTTGCGCCAGCCTCACGCAAGGCTCTTACTATTTTACGACTCGTAGTTCCCCTTACGATCGAATCATCGATCACAATTACTCGTTTACCTTGGAGTACATCCTTAAGGGGATTAAGTTTCATCTTAATTCCCGATTCGCGCATGGCTTGGGTTGGTTGAATAAAAGTACGTCCCACATAGCGATTTTTGATCAACCCTTCAGCGTAGGGAATACCCGATGCTCGCGAAAAACCGATCGCCGCAGGAATTCCTGAATCTGGTATACCAATCACAATATCCGCATCCACAAAAGATTCTTTAGCTAATAAAGCGCCAATCCGCATTCTGTAGGTATAAAGACTTTCGCCATGCATGACACTATCAGGTCGCGCAAAATAAATCATCTCAAATACACAGAGCTTTGGCTTAGATTCTGTCCATTGCCAAGACTCAATCCCATTTTCGAGGGTGATGATCACCAATTCCCCTGGTAAAACTTCGCGTACATATTCAGCGCCAATGATGTCCAGCCCACAGGTTTCTGACGACAAAACATAGGAGCCATCGACTGTTTTGCCAATCACCAACGGACGTACACCATAGGCATCTCTCGCCCCTGCGATCGCATTGGGTATCGCCATTACCAAACTAAAAGCGCCTTCACATCGATGCAGCGCCGCAATGATCGCCTCTTGCCAATCCTTACCCTCTTCAACCGCCTCACCGACCGCAAACGCAATCCCCTCTGAGTCGGTGGTTGATTCGAGGGCATGACCCTGCGCCGACAGTTCGCCGCGCAATTCCGTTGCATTTACCAAGTTGCCATTATGCGCTAGCGAAAAATCGCCCAGTCGGGTGCTGACCACAATCGGCTGTGCGTTGCAAATCTTACTCGAACCCGTTGTCGAATAACGATTATGCCCGATCGCCAAAGATCCTTTTAACTCTGACAAAATGGTTTCATTAAAAATTTGCGATACCAGCCCCATCGCTTTATGGGTATGGGTGTTACCCTGAGCATCATATACAGTAATACCCGCCGACTCCTGACCACGATGCTGTAACGCATATAGTCCAAAATATACGAGCTTGGCGACATCCCCCTCTGCTGCTAATACTCCAAAAACCCCACAAGCTTCCTGTGCTTTGTCGGTCTCAATATCATTATTAGTGTCTAGATCCATAAAAACAGAATGGTCAGAGTAATCTGGCAACATAGCGGTTATACGCAATACTTTGGGTTAGGCAAGATAGAAAACTTCCCTAGCTAGATCGTACCAGTGTTAAGCGTTTCTTAACCAAAATTGGTAAAGCACATGGATTTTGCTTTAGCTTTGGGATTTATTCTCAAATCTTAAAAAGACTTATGAAAACTTAATATAACTCATTTGGTCTTCTTATCAATTTCGAGACAGTCTGACCTGTAAACTTAATTGTGAGGTTGTGTAGTAAGGCACAACTAATTTTAATTTTGTTTTTCGATTCCAGAAAATTTCTAGAACACGACAACACTTTAATAGTTACAAAGTTACAAAGCTACAAAGCTACAAAATTTAGATAAATATAGGTATTTCTACGCATGGATAGTACAATCAGTCTTGAGATTATTGAGGTCGTTGAACAAGCGGCGATCGCATCTTCTAAGTTCATGGGCTTGGGCAAAAAAGACGAAGCCGATGAAGCGGCTGTTGAAGCGATGCGTGAACGCATGAACAAAATTCATATGCGTGGACGGATCGTGATCGGTGAAGGCGAACGTGATGAAGCGCCCATGCTCTATATCGGCGAAGAAGTTGGTATCTGTACTCAAGAAAATGCTGCTGAGTTCTGCACAATTGAAGAATTACAAGAAATTGACATTGCTGTTGACCCTTGCGAAGGTACAAACCTCGTTGCTTATGGTCAAAACGGCTCAATGGCAGTTCTTGCTATCTCTGAGCGTGGTGGTTTGTTCCAAGCACCTGACTTTTATATGGACAAATTGGCTGCGCCTCCTGCGGCTAAGGGACATGTTGACATCCGCAAAACTCCTACCGAAAACCTGAAAATTCTTTCGGAATGTTTAGATCGGGCGATCGAAGAATTGGTTGTTGTGGTTATGGATCGTCCTCGTCACAAAGGCTTGATCTCAGAAATCCGTGCTGCTGGCGCTCGTGTTCGTTTGATCAGTGATGGTGATGTATCGGCTGCTATTTGCTGTGGTTTTTCAGGTACAAACATCCATGCTTTGATGGGTATTGGTGCTGCTCCTGAAGGTGTCATCTCGGCGGCGGCGATGCGTTGCTTGGGTGGACATTTCCAAGGTCGTCTAGTTTATGACCCAGCCGAAGTTAATACTCCTGAAAGCGAAAAGTGGACTCGCGAAGGTAACTTGCTCCGTCTTAAGGAAATGGGCATCACCGATGGCGATAAAGTCTATGATGCAAACGAATTGGCTTGTGGTAAGGATGTCTTGTTTGCTGGTTGTGGCATCACTCCAGGAACTTTGATGGATGGCGTGCGTTTCTTTAGTGGCGGTTGCCGTACTCAGTCTTTGGTCATCTCGACTCAATCGAAGACTGCTCGTTTCGTTGACACCATTCACTTGACCAGCGATAAGCCTAAAGTTATTAGCTTGCGTTAATCAACATTATTTTGATAGGGGTGCAAAGCACCCTTTATCTGTGAGACAGGGGTGCTTTGCATCCTTGTTTTTTTGTTGCTGAAATTGGGCAATGATTTCAGGAGCTAGTTCTTTTTCTGGTTGAACGGTTTCTCGTTCTGATAATGCTACTTCTATTTCAGTAAGCTACCCCCAAAGAAAGGAGAAAATATGATGCGTATCTCTCAGAAGCCTTTGAAGAAATCCTTAATATCTCTGATGATGCGATCTCCACTTCAGATATTCCCGAACTGAGCGATCGCTTTTGAGAGAATGCGAAAATGGTAACGCCGATCCATATTTTTTACCTTTTACCTTTTACCTTTTTCTTTGCTCACAGATTTGTTTGCATCCAAGCCCGAAAAGCACGCATAGCCGCACTACGTCCTTCAGTGAGACTAAGTTCTAAAAACTGAGGAATGATCTCGCGCACAGAAATATTGCCAAAAGTGGGACTAAATTCTGATTCGACATATTCATCATTTTGCAAGACGTAAATTTTTAGAACCTTCTCGTACAGCCATAGTTCAGGTACGCCAAGAACACGATACACATCAAACTTAGTTTTAGAGGTCACATCTACTTCGATCGCCAAATCGGGCGGTGGATCGATCGCCATATTCAGTTTGCGGATACCCCTCATGGCGACATTGTTTTGAATGTAAAAGCATTCATCAGGCTCTAGCCCTGCTTTCTTAGCTTTAGCTTTAAATGTAGTAGAGCCGTAGCCTTCAAAGTCGATCGCTAATTCATCTAGCAATGCTTTTACAAAGTCAGCAATCAGGACTTTGATTTTTTCATGTTGAGGTAAGGGCATAACAATCTCTAATACACCATCTAAGTAAGCAATTCTTGTCCTGCGCTTTTCCCCTAGATCATCAAGAATCGATTCAAATTGTTGCCAATCAATATCATGGAGGATCGTACTTTGTCCTTCAAGAGTTTCTATTTGAGAAATGCGTAATAGCGTGGTCATGGGAATCTCTTCATTATCATCTGCTGTAGGGGGGGCGATAATATGACCATATAGCGAAAGGTTATAAATAAAATCCGCCCATACTTGTAAGTATTATAAGTAGCTGGTTGTAATAAATACAAAATGTTTGTGGAACGGGCATCTTGCCCGTCAACAGGCTAGAAGCCTGTTCCACTATCTAAAAATTAATTAAGCCTACTTATTTTAGCGCCTACGAACACACCAACACGATCGCGCTTAAAATATAGATAATTCTTGCTCATGCTGCAATCTCCCCATGCCCACCGAAACAAATCACCCCACCTTTTTACTCGTTGACGGACATTCCCTTGCGTTTCGCGCCTTTTATGCCTTTGGTAAACAACCCGAAGGTGGCTTACGAACCTCAACAGGAATTCCCACTAGTATTTGTTTTGGCTTTTTGAAAGCATTAATTGAGATGCTCGATCGCGAAAAACCTACTGCCGTAGCGATCGCCTTTGACCTCGCGCAACCGACATTTCGCCATGAAATCGATGAAACTTACAAGGCAAATCGGGCGGAAACCCCCGAAAGTTTTATTCCTGATATTCAGAACCTTCAGAGAGTTTTAGCGGCGATGAATCTGCCAGCGATTACCCAAGTGGGTTTTGAGGCGGATGATGTGTTGGGAACGTTATCACAGGCGGCGAGTGCAGAAGGATATACGGTCAAGATTTTAAGTGGCGATCGCGATTTGTTTCAGTTGATTGATGTGGAAAAGCGGATTTCGGTGCTGAATTTGGGACAAAAGGATAAGATTGTCGAATATCACGCCGATCAGGTCAAGGAAAGATTGGGAGTATTACCTACGCAGGTTGTGGATTATAAAGCGCTCTGTGGGGATGCTTCCGATAATATTCAAGGAGTGCGGGGGATTGGGGAGAAGACGGCGATTAAATTGATTGAGGAATATGGGAACTTAGAGAATATTCTTGCCGCGATTCCGACAATGAAGGGGGCGGTGAAAATCAAGTTAGAGCAGGGAATTGAGGCGGCGAAGCATTCACAGTTTATGGCGACAATTAAGACTGATGTGCCTTTGCCTGTGGCGATCGCTGATTGTAAGTTAACGGGTTTTGATACTTCCGAATTAATTCCGTTATTGGAGCAGCTTGAGCTTAAAGCCTTTGTGGATAAGGTCGATCAGCTTCAAGCGAAGTTATCGGGGAATTATGAGAAGCTTGCGGTTAAAAGTAAGAAGCCCTCACCCCCAGCCCCTCTCCCAGAGAGCGAGGTGAGCAAGACGCTTGCAGAAATATGGCAGGAGAAGGGAAGCGAAGATGAGGAGTTGTGGTTTGATTTTGCGAAACAGGAGGCGGAGCAGGATCTGGCGGTGACGGCTTCGTTGAAATTGGATGTGCAGATTATTGATACAATTCCGAAACTAGAGAAGTTATGTGAAATCCTCAGTAGCAAACAGCCTGTGGCATGGGATACGGAAACATCGGCGCTCAATCCTTTTGAGGCAGAACTAGTGGGGATTGGCTGCTGTTGGGGAGAATCGGTTAGTGATGTTGCTTATATTCCCTTAAGTCATCACTCTGGACAGAATTTGCAATGGCAGGAAGTGAGAGAAATTCTCAGACCGATGCTTGAAGATGCGAGTTATCCTAAATACTTACAGAATACTAAGTTCGATCGCTTGATGTTTAGAGCATCAGGGATTGAACTCGCGGGTGTGGTTTTTGACACGATGATTGCTAGTTATGTGGTCGATCCAGAGGCAAGTCATAAGCTGGATGATTTAGCATGGGAATTTCTGCAAATCCGCACGATTAGTTACAAGACCCTCATGGGTAAGCGCAAATCGATCGCTGAAGTTGCCATTCCCTCCGTGGCTCAGTATTGTGGTATGGATACCTATGTTACTTATCGGATTATGCCGATTTTAAAGGCAGAATTAACAGCAGTTCCCGAACTTTGGGATTTGTTCCAAAATGTGGAAATGGCTTTAGAGCCGATTCTGGCGGAAATGGAATGGCGCGGTATCAGGATTGATCGCGAATTTTTGAGTGCTTTTTCCTTGGAGTTAGAGAAAGATCTTGATGCTTTAGCGATCGCTGCCTATCAGCAAGCGGGTAAAGAATTTAATCTCAATTCGCCAAAACAGTTGGGTGAGATTTTACAAGAGGCGCTCGGTGATAAATTTACTAAAAAATCGCGTAAAAGTGCATCAGGGGCTTATTCCACCGATGTCGCAGTTCTGAATAAATTAGAAGGCGAACATCCTCTCATTGATACCATTCTCGAAAATCGCACCCTTGCCAAACTCAAATCTACTTATGTTGATGCTTTGCCATCGCTGATTCAACCTAAAACTGGGCGGGTACATACTGATTTCAATCAGACTGTAGCTTCTACTGGACGTTTGAGCAGTTCCAATCCTAATTTACAAAATATTCCCATTCGTACAGCCTTTAGTAAGCGGATCAGAGCAGGATTTCTGCCCAAAGAAGATTGGATTTTGCTGGCTGCGGATTATTCGCAAATTGAACTGCGGATTTTGGCGCATTTGAGTCAGGAGCCAGAATTGATGCGAGCTTTTAATGCGGGTGAGGATGTGCATACTGTGACAGCGCAACTGCTTTTAGAGAAAACAGAAGTAACCAGTGATGAGCGGCGGTTGGCGAAAATCATTAACTATGGTGTGATTTATGGCATGGGAGCGCAGAAATTTAGCCGTGATATTGGTGTTCCTGTGAAGGTGGCGAAGCAGTTTATCCAGAAGTTCAATCAGCGCTATGAACGCATCTTTACCTATATGCAGGATGTGGAATTTGAAGCGGAACGGGATGGCTATGTGAGAACGGTTTTAGGGCGGCGGCGCTATTTTCGGGGGTTGAGTCAGACTGGTGGTTATCAAAAGGCGGCGATGTTGCGATCGGCGGTCAATGCTCCGATACAGGGAACCAGTGCCGATATTATTAAGGTGGCGATGTTGCGGGTGGATGAGCTTTTGCGAGGTTATCAGGCGCGGTTGTTGTTGCAAGTCCATGATGAACTGGTGTTTGAGGTTCCACCTGATGAGGTTGCGGAGTTGCAGCCCAAAATCAAGGAGATCATGGAGTCGGCGGTGGAGCTTTCGGTGAGGTTGGAGGTGGATATTCATACGGGTAAAAATTGGATGGAGGCGAAGTAATTTAGTTTGGGTTATAATCCTGATAAATATTCTCGCAATTTACCCATGTCTCAAGATTACTCTGTAGTCTATAGTCTTATCAAAATTAGAATATACTTAGAAAATGAAATTATCTGATGTTCAGTTAGAAGACTATCAAGTATTGCTCAACAAAGGTCTTGAGCTACTTGATCTAGGAAAATATGAAGATGCAATAGTTGCCTGTAATCAAGCACTACAAGTCAATCCTGATGGTCAAAAAGCATGGAGATATACAGGCATTGCACTAGCTCTTTTAAAAAGATATGAAGAAGCATTTTCTTGCTTTGATAAAGCTTTACAAATTAATCACAACGATAGTGAGTCTTGGAAAACAAAAGGAAGTGTACTAGGTATTTGTGGCAGACATGAGGAAGAGGCTGCATCTTATAATCGAGCGACACAAATTAAACCGAATGATTATGAGGCGTGGAGTGGATTAGGCAACGCTTTAGATAGCTTAGAACAATATGAACAGGCTATCTTAGCTTATGACCAAGCCTTGAAAATTAAACCTGACCAATACAAGGATTGGAAAGACAGAGGTATTGCACTTAGTAATTTAGATAAGTATGAGGAGGCTATTACATCTTATAAGCGAGCATTAGAGATTAATCCTAATGATGATGAAACCTTAAAAGAAATAGGTAACGGACTATTTGCCTTGAAGAAATTTGAGAATGCAATTGAATTCTATGATTTAGCAATTCAAATTAATCCTGATCATTATAGTGCATGGGAAAGGCGAGGAGATTCTCTAAAAGAACTAAAAATGTATGTAGAGTCAATGCGTTCTTATAATGAAGCATTGTCAACTATGCCAGATGACGACTATAGCTGGATTCACAAGGGTTTAATCCTACTTAAAACGGGCAGATTTGAAGAATGTATTGACAATCTGTTTCAAGCTTTACCATTTAAGAATGATGATATATCATGGAATTATTTTGAATACTTTCTAAGAATTTTAAAAAAAGCTCCTAACTCATCACAATTATTTAAAAGAACTATTCTAATTTATAAAGATTCAGTTAATCTCCTAAAAGATATTGATGATGATAATCGTCTCGCGCGGTTTAGTTACCAGCTAGGGAAAGTATTATTTGAATTAGGTAACTACACCGAAGCAATTGAGAATCTTCAAGTTTGTGAGCAAATTGCCCAAAAGTTAAATGATATTCCTATTCTAGCTTTAACCTTATTTGATTTAGCGCGACTATATCACCTTACAGGTAGACTAGAACAAGCAAGGCTATATTTCAAGGACTCATTACGATTGTTTAGGCGATTACAAGAGCCTGAAAAAATTGTAGCAGCAACATTAGCTTTAGGTCATTTAGAAATGCTGACAGGTAAGATTTCTCAGGCTTTAACTCATTTAAAAGAAGCAGAAACTTATTACCAAGCTCAAGATGACTCTGATCGCTTACAAGAAGTTAATTACTTACTCCAAATCCTACAAGCAGCTTAATTATGTCACCTAAAAAATCTCGACTTGACGGTTATCTAGAATCTTTCAAAAAATGGGATCTACGAGAAAATCCATTTAATGCAACCCCGCCCGACGATCCACAGCTTCTAGCTCAAATATTTTATGGACGCGATCTAGAATTAGATATTGCTATTCCTACACTCTATGAAGGTAATAACATTCTAGTGCGAGGCACTTGGGGCATTGGTAAAACAGCTCTCATTCTCAATTTAATCTATCAACTACAACAAGAAGTAGCGGCTCAAGAGGAAAAGATGCTGGTACTTTATCTTAGTAGTATTCCAGCAGATAAACCTGTAGATTTTTATCGATCCTTATTAATGGCGATCGCCGATAGCTTAAAAGAGCAAGATTCTGAAGCTCAGGATATTGCCAATAGTCTGTTAGGTTATTCGATCCAACGTACTAAAACTTCTACTGAGGGCAAAGTTCAATTGTGGTCAATATCCTTTAGTGTCAAAGATGAAACTCCCTCTAATCCACTTACACCAAATACTAACGCCGATCCATATCCTTTACTAATGCGCTTATTAGACAAAGCGGAACAAATTTACAAACGCATAGTTTTTGCGATTGATGACTTTGACAAAAAAGACCCCATTGTTGTCCAAACCATTCTAGAAGGAAGCCTCGACCTTTTCCGTAATAGTAAAAATCGTGCGTTTATCATTACAGGTAGAGGTTTTACCGATCTTCAAGAAGCAACCTTAAAAGCTCTAGGCATTTTTTCAGAAGATATTAAACTTCCACCCATGGCTCCAGAAGATCTACGGCACATAGCCATAAACTATCTCAATAGTGCCAGAATTTCTTCCCGTGATGATTGTTATCCTTTTACTGACGAAGTGATGACATTAATCACTGACTATGCCCAAGGATTTCCTCGACAGCTAAATACTATATGTGAGAAAGTATTACGCAAAGCAGCATCCAAAGGATATGACGAGATTAATTTAGAAGCTTTTACCGATGTTTGGCAAATCATCCAAAAAAATTATATCCTTGAGCTTTCTCCTCAATTTCGTCATTTACTCTATGTCGCCCACCAAGTAGGAGGCATAAGCGAAGATATTGAAGATGAAGATTTAGCCAAACTAGATGCCCTAACCTATGTTGCGCTATTACCAAAACTTAAATTGATGGAAAATCTAGGAGTGTTAATCCGTCGAGAAGATGAGGGCGGTATTCGTTTTTTACCATCCAAACTATTTCAACCTCCTACATAATTTCCAAATACCTTTTCAAGCCTTGATACAATAGGAGAAAAACACCATGACTACCCTACTCGAACAAGCCTTTACCGCCGCTACCAAGCTGTCCCAAGAGAGACAAGACAAACTAGCACAACTAATCCTGCAAGAAATTTCACAACCACAGCATCAACAAGTCAATAAAGCACCCACACAAAAAAGTCCCCTCCAAATATTTACAGAACTCGGCTTAGTTGGATGTATTGAAGGAGAACCCGATCTGTCAGCTAACTACAAATCCGTAGTCAAATCCTACATTCTCAAAAAACATGATCATCATTGATACAGGAGCCTTTGTCGCACTTTTCAATCGCCGCGATTCTGCCCATTTAGCAGCCCAAAGAGCCTTTGAAACAATCCAATAACCAATGATTACGACATTCCCAGTCATTACCGAAACCTCCTATTTTTTAGCCGCAAGAGTCAGCCACACCGCCCAATCCAACTTTCTAAAAAGCTTTGTCTTAGGAGCCTTTCAAATATTTGACCTTGAACCAACTCACATCGATCGCATGATCGTTCTCATGGAAAAATATGCAGATCTCCCAATGGATATGGCAGATGCCTCCTTGGTCGTTTTAGCCGAGCAGTTAAACAGTGGACGCATATTGACAGTTGATCGCCGTGACTTCACTGTCTATCGCTGGAACAATAAACCCTTTGAGAACCTTTTGATTTAGCAATTTTTCCCACTTTCAAGCCTTGATACAATAGGAGAACCCATGATTACAACTACAGAAATCCTCCAAACCATTCCGAAACTCTCTCAAGAAGACTGCTTCCAAATAGCAGAAATACTGCTACAAAGACTACTAACTCAAACAAAACCCACCCGCGCCCAAATCAACCAACAGCTAAAAATCGCCGCCTTACTTGCCGTTGACGACTACACCAATGATCCAGAACTTACAGCCCTAACCGCCCTTGATGGCGAGGACTTTTACGAATATGAATAGAGGTGAAATCTGGCTAGTTCAACTCAATCCCTCCGTTGGTAGTGAAATCGGGAAGACTCGTCCAGTCATTATTGTCAGTAATAACGCCATAGGGATTCTGCCACTAAAAGTGATAATTCCAATTACTGACTGGAAAGAAAGATACACAATTCGTACTTGGATGGTAAAACTGGAACCCACAACAGACAATGGACTGAGCAAAACTTCGGCGGCTGATACTTTTCAAGTGCGATCGTTATCTCAAGAGAGATTTGTCCGCAAGCTAGGACAACTAGACGAAAAATCTATGCAGGATATTCAGCAAGCCTTGATCGTTGTTTTAGATATCTTCCCGTATCCGCCACGATCGCCACTTTGAAGCATTAATCCAATGATTACAACTATAGAAAGCGAAGTATTACTTCAACGTATCAAACAACTTGTATGTGCGATCGAGCCAACCGCACAAATATTTCTCTACGGCTCCCGCGCCCGTAATGACGCAAGACCAGACTCAGACTGGGATATCTTGATATTAGTCGATGGTATCGTCAATCCATCCCGACGCGATCGGCTACGCCATCAAATCTATGAAATAGAATGGGAAACAGGAGAAGTAATTTGTGCGATCGTTCGTAGTCGTCAAGAATGGAACACACCGAGATTTCAACAAACACCATTCTCTAAATCCATAGAAAAAGAAGCAATCCTCTTGTAATCAATATGATAACTCCCACCTACGAAACAGTTCAATATCGCTTAGAACGAGCCGAAGAAGCTTACCATGATGCTCTCACGCTTTCGGAATCAGGAGGGTGGAATAGTTGCGTTAATCGCTTATATTACAGTTGTTTTTACGCAGTATCAGCCCTACTATTGCAAGATAATCTATCATCACCAAAACATACAGGAGTTCGTGGCATTTTCAACAAGGACTATGTAAGGACTGGCATTATCTCCAAAGATCAAGCAAGACTTTACAATGATTTATTTGAACGTCGTCAGGAAGCTGATTATGGCGATTTTGTTTACTTTGAAGAGTCAGAGATTGCTCCTTTACTACCTCAAGTTAGAGATCTATTGGACTCAATCACGAAAATTTTAGCGCAAAATTAGCGCTGGATAAATAGTAAAAACCGACTAAGATTTTGACAACATCCGCCACGATCCACGCTTTCAAGTCTTGATACAATAGGAGAACCCCATGATTACAATTACAGAAATTCTCCAAACCATTCCCAAACTTTCTCAAGAAGACTGCTTCCAAATAGCAGAAATACTTTTACAAAGACTACTAACTCAAACAAAAACCACCCGCGCCCAAATCAACCAACAGCTAAAAATCGCCGCCTTACTTGCAGTTGACGACTACACCAACGATCTAGAACTAACAGCCCTAACAGCCCTTGATGGCGATGACTTTTACTAAATTGTTGTTTTAGATATTAATTCCCATAGGAGATAAACCCATGAGCATAGTTTTAGAACGCGAAGCACCTCCCTTTCGAGAAGATGAAACAGGAGCAATCCGCATCGGTAAAACTAGAGTACTTTTAGAACTAGTAATCAGAGCATTTCTAGATGGCGCATCACCCGAAACCATTGTGCAGCAATACTCCACCTTATCCTTACCTGACACTTACAGCGCGATCGCCTACTACCTTCGCCATCAAGAAGCCATAGAAGCCTATCTCCAACAAAGAGAACAAATAGCTGCAAAAGTTCAGCAACGCTTCCAACAACTGCAACCTGATATGAGCCTAGTACAAGCTGGCAGAAGTAACAGAACGTGAAGATTATGAGAATAACAAGCCAAAACAAGGGATAATATAAAGAGAGTGAGTAGGAGGAAAAAGAGATGTCAGCCCCGAAAACAATAGAAATTAAA
>JBILGV010000201.1:0-5836 GCA_044350865.1 Pseudanabaena sp. | reverse complement strand
ATTTAGGCGCTAAATTGGAAGAATTGGGCGATCGCGCTTTGGATGCCGAACAGGTAATCCCCGAATTAGTGACCTATCTGCAACAGGAACTTGGTAAAGCCATTCCCGTAATTGCCGCAGGTGGAGTTTGGGATCGTGGTGATATCGATCGCCTGTTGGCGTTAGGAGCTAGTGGTGTCCAGATTGGTACGCGCTTCATTACCACCGATGAATGTGATGCGGATATTCGCTACAAAGAATTTCACCTCCATGCTCAACCTGAAGATGTGGTGGTTATCTCTAGCCCTGTGGGAATGCCAGGAAGAGCGTTGCGAAATGCTTTTGTCGAGCAGGCGATCGCAGGTTCTCTCGATCTAGATAAACGATGTTTGGCGAGTTGTCTCCATGTTTGTAAATGTCGCGACGAACAGAAATTTTACTGCATTATTAAGGTGTTAGATAAAGCAGCGCAAGGTGACATTGAGAATGGACTTGTTTTTTCGGGTAGCAATGCTGGACGCGCCGAACGAATTATTCCTGTTGCCGAATTAATGGCTGAATTAGTTGCCGCCAGATAATTTTTACGGCAAGTGGTTTCTTGGGAATTGCTATAGATCTTTGTTAAATAAAAAAGAACATTTAACGGCTTTACAGCTTAATTACTATATAGTTATAAATATAGCTACAAAACTTTTTTAAATATATGAATCAAACTTTATCTAGCCGTCTGCGAGATGGAACCAAACAAGCTCATACCGCCGCCGAAAACACCGCCTTCATGAAATGTTTCCTGAAAGGAATTGTGGAACGCGAACCCTTCCGTAAATTGATTGCGAATCTGTACTTGGTCTACAGCACTTTGGAAGCAGAACTTCAGCGCTATGCCGATCATCCCATTGTCGGACCGATGTATTTCCCTGAACTGAACCGTACCGCCAATCTCATCAAAGATCTAGAGTTTTACTATGGTGACAACTGGCAAGAGCAGATCGCGCCCCTAGAAGCAGGAGCCGTTTATGTCAATCGGATTCGTGAAGTTGCCAATTCCGATCCTGCACTGTTGGTTTCCCATGCCTATACTCGTTATATGGGCGACCTTTCTGGTGGGCAGAGTTTGAAAAACATTGTTCGTTCCGCTTTCAATTTGCCACCCGATCGGGGAACTGGACTGCATGACTTTGAACAAGTTCCCACTGTGGAAGCTAGACGCGCCTTCAAGGAAAAGTATCGCCTATCCCTAGATTCATTGCCTGCCGATGATGAAACAATGCAGCGAATTGTGGATGAAGCTAATGCGGCTTTCAAAATGAATTGGAATGTGATGCATGAACTGGAAGATGATGTCAGATTGGCGATCGGCGATCATACTTTTGAGCTACTCACCAAGCAAGATAAGCCAGGTAGTACCGAACGCGCTCCAGGTAATACTTCAGTTGAATTGGTAGCCGCCGAATAGGATTTGCGATCGCAGTGTTCCACAGACAAGGGGCTTAAGCCCCTTGTTCCACAGGGTAAAAATACGGGATTATAAACATGAAAAAGATTCTAATTTTGGGCGGTGGCATGGGAGGTGTTGAGGCGGCGATCGCTTTGACCCAAAAGCTTAAAGGCGATTATCAAATCGATCTCATCTCCAACCGCGATTTTTTGTATATTTATCCTGCTTCGATCTGGCTCACTGTCGGCAAACGCACCCTCGAAGATTTATCGGTTCCACTTCCCCAACTTGCGGAACTTCATGGCTTTAATTTTCTGCTTGAGGATGTGCAGGAGATAAGCACAAAAGAGCAGAAGGTGATTACCACAACCCAAGAACATACCTATGATTATCTGATTGCGGCTCTAGGCAGTTCTAAACTCAAGCCCAAAGGAGTGGAACATACGCTCTCGATTTGTGGCACTCCTGCGGATGGGATGCAGATTCAAGAACGCTTTTTGAGTTTGGTAGAGCAGGGGCATGGCGCGATCGCCTGTGGGTTTAGTGGCAATCCTCAAGATGCAACCGCCGTTAGAGGTGGTCCTGTATTTGAAGTGTTATTTAACTTCGATACCTATTTGCGAGAAAAAGGAATACGCGATCGCTTTGAACTTACCTTTTTTAGCCCCTCCGATGCCCCAGGCAACCGACTAGGTGAAGGCGGATTGGCGCAATTACAAAAGCTTTTTCAAGAGCGCGATATCCAAACTGTCACGGGTAAAAAAATCAAGGAATTTACCGATAGTGGCGTGATATTTGCCGATGACAGTCATCTAAAAACTGATTTCACCGTCTTTACCCCTGGTTTAGCAGGAAATCCCATATTTAAACAATCGGATCTGCCCCTCACCGATGCTGGGTTTATTCCAGTCGGTGAAACATCGCAAATCACAGGATTGGAACATTGCTATGCGATCGGTGATAGTTCCTTTTTTGAAGGTCCGACTTGGCGAGCGCGTCAGGGACATCTGGCTGAGGTAATGGCAAGAACTACCGCCGCGAATATCGCCCAACAAGAACGCGGAGAAACAGCCTCAGCCTCATTTCAAGATGAACTGAATCTCCTGTGCATTATGGATTTGGGGCATGATGGTGTATTTGTCTATCGTGACGAAAATCGCGAAATCGCTCCTAGAGGGGCTTGGGCGCATTGGGCAAAGCTAGCATGGGAACAGTATTATAAATTGAATAAACTTGGAAAAATGCCACGTCTGATATAAATATGAATCAATTTAAAGAATGGGGATTTTCAACCCAATGGTGGCGCGGTGAGAAGGGCGAGTATTGGGTACTCGGTCAAACAGTTCTCTCTGTTGGCTTTGCGCTACTGCCTGTCTATCCAGCGATCGCTCTAGATCATTTTTCACCGATCTGGAAATATGCCGATTGGGGATTGACGGGAATTTTTGGGCTAATAGCCTTGCTGCTATTACTTTCGGGCAGCCTTGAATTAGGAACGAATCTTACGCCCTTGCCACATCCAAAACATGATGGTGAATTGGTGACTGGTGGTGTGTATGCGTTGGTCAGACATCCCATTTATAGCGGCGTAATTTTCCTTGCGATCGCCTATAGTTGTTGGAAATTGAGTCTCAGCCACGCGATCGGTGCGATCGTCCTGTTACTATTTTTTGACATCAAAGCGAGAAAAGAAGAATCATGGCTGAGTAATAAATTCCCTGACTATGCTTCCTACCAGTTACAAGTTAAAAAACTAATTCCTTGGATTTATTAAGGTCAAAATTATGTGGGATGAACGTTTTAGCAGTTTGGAGTATATCTATGGCACTGAGCCAAATGATTTTTTGGTTTCGGTAGCATCGAAAATTCCCCAAGGCAAAGTTCTCTGTTTAGCAGATGGAGAAGGGCGAAATGGCACTTATTTGGCATCTTTAGGTTGCAAGGTCGTAGCTGTCGATGGTTCGAGTGTGGGGCTTGCCAAAGCGCAAAAACTAGCGCAAGCAAAGCAGGTCGAGATTACAACAATTCACGCCGATCTCGCTGATTTTGTAATTGAACCGCAAACATGGGATGGGATAGTTTCGATTTTTTGCCATTTGCCTTCAGAACTGCGGGCTAAGGTATATAGCCAAGTCGCGCAGGGATTGAAACCGAACGGCGTTTTTATCCTTGAATCCTTTGCTCCCGAACAACTGCAATACAATACGGGCGGTCCGAAAAATATTGATATGCTTCCTCCTCTTGCCACGTTGCAGCAAGAATTAGGCGATCTGCAATGGGAAATTGCGAGGGATATAGAGCGAGAGTTGTCTGAAGGTCGCCATCATCATGGCTCTGCCGCAGTGATTCAAATTCTCGGCAAAAAGAAAGAACTGTAATTGAACCATACTTCTATTCATTCTGTCTAAAGAAGATATAGATAAGATTCCTAAAGAGGAAAACTGTAATGAACTCTCAGAAAAAAATTGGTTTGGGAATTGCGATCGCTGCCAGCATGAGTTTAATTCCTGCCGCATTTATTTACGCTCAAAGCCTGAGCCGTCCTGAGGTTGTAGCCCAAGCTCCAACTGCTTCTCAAGCGCTAACCAGTGCCGAAATCGAAGGTCTGAAGTTTATTCGTGAAGAAGAAAAGCTGTCGCGGGATGTGTACCGTACTTTGGGCGATCGCTGGAATCTTCGCAGTTTCAGTAACATTAATCAAGCAGAACAGCGCCACATGGATCAGGTGAAGATGCTGATGCAGTCCTATGGTATTGCCGATCCTGTGGTTAGCGATGAGGTTGGCGTGTTTACCAATCCTCAACTAGCAGCGATGTATACGCAACTGGTACAGCGCGGACAGACTTCATTGCCCGAAGCATTAAAAGTGGGCGCATTGAACGAAGAAACTGATATTAAAGATTTGCGCGATCGCCTGAATGCAACTGCGAATCCGCAGATTAAAGCGACTTATGGATATTTGCTGCAAGGTTCCTACAATCATTTGCAAGCCTTTGTCAGACAGATTGAGCGTCAAGGTGGATCTTATACTCCTCAAGTTCTCTCGCAGCAGGAGTTTACAGAGATTTTGGCTCAGGGACATCGCTCTGGTTGGCGCTAGTTCTCATATCAAGTTGATGTTGCTGTAGAGCCGATCGCCTCAACAATCTATCTACTAAAGGCGATCGCCATTACCATGAGTCGTAATTTCTAGCCGATCGCACCAACAATCATCTCCACAAAGGCGATCGCCATTATCATGAGTCGGCGCTACACCGTCCAATCTTCGGTTATTAAACTCGGAACTTTGCTGAAGTCACCAGTATTTCGGGTAAGTAATACCAAATTGTTGGAAATGGCGATCGCGGCAATTCTCAAGTCCATTGTGGACACACGAACTTTCTGACTTTTCATCTCATCAAATATGGCGATCGCCTTAGTGTCAAATGGTAAAACTGGAGCCTTTGCAAAACTGTTGAGAGTTTCTAACAACAACGTATATCCACGAGCCATATCTGTATTTGTTTGGGCGCGATTGATGAAGCTATGAGCGCCAATTACTTGCTCATGAAAACTAATAACCGATAAAGCAAAGTCAGAGAGCGAATGTTGTGACATCCGCAAGGTTAATCGAATAAACTCTGAACTGGAACGGCGCTGTAGAAAGCTGATGTGGTCGGTGTCAAGCAAATATTTCACGATTATTTGTCAGCTTCATCAATAGGTTTGTCAGACTGCCGAAATGCTCGTCCATATTCTAGGGCTTCAAGAAAAGCTGAGTCGTCAGAGATTGAACCTATGAGTTTATCGAGCCAGTTGTCGGAGCTAGGCTTACTTTCAAATTTATGTTGAAGATCGAAAACTACTTGTTCAAGGGTTATCAAGCGTTGCTCAAGTGTTGCTGTATCTAGCATGGCTACTCCTAGATTGAAAGTTATAATTCAGTTGTGTAGCGAAAGACTTACTCTAGTCTAACTAAAAAATCGTATCGGTGTTCAAGTCAGTGTCAGTATAAACAAAAATAAGGTGAGTTGCACTTCATTAATGCAGCAGACAAGATCGGCGATCGCACTAAGATTGATTTCTCATCGTATGCACTATCGTAAATTTAATTATGTGAGTTGACTTTAATCTTGAAATTTGATATCCTCATGATCGCCCTATGTGTATGTTGATTAACCTCAACCACTCACTTAACGGTGGGTGAAACTAATTTTGAAGAGAGAAATCTCTTGTCTTAATAGACTGACTCATTTATTTGAGCGTTAACTATGTACTAACCATTTATACACTAGGGTTTTTCCTTTTATGAATTCTCCTAATCAGGCACTATCCAATCGTATTTGGTGGACAAAAAAAGCTCGTATTGAAGCTGAACAAAGACTACTTTGGATATCTTTTCACGCTAATTTGCTTTTGTTTTATTAATCAGCTTTTTCT
>JBILGV010000159.1:0-5890 GCA_044350865.1 Pseudanabaena sp. | reverse complement strand
AGTTTTGTAAAGTATTTTTACTCATGATCTGTCTGTAGGGATACCCGATCGCTTTTTGGGGAAATTGCCGTCTCAAGTTGATCTCCTTAAATGCCCTTAAATGAGATCGCGCTTGATTATGCTTCTTGAAAGTAGTCACATAAATTAGTGATTGCGCTTATCAGGCGTAGATCAATGGCAAGTTATCAGGCTTCTCGACTGTGAGGTTAACATTCGTCCTCGTCAACAAAATATGACGATGTAAGTCAGGGATTTACAACTCAAAGCGAGAATTGAAAAAATAGTTCGTTATCTTTTGGAGGTGATGTAATGGAACGTCAAAGTCTGTATGAAAGATTTAAAACACTAAATTGGCAACAGCAGATCGGCAATATCGCTTCAACTCTTGCTAATATCTCGCGCTATGCAGATTCTCCTGCTTATGATGAACTGACTAAACTTTCTCTGCGTGAGGCAGCTTTGGCAATTGATTGGTGTGTGCCGAATGTTCCACAGCAGTTTTTGCTTGATATGGCGATGATACATAGGGAGTTACTGGCTTGGTGGCAAGTTTTTCCTGTGGAACCGCGATCGCTTTTAGCTTTGCATACTCCTCATCAGTCGGATCGTTTATTGGTGATGGCGGGATTGATGATTGGTGTAGATAGCGATCTGCAATCTATCGATGTGGTTTCTGAAGGTAGCAGATTAAATGGTGTTGATATTTCAGTTGTAAAAGAAACTCTTGTTTCTGCTTAGTTAGAATTGAAAGTAATGGTATAGATTAGCGATCGCCATATTCAGACGATTGTTTAACTACATCTATTTTGAAGAATCTAACACAATATTTTTCATTGTTTTAAAATGCAGATCACACAAAAGAGTTGTTATAATTAGCTGAAAAGTTTCACGATATAGTACAGTCTGTTACCCCGCCTTCATAAAAATACAGCAATTTATTCATTAAAAATGCGAATTATTGTTATTGAACCAGTATAAAATCAATTGTTCAATGATGATACTTGCGCTTTTTTATGAGATAGTCATAATTTCTTAAGCAAAATGTCCTATAGCGTCAAGTCAACATCTCTTTATCGCGCAAACATCAAAATTTCTAATGAATTTGATGAAAAGCTCGACATCCAAGAATTTTCTACTCAATCAGTGGGCAATTTACAAGGAGTTCTTACTCGTGTAACAGGTGAGCTAAAGATAGTAGACCTGTTTGCGGGTGCTGGCGGCATGGGGTTAGGCTTTTTATCTGCTGGGAATATAAAAAATGGCTACAAGTTGATTAGTGCTGCCGAAATTGATCCAATATATTTGTGTAGTCTGCAAAAAAATTATAATTACTTTTCAAAGAATTCAAAGAAAGCTTTTGATGAATGTTGTCCTAATGCTTTGGAACCAATGGATTTAAGAAAATCTGTTGACCGCCAAAAAATTGTTGATGTAGTCAATAAATCTGGTGGAGTTGATATTTTGATTGGTGGTTCACCTTGTCAAGGTTTTTCTCAATCTAATAGAAGTTCTTGGAGTCCTGATAACCCCTACAATCAGTTAGTTGATAATTTTGTATCTTGTGCCGTTGATCTAAAGCCTAAAGTTATTTTGATGGAGAACGTTCAAGGAATTCTTTGGACACCTCGCAAAGGAAATGCCCATAGCAATGAGATAACGGTGATTGAACATATTTCAAAAAAATTAGTTAAAGCTGGATATATTCTATTCCCAAAAGTCCTTGATGCTGCTTGGTATGGTGTCCCCCAGCATAGAAATCGTTTTTTTCTACTTGCTTTACACAACAGTCTTGGATACAAGTCGGGAGATTTTGGTGAATGGGGAGCTTTTCCTAAACCAACTCACGGCTATCTTGGTAAACAACCTTATGTGACAGTATCTCAAGCAATTTCTGATTTGCCAATAGTAGAAAATGGAGAAAGCCATCTCTTCCAAAATTATATCGAACCATCAATTGAGCAATTAAGGCAAAATAAGTTTTTACGAAAGATGAGAGATCTATCAGATTCTGGAGGGACGATTGAAGGTCATATAGTTTCAAAGCAAGCTGATTATGTTATTGAACGGTATAAACATATTCCTGAAGGAGGTAACTGGAAAGATATTCAGCATATGTTAACTAATTACACTGATGTTAGAAATACGCATAGCAATATTTATCGAAGACTAAAAAACAGCGAGCCATCAATTACAATTGGTAATTACCGCAAAAGTATGATAGTTCACCCTGTGCAAAATAGAGGTCTTTCTCTAAGAGAAGCAACAAGGCTACAATCCTTACCAGACTGGTTTACTTTTTCTAACTCAACTGATGCATTACGTCAAGGTGGGCTAACTCATAAGCAGCAACAGCTAGCAAATGCAGTTAGCTTTCTATTAACAGAAGCTATCGCAAAGCATATTTTAAAATTTTAAAGGAGTGAAATTTATCATGATTAGACAAAGTTCCATTAATACTAATGGCAGCAATATTAACAACCTTCGTGATTATCTTCAGCGTGAAGAAAATATAGCAGTTAGCGATTTTGAAAATATATTAAGAGATGCTGTAGATATATTCCAAAGATGTTTACCAAATCAAGAACTAGGTCTTGTTAAAGGGCTGATCTATGGATATGTGCAGAGTGGAAAAACAGCAGTCATAATTACAACTATGGCTTTAGCCGCAGATAATGGCTATAAGAATTTTATAGTCCTTACTTCAGATATAGTAGATCTGTATGAACAGACTCTCACAAGAATTAAGAAATCCCTTCATTTTGAAGTTTTAGGAAAAAAAGACTTTAACCGTTACTCTGGCGTAGGTATTCACTCTGTCCGTGTTTTAGTATCTTCTAAAAATTCAAAAATACTTCCTAAACTTGGCAATCTCGTACAAAATCTAGGATGGAAAGACGAACCAACAATCATCATCGATGATGAAGCAGACCAAGCTAGTCTCAATACCAACATCAACAAGCCTGATCATAGTCCAAGTAAAATATATACAGAAATCTCAAATCTCAGAGATAAATTGCGTAGCTGTACTTACCTACAAACTACTGCTACACCTCAAGCATTACTATTACAGGATGAGGGTAGTGCGTTTAGACCTGATTTTGTTGTGTCAACTAGTCCAAGTAGTGCATATATAGGGGGGAATCATTTCTTTAAATACTTTTTCGATGATGACCTAGATACTGTAGATCCTCATATTAGGATTGTAAGTACTATTAATCCTAAAGTTGAGAGTCTACCAGATTCTATATCTATTTCGGTTGTTAATTTTTTTCTCGGTGCTGCTATTCTTCGGATGGATAGCCTCAAGAAAGGTAATACTCCCAAAAAGTATACTTATCTTCTTCACACAAGCTTCAAACAAAACGATCACTCTGTCATGTACAGATTAGTTGACGAATTTAGAAATCATCTAGTCATGGAGCTTACACTGGCTGATGATCGTGATTCTTTAGACGGAGTATCGCCTGAAGTTAGACGTTTTTTAGAGAAATCATATGAGGATCTACTTTCTACCTTTGGAAGCTTGCCTTCTATTCAAGATGTAATTAAAGAGGTAGTTGATAAAATTGCTTCAACTGAGGTGATTGAGGCTAACTCAACCACTAAAGATGGTGTTAAACCCGAACCAGATAGGCAACATACCTTATACATAGGTGGAACTAAAATGAGTCGCGGTGTAACATTTAAAAATTTACTAATCACTTACTATGGTAGAGATTCACAGAAACCTCAAATTGATACAGTTCTTCAACACGCCCGTATGTATGGTTATAGACAATCAGAACTTAATGCTATAAGAATTTATCTGCCCCAACACCTTGCAAATAGATTTGCTGACATCCATGTAAGTGATAATGCGATACGAGAGCAGTGTAGTGTGACTCATGAGATAATTCCCGTCATTCCATTACCAAATAAATCATTAAAGCCTACACGCAATAATGTACTTAATGAAATTACTGTGGATACTCGCGCTTATGTAGGTGGACAGCAGTATTTCCCATTGTTACCAGTATCTGATCCAGATATATTAGGGAAACAAACAGAAATTATTGATAATTTATTGAATACATATAAAGAACGTGATCTTTATTCAATTGATACAGATCAGCTAATGTGGATCATAGGCGAAAACTTTAAGTTCGCCGATGATAACTCTACAGGAGCTTGGAAAGATGATCTAATTAGGCAATCGATCCTAGCATTAAAAAATAGACCTGAATACGAAGATAAAGCATCACTAGTTATTGTGAATAGAAATGCATTATTAAGAAAAAACCGAAGTAGAAGTTATAGAGGTGTGGGTTCAGTCCTTCCAAGCAAGATTGGAAATCCTCCATTTGGAGTGCCGACAGGATATCCTGCTTTATTTATGACTAGGATTGACGGGAAAAGACATCTTACCCATGAAGGAATAAATAAAGGATGGCATGATCACCCATTTTGGATTCCAGTAATTCGATTTCCAGATGGAAATTATGCTTTTTCCATCAACTATAGCTAATATTTCAATCAATCTAAACACTATTAATAGGAGTTACCAATGCAAACAATTAGCGAACAATACATTGTTGATGCTCAAGGTCAACGTTTGAGCGTGGTTGTAGAATTTGACTATTATCAAAAACTGCTTGCGCGTCTAGAAGAACTAGAAGAAATTTATGCCTTTGACCTAGCCGAAGAATCTCAAGACGAAGCTATCCCATTCGCCCAAGCGATCTTTGAAATCAATCAGTCACGATCATGAGCTACAACTTAGACATATTAAGACGCGCTCAAAAAGAACTTGCCGATCTGCCTAAAGAAATCTATCCGAAAATCTGTGATTCAGTTCAAGATTTAGCTAGAGAGCCTAGACCGTCAGGCTGTCTGAAACTCAAAGGTAAAGAAGGTTGGCGGATTAGAGTTGGAAATTATCGTGTACTTTATAAGATTGATGATCAACAGCAAATAATCACAATTTTTCACATAGGTCATCGGCGCGATGTATATGACAAATGACAAATAATTTCACTTTAAGCTTATCTGTTAGAACTTGAGGAGAAGAAACTACGGTCAGAAGGCGATCGCCTAAGCTCTCTAATCTCTAGCAAACAACAAGAATTTGAAAATACTCTCAAATCCCAATAAAACTATGATCAAACAAATTACCCTAGAAGTCGAATCTCCCATCGCCGACGCATACCAAAATGCCACCCCAGAACATCGCCAAGCATTACAAGCGATCGTTAGTCTATATTTAAAATCTATCTCTATCCCACAACATACAGGCTCTCAAGAAACTAATGTAAAATCAGATCAAGAAGAAGTTAATCCCGATCAAGCAATCCCAAACAAAAAACCAAAGCGCACAACACCAACTCATCTAGCTGGAAAAATCAAAATTCTAGGTGATATTGTTAGCCCAATCGTAGATGAAGAGGACTGGGAATGTCTGAAATGGTAATTCTCGATACTCACATCTGGATTTGGTATGTCAACGAAAACTTCGATCAAATTCCTACACAGTGGTTAGCACAAATTCGGCAAGCAGACATAGTTGCAGTGTCAGCAATATCTTGCTACGAAGTCGCTCTAGCCTATAACAAAGGTAGATTAGAAATACATATCCCCGTTCAAGATTGGCTTACTGATTCACTAGCTCCCGCAGGAATCGAATTATTGCCACTAACTCCCGAAATTACAGTCAGAGCCGTAAACTTATCCCCCATCCACAAAGATCCCTTCGATCGCCTAATTATCGCCACCGCCTTAGAATATGGGGCAAAACTTGCCAGTGTTGACAACCTATTTTCTAAATACCCTGAACTTGAAAATTATCTCATGTAAATAAGGAATATCTAAAATTAGAGGTTTGCGCTATCCTGTCGAGATGATCTTAGAACTTCTC
>JBILGV010000094.1:0-18337 GCA_044350865.1 Pseudanabaena sp. | reverse complement strand
ATCATCAAATTCGGGAATATGCTTGAGTGCGGCTAGGGCTTTTTGAGCATATTCCTTAACTTGGAGCCATTCTTTTTTCTCAATAGCAATTTTAGCTAGATGCCCTAAATCTTGAGCAAGTTTAAGAGAGTTGTGTTGATGTAATGGGAGCAAATATTGTATCCATTGTTCTAGTTCTTCCCATTGATTGAGTTGTTCCAAAACGAGACTGTAGGTTCGACCATATTTAGCAATTAAGTCCTCCCGATCAGCTTTTTTAAAGGCGGCGATCGCCTCTTGCAAAAACTGGTAAGCCTTGCTCCAAGATAATGTCGTCATCCGTCCATTGATTAAGGAGTCATACCACCAGAGATTTCCCAAATAAAATAAAACAATTCCGCATTCAACCCATCGCTCAGTTTTTTGCCAATACTCAAGACTACATTGATAGTAAATTTGCGATATGCTATGCAAACTACCATCAGACTCTTCGTAAATGTCATTGTTTTTGGCTTCAGGCGATCGCCAAAATAAGCGTCCTTGCACAAAGTCTAATTTGGCATTTAATTCTAATAAATTCTCACTCAATAATTCATTTTGACTTTGACCCGAATTATATTGCCGATCAAACTGTAATTCCTTTCTGGCAATTTCTAGCTCATTATAAAAAAAGATATCTGGCTCAGCATCAATTTTGGTATCTTGCCAGAATAAAGGAATCTGTGGATCGAGGGCAATCTCAAATAAGCGCTCCACTTGCTGACAGACGCGGCGATGTAGCTCTGTTAGCGAAAAACTAAATTTGATGGGAGTGGATGCTAAATTTACGAGTTCAGGCGCATGGATATAAAAACATTGAAGTTCTTGATCTCCCAGCCATAGGACAATTGGACAATTAATTTGTTTTTTGAGGCGATCGCGAAACAAATTTGCATCTAAGAAAAAATTTTCTAATTTCTGAGTATTAATTTGCTCCAACCCTAAACACATTAAAGCTGGAATGTTTTCGAGTGAACCTTCGCGTAAAATATTTTGGAGTTTTTGATAGAGAGTTTCGTCGGATTGATGGGGGGATGTCCACCAAATCTCTCGATATGGCAGTCTATATGACAGTTCGGCAGCATGAGCAAACTGAGAGGCTAAAGCCGTTAATATTTTTTGGCGAAGACTGCGATAGTTGCAGTTAACAATTATTAGTGAAAAATGCCCCTTAGATAAATTGATCGATCGCACCAACACATTTAGCGATCGCTGATCTACGGATGGCTCATTTATTGATCGCTCATTGGAGATATGCAAAGCTTGTAAAGATTCGACCAATAATTGTTTGATCTGGGTCACTTATTTTGCTTAATCGCTACAGCCACATCGTAATATAGAACCGCTACAATTATTAATAATTGTAAAGAAGCATTACAATTTTCTCGCTTTTACTAAACTTTGCTAAACCAAATTTCGCTAAATCTATGACTGAATTCGCCACTAAACTAGCTGAATCACTTCAGCCCATATCCGAGCAGTTCAAATCGCTCAATATTCCCGAACCCGTTACCCATTGGGGACATCCCTTTTTTATGGCGATCGTTATTTTGGCAATGGGATCATTTGTTGCCATTTCAGGATGGCGCGGTCGCACAGCTACAGATAATGAAGTCGCAGTCAAAAACAAAGCCGATCATCGTAAAGTTGCACCTTTGATGACGACATTTTTAGCAACAGGCTATACAGGCGGACTATTGTCATTGGTAATGCAAGGCAAACCTCTGCTTGAGAGTCCTCACTTCATCACAGGTTCAGTTGTATTAACCTTGCTGGCGATCAACGGCACGATTTCCCTAACAGGATTTGGCGGCAATCAACCAATCCTTCGTAATGCCCATGCTTATTTAGGCAGTGCGATCGTGGTGCTTTTAGTTGCCCATGCTTTGCTAGGGCTGAAGTTAGGTCTTTCTATTTAAATTAGAAAAGAAAGTGGTGCTAAGCGTCACAAATTACTTTTGGATTCAAGATATTTTTAAAAGTTGTTCTTTTGAAATATTCAAATCTCCAATATTCAAATCCCTACTTCAAGAGATCCCCCTCAATCCCCCTTAAAAAGGGGGAAGAAGATAATTTAATTGATTCTCCCCCTTTCTTAAGGGGGGCTGGGGGGGATCTAGACAATTCTTAAATGGTTTCTCAGGTGTGAGTGGCGACAGCTATATAATTGCTATACAACCTTAAATCGGTTACTATTTGCCCTGACTAAGTACAATTAACTTGCGATCGCCGAATATGGAAAACTGGGAATTTTTGTTGCAACGCAAAGGTGACAAGTCCTGGTTGCCTTTAGAATCGCCAAGCGTGGAGATTGTCGAGGGACAGTATCGACTTGCGGCGAGATCTGGGTCTGCTAATGCTCAAGTGGGCATTGCGATCGACTATCGTCCCAGTGCCGATGTGCGACATCAACCGCTTCAACAAAAACTTGTCAAACGCATCAGCCACGATGGGTTGATGATTGTCATGCCCTACACTAATTTTGTGTCAGGATCATGGCGAATTGAATGTAGTGGGACTGAGCCAGATGCCGCTAATGTGCTGACAGCTTGGAAAAAAACAGTTGAATTTGATGTCATTCAAGTTTCTTCCGAATTTGGTTCCGAATGGTCATACAACGACTTTCAAGAAGATGATGAATATTTAGACAATCCGACGGAACTCGCCCCAAGTCTTCATACCAATGCGCTTGGTATCGCGCTAACTGAGCCAGCGCCACTAAATTACAGTTCACCAATTTTAGACATTGCTGAGCAGCGATCGACAGAACTTGTCCAGTCGATGTTTGAAGAGTTTGCTTTGTTTGATGAGGAGAGTGATGAGGGGGAGGAGGCGTATGAAACTAAGCCTATGCTACAAGCGGAAATTGACCAAGAAGCTCCGCTTACCCTGCTCGACGAAAGCCAACAAGATACCTTAGTGACCGTTGATACTGTTGCGGCTAGCCAACCAAGGATTTTATTAAAGTTACAACAACCGCAATATATTGTTGACGAAAAGAACAGTTTCACGATCACTGGGCAAGCCTATACCAGTGGTGAAATCGAAATAATTCTCAAGCATCCACAAACCCTTGAAGTGATTTTCAATACTCGCTATGCGATCGCGCCGCCCGACATTGTAAAAGATCAGTTAAGTAGTATAACGATTAATAGTATTAATCGCGATCGCCTCGCTGCTACGGGTGTAATTCCATTCACTTATGAAGTTTCCGTACCGCCACCATCAGAAGTGCAAGTGTTAATTGGGGAAGTACGCATTCATCCGCAACAGAACTTTGAGCAATATAGCGAATTGTTTGTGATGCAACAGATGATTGCGGTGTCTTATCCCGCTTCGCGAGTGCTGCCAGAATTAATCAAAGAAGCCCAGAAATATCAAGCTCAAGATAATTCGCAAAATGAATCTTTAACTAATTCTCTCAATAATTCTTTTAATAACTCCCAAGATAATTTTCAACATAATTCTCAAGTTGGACAAGATTCTTCTAACTCTTCGAGTGATCAAAAATCTGATCAAGGTTCTCCACAAGCAGACTCAACACAAAATCCAGTAGCAAAATCAAAACCAGTTAAATCGCTTAGCCTACCACCGTTACCTTCTAAGAATCCTAAGGTTGCTCCAACCCCTGAAAATCCTCAAGGTCATTCAGAAAAGCTGATATCTGCTGCAAATTCTATATCTCTACCAATCATTACAAATACAACTGCGCCCCTTCCCAGTTCGGTAGTTCCAGATCTTCCACAATCAGAAGTAGATAATCTGCAACAATTGGAATTAGAATTTGCTTATACCGATATATGGGAAGACAATGCTACGCTAGTCAAGCAACAGAATTCATTACCAAATAACGAAGAACCCGTTTACAGTTTTGAGGAAGAGCCACTTCCAAATTATGATGAATTATTAGAAAAGCCCCGCCGTGAAAATTTACCAATAATCGGTAAGAATTTAACATCTAATCAACCACAATCTGGCTCTCCTAATCGTGGTAATCGTTTTCTCAATAAGCTGCAAACTCTGTCGGCTGAGGCGATCGCTAATCAAAAAGCTAGCCAGCGCAATGAAGATTTAGTGATCGATACATTATCTGAACCAGCAAATCGATCTGAAGTTATGTCAGAACTGTTAGTACAGGTAGAGCATGAATTAGGGAATTCGAGTCCGATCACAACCATCGCCGAAGCAACTAGCCTCGCGGAACTAGATTTAGAACTAGATCTAGAACTAGATCGCTTACTTAATACTGAACTTGATTTGCCCGACCTATTACCAGATCTAATTTTGAATGAGTATGTTTGGGAAGAAGTGATCGATCCCAATACTTTTCCTGTTCGCACATTATCAGGTGACTTATCAAATAGTAATCCTAATAATCCCAATAGTAATTTAAGTGGCTCGACTGTTTCTCCTCTTTCTGAGACAGTATTAACGATTCGCAATCTTCAAGAATCATCACTCCAGACAGTTTCGGAGCAGCAAGAAATTCCTACTCCCGATATTATTATTCCTGAAGGTGAAATTATTTCGGGGACTCCGATGATGATCACGGTGCAATTACCTGCGATCGCCCCCAAGTTTTTTGTCAAATTCTGGATTAAGGATTTACAGACAAGAACAATTGTGGATGGTCCGCGTTGGTTATTGGATTTTAGTAAAGTTCCTGATACTGATTTTATTGAAACTCGGACAAATATATCGATTCCTTTGAGCAGTATTGATGTTGCCTTTGAAGCGATCGCGATCGAATCTCAAACCCAGAGAGAAAGCCATAAAGTGCGTGTAATTCGAGCCGTTATTCCGCCCAACTTCGCTGAGGATCGTAGCTTTGAGTTATAAAAAATGTAGTGGCAATTCATGAATTGCCACTACATTTTTGCGGATAGATTTTTGGGGATAAATTCAAGTAAAAACCGTCATGCGTCAAGATTAGGGCTGACTCTGCAACCAGTAATAAGTTGCCATTGGTAAGAGCGTTGCCAAAATTAATAAAATAATTACGACAACATTCGATGAACTTGCTTCGGTTTCTTCCTTAGTCGCATAATTGCTAGTTTCAGTTTCCTCGACCACAAGCAAAGGCGCACCAGGATCTGGATTGCCCTTGAGGATCGCTTCTAGACGACCCAGCCCTTCATTTACGGCTTGATTGTAGTTGCCTTTTCTCGCAGGATAGAGCATAGTCTCGTCGGCAATGCTGGTGGCAATGCTGTCAGGTAGAATCTGCTTAACCTTTGCACCAGTCTGAATTGCGGTACGGTGATCTTCTGTGGCAACAAATAGTAAGACTTGATTCTCTTTCTCGGCATCAGTCACGAACCATTTGTCAAATAACTCTGCGGTAAATTCTGACGCTGGTTGCCCTAGATCAATCCGTTTAATCGCCACAACATGAACTTCAATCCCAGTTAGTTCCGCGAGTTTTTCGGCTTTATTGGCGATCGTACTTTTGGTGAGGGCGCTCAAAGTATCGGAGTCATCGATTACCCAAGTTTGCTCATTCAAGGTCTTGATTTCAGCTAAATCGGGAATGTCTGATACTTGTAAAGCCCATGCTGGGGCAGTAAATAAATGCAAACTGATTAGTATGGCGATCGCGCTAAAACCCACCTGTTTTAGTTGCTGAGATAATGAGCATAATAAATTTTTATTCACAATTTATCAACCGAATAATTAAATTAATTATCAAATTTTAAATTATATACAGACTATTGAAGCTATTGAAGACTTGATTACAAACCAGCGCCAGAAGCTGTGGCGCTTTTAAGTTGATTGGTTTTCTTTTGGATATCCAAAACTCTATAAATACCTGTTTCCTGCGTTTTACCTTTGAGGGCATATTTACCGACAAACTCGGTCTGGAAATTATTGTCCAAGCGCTGATATGTCTCCTCGCTAATCAGAATATGATGGGGACCACCATCGACTTCTTTATTAAAACTCTCTAAACGGGCGGCAATATTGACGGTATCGCCTAAAACTGAATATTCTAAACGTTCAGCACTGCCTAGACTCCCCGCAATTACAATTCCAGAATTAATACCAATTCCAGTTGTGACGGGCGGTAATCCTGAAGCCACCCAAACCTCATTCATCGCCGCTAATTTATGGGCGATCGCTAAAGCGGCATCAACTGCACATTGGGCATCACGGGTACGCTCAGTCTCATTGGCATGGGGAATTGGTACACCAAAAACCGCCATCACCGCATCGCCAATATATTTATCAACCATACCGCCATGCGCCAAAACCTCGTTAGCGATCGCCCCTAAATAATTATTTAACCAATTTAAAGTTTCCCCAGGGGCTTGGGCTTCCGCAGCCGTACTAAAATTTCGCATATCCGTAAACAAGACCGTGACATAGACCTCTTGCCCAGTGATCCGTCCCTCTTGCATAAACTGTTCGCGATTAGTCCAAATGATATCGACTAATTCCTTAGAAACATGGCGCGAAAATAGTCCCATTAAAACTTTTCGCTCTGACTGCTGGATCGCCAGTTGATAAGCCATTACCAAAATATTGGCGGTGATTAATCCCAGTATTGCGGGAAATAGTGGTATCCAAAGTGCTTGCCCAAAGGCAAAATAACTAGCCCCAATCAAACCAGAACCAAAGACTATTAATAGCCCCACATTTTTGAAAGCATTAGGAACAAATGTGGCGATTGCGCCGCCAATGACTGTCCAGACCACAATCCAGATACTTTCTAGATCCGTTGACCAAACTTGGATAAAGCGGCGATCATCTAGAGTCCCACTAATTAACTGACTGACAATATTGGCATGGATCTCTACCCCAGTCATCACCTCACCATCAACTGAGACAGGTACAGCAAAGCTATCTTTGAGACTTTCGGCTGTGACTCCAATTAGGACTATGCGATCGCGAAACTGCTCAGGTGCAAAGCGTCCATCGATCACATCCATTGCCCGAATATGTTCAAAAGAGCGTGGTCTACCACGATAACGAATCATCATTTGATAGCCGCTATCATCCTCTTTGCGGTATGCACCATAGTTAGTAGTCAGTCTAGGAATAATTTGTTTGCCAGCCGTAAATTGAACTGATGTTGGATTAAATTCAATCGATTTGTTGAATTGTGTTCGTAAATATAAATCGGCTATTTCAAAAGCAAAAGAGCCAGAATCACCGACTATCGAAGCTCGCCTGACGATCGCCCCTTTATCCGTTGGCAGATTGACATATCCATAGCGACTAATCGATTCTAAATCAGTGGCAGGATCGACTCCGCTCCGCCCTTCTACCGTGGCAATAAATTTTGCATTAACCACATTACCCGCATTTTTAATCGCGGTGACTAATTCACTGCGCCCTTCGAGTACGGGCATATCCAGATATTTATCAACGCCGATCGCGGCAGGTTTGGCTACGGAAATTTGACTAATCAGCTTGGCAAATAGGCGATCGCTAAAGGGCCATCGGAACTTTTGAATATCCGCCTCGGCAATTTCGACTATGACTATACGGCGATCGCTGGGTTCGTTGAGTTGCGATCGCATCATGCTGTCATAGTTCCAGAGTTCGATTTGCTTAAAAGCCTGATTTTCTCTGAGTCCGATTACGCCCAAGGACAAAGAGAAAGTAATTAATCCTGCAACCAATTGCTGATGATTACGTTTACAAAAAGCACCAAAATTTATTAAAGAGGACTTAAGTTTCATTTTGATTGCCGATAATAAAAGTTGTCTGCGAAAATCAGCCGCTACAGGAGTCAACTAATTTAGAAATTTATCTTTTCTCAAAATGACGAATGAACAAATATTTAGATTCAGGCTTTTTTGCTTAATTTCAAGATTAAACATAAATATCGGATGAAAGCCTTATTCTACAACAGGTGGAAAACCTGAATTGTCCCTGTAAGTGATGATAAATAGGTAAGTTAGATTAAATTTGCGCCTGAATTAATTCACTTTTCCTCACAAAGATAAGAATAAGTATCCTTAAATTTAACTTTAGTCCCACAGGTTAATACATCAGCGAAATTGCGGACTTTTGTTTGTTTTTTATTATTTATTTTCTTGTTTGTAATTGTTTACAAATTCTATTGCTTACAAATTTTATTCCCCATAAAAAAAGGGTTGGCTTACGCATAGCATAAGCCAACCCTTCTCTAGACAGAGCTGAGCGCTGATTCAATCGAATTTATTTCAAAAACTATTTCCAGTTCTTAGCAACAATTTCCGCAAGATCAACAACACGTTGGCTGTAACCCCACTCATTGTCATACCAAGCCACAACCTTAACCATGTTGCCGCCCATGACCATTGTCAAGGAAGAGTCAACAATCGAGGATGCATCAGTACCGCGATAGTCGATCGATACAAGTGGCAATTCGTTATATTCCAAAATGCCCTTCATTGAACCTTCAGCCGCGAGACGGAATGCTTCATTAACCTCTTCGGCGATCGTATGCTTTTCGGTTTCTACCACAAAGTCAACAACAGAAACGTTAGGTGTAGGGACGCGCAAGGCGATTCCATTCAACTTACCTTTAAGTTGCGGCAATACGAGGGCAACTGCCTTAGCAGCACCAGTCGAGGTTGGCACAATGCTGAGAGCGGCGGCTCTAGCGCGACGGAGGTCACGGTGACTAGCATCAAGCAAGCGTTGGTCGCCTGTGTAACTGTGAGTTGTGGTCATTACACCCTTAACAATGCCAAAGTTTTCTAGTAAAACTTTAGCGACAGGTGCTAGACAGTTGGTGGTACAGCTAGCATTACTGATGATGTTATGAATGTCGTGATCATATTGATCGGCATTTACGCCAACGACAAACGTGCCATCTTCGTTTTTGCCAGGGGCGGTGATTAAAACTTTCTTAGCGCCAGCACCAATATGGCGGCTAGCTCCAACTTTGTCGATAAACACGCCAGTAGATTCAATAACTAGATCGATGCCCCAATCTTTCCAAGGTAAGTTGTCGGGATTGCGATCGGAAACTGTTTTGATCGTTTTACCATTGACGGTGATTGTGGTGTCATCGGCACTAACTTCACCACCAAATTTTCCGAGCATGGAGTCGTACTTCAGCAAGTGAGCGTTAGTACGGGGATCGGAAGTATCGTTAAGTCCAACTAGTTCTATGTTTGTCTCTGCGCGACCAGCCCAGCATCTGAGAAAGTTACGTCCGATGCGTCCAAATCCGTTAATCGCTACCCTGATAGTCACTGCTCTTATTGCCCTTTATCTAAATTTAACTTTTAAACTTTAATCTGCTGTTTATGATACCGAAAAACCGCGCCTAAATTATTCTCTCTTTAATCAATTTTTGAATGAAATTTTGAACCAACTTTTTGAATCAACTTTCTGAATTTTCCGAAAAACCAAAAAGTTAGAGGTAATTCATGAACTGTCCCTAACTTTCTAGTTTTTAGCTGATTACAGTTTTTCAGGGTCAATCCCCAGTTCCCGAAGTTTCGCGGCAAATTTTGCCATTGAGTCAAGGGCTTGTTCTTTGGCGGCACGTTCTAGTTCAGCTTGTTCAACTTGCTCTAGGTAGGTCAAAAATTTTGAGCCATTGGGTTGCCAGATTTTTAAGCTGTCATCGGTAAGCTCGAATTTGATCCCTAATTTTGGGCTTTGCCAATTTTGAATGTCGGCAATTGGCTCTAGGTGAGATTCACCGCCGTTATTGGTGTTATTGGTGCGTCTTACCCAACCTGCTAGATCATTATTTTGGTAATCGTAGACGTAATATTCTTCGACACCATAGGTTTGATAAAAATCAAATTTGATTGCCATTTCTAAGATCGTGTTGCCTTTAGAAAGCACTTCAAACACGACCTGTGGGGCAACGCCATTTTCTTGATGTTGAATGTATGAGCTTCTGGCTCCTTTGGGTCTGCCGAATACGACCATGGCATCGGGGGCGCGGCGGATTTCGGGTTTGCCTTCAACGGGATACCACAATAAGTCACCTGCGACAAATACATTGTCGTCATCTTTAAATAGGGTTTCTAGTCCGCCCGTAATGGTGACGATCCATTGATAATGTTCGGTGCTTTCCGCCATTGGCTGTCCGTCACTACTGGGATAAACAATTTTTTTTACAGGCTTGGGATCGGGATTGGGAACTGGTTTAACAATTGTGTTAGTCATAGAATTTTCATTTATATTATGAATTCTTCGCGCCCAAAATAATTATAAACTTTTACCGCTAATACTTTCGCCAGAGTTGTGACCAGAGGCTGCGGAACCAATTAAGGATCTGCTGGAAGAGATTTTTGCGCTGTGTACGCTTTCGGGCGGGGGGGATGTAATTTGGCAGTGATTTCTCATACCAGTCTGGCTCCTTTGGTTCTTCTTTGATGATGAATCGTTTGGGTTCTTTTGCCTCAGTCTCTAACGGCGCAAAGGATTTATCCGAACCCTCAATCTCATGATAAAGTCCCAACTCTTCAAATATCTTTCTCGAAGCGTTTAAAGCTTCTATAGACTCTTTTCTGCGACCGATTTTTTTGAGGGCAAGACCTAAATTTTTAAGGGAACCTGCTTCGCCACGGCGATCGCCGATTTCCGTAAAAATTTTCAGGGACTGCTGCTGAAAGTGAATCGCTTGCTGATACTGTCCTAGTGAAAAATAAGCAATGCCTAGACTGCCAAGAGAGAATGCTTCACCATTGCAATCGCCAATTTCTCTATCAATTTCCAGAGACTGCTGATAAAACTGAATCGCTTGCTGATACTGACCCAGTGAAAGGTAAGCATTGCCTAGATTGCCAAGAGAAGATGCTTCCCCATTGCGATCGCCAATTTCTCTACAAATTTCTAGCTGCTGCTGATAAAACTGAATTGCTTGCTGGTACTGCCCTAGTGAAAGGTAAGCATTGCCTAGATTGCCAAGAGAAGATGCTTCCCCATTGCGATCGCCAATTTCTCTATCAAGTCCTAGAGACTGCTGATAAAACTGAATCGCTTGCTGATACTGTCCTAGTGAATCGTAAGCAATGCCTAGATTGCCAAGAGAAGATGCTTCCCCATTGCGATCGCCGATTTCTCTAAAAATTTCTAGAGACTGCTGACAAAACTGAATTGCTTGCTGGTACTCTCCTATATTTTGGTAAGTTTCACCTAGATTATTGAGAGAGGCTGCTCTACTATTGCGATCACCAATTTCTCTAAAAATTTCTAGAGACTGTTGAAAAAATTGAATTGCTTGCTGGTACTCTCCTAGTGAACCGTAAGCACTACCTAGATTGCAAAGAGAAGCTCCTTCGCCATTACGATTGCCGATTTTTCGAGATATTTTCAATCCTTGCTCATAAAATTCAATGGCTCGATTAAATTCACTCAAACTAAAATAAGCCGATCCCAATTCATTCAAAATATTAATCTGAGTAGAAGCATTCTGATTTGATTCTTGATCAGAGCCTGAAGGATTAGCTTCCATTAAGAGTCGATGCAACAGATCGATACGTTCTTGCTTTTCAGGCTTGATATAACTACCACGATCTCGCCCTGAGTTAAATATTTTCGCTACTGCAAGATCCTTAGTTTCCTGCGCCGTCTTAAACCTAAACAACCCAGACTTCCAAGCCCAAAAATCAGGCGCATACTTTGCAAACCGAGTAATTGCATAGTCAGGCAACACAAACACCACAGGATGCGGAACCATCTTGATATAGCCATCGCGCACAAAATTAATATCCGCCAAAAACTGTGGATAATCCCCAACTACAGCGATCGCATTTTCTAAACCCCGCAACACCAACACCAACTTCTTCCCCTTTCTGTTTGGCAAAACCTCCAAGCGCCCATGCATCTCCTGCAACAACCGCAACTTCTGCTCAGTAAACTCCCAATCCAAGATCTGCAAATCCTCCCACTCAGGGTCATTCTCAATCTGCTTCGACAGCGCCGCCACCAGCGCCAACCCGTCCTGCCAAAAGTTACATTCCACAAAGGCGATCGTAAACCCATCCGACAAATCCAACAAAGACAGCAACCCCTGCACCGCCTCATCATTAGACATTTCTTTAGAAGTTTCTAAGGTAGGCTCGAAATCAGGCGTATTTTCGTATTCATCTTCACTATTCATAACTCTCCATTACTTTCTCAACTTTGCTAGCCTTGTACAGATAAGTCTCTCTGTCTTCGTTGCAATGTATCTAAGCCCCCTAAATCCCCCAATTCTGGGGGACTTTGAAAGACTTTTATTTTCTTGTTCCCCCAAAGTTGGGGGCTAGGGGACGATTAATTAAGGATTCTTAGCCAAATAATCCTCCAAAGCTCTCTTAAACAAGCGACTCCGAATCACCACAGGATTGAGATAGTTCCATCGATTTAAACCATTATATTCCAGTACCGAAATATTCGACAACATCACCTGTCCCATCTCATTTCTTGGTACATTCTTTTCCAAATAAACTTTCACCAACACAGGATAATGCTCATTAGGAATCATCCTCTCAAGAGTGAACTGTTGTTGATTAATTGCATAGGTAACATTCTCATCATTCACCTTATCCATCCGACCAGTCCGTGCATTTTGAATCGCACCGCGCACAATCTGCATCATCTGCCGAACGTGTCCACCACTATATTTAGCTAACTCCAATAAGCACTGTCTCGACTCAAAAATCACATCAACATCCATCCGCTTCTCAATCAAACTCACCACAGCATCCAAGCCAGCGTCATTATATTCAGGTTCTTTTCCACTGCGATCCAATGGATCGTATTTATAAATATTGATCATCGGAATAATATGATAATTCGGGAAAGCAGGACTAACTCCTTTGGGAGAATATACAACTGAGATTGGAACCGTATAAATAATCGTGCAATGTAAATCCTTTAGCTGAGCCGCGTAGTCAAAAAACAAATGATTAGCAACATTAGGCGGAAAGCGATCTAAATTATCAAAAATGAGTAGAAAATCCTTGCATTTTGGAAATTTCTTCTTCCATTTTTTTAATCCATCATCCAATAGCAAATTAATATCTCTTTTCAAACGCTCAACATCCTTTAAAAGCGTCTGTCTAACCATCTTTTTCCCTTGATGCGAAGCCTTAACTTGCCCCAAAAGTTTTAACACAAGTTTTGCTAGAAACGGAACTACCATTCCCGCAAAAGGAGTCTCAGCATTTAAAGTTACTTCTCCCTCCACCGAAATCGATCTTTCTACTGACTCCACAGTTTCATTAGTTACTTCTTTAAACCACTCTTCAAAATGTGATAACAATTCTGCATCAAACTTCAAACCTTGTTTCCGCAATTCAAACTCTACCCACTTGATTACAACCAGATAAATATCCGTGTATTCAGCATCGTTATTATCCATCTCGACTGTTGCATCAATATAAATCACCTGATACTCGTCTTGCCAACTATTCTGAATACGTCTCAATTCTGTACTTTTACCAGATCCACCATGTCCCGTAAATAAAATCGTCCGAAAATCTCCCGACTCCTGATCTGCTAAGATCAACGTAATATCGTCGATCGCATCAGTTTTTCGAGTCTTGGACAAATCCACATAATATCGATTTAAATCATCATCTTGAAGCGGAACCAAATCACAAACACGGTAGGCATCTTTGAGATTAGCGGCTTTGGCAAGAGTTGTCATAGGTTTAACAAGATAGATAAATTAAAAATCAGCACTCTGAGGGAAACGTGGGAATGGAATTACATCGCGAATATTGCCCATACCTGTGATGAACTGAACTAAACGCTCAAAACCTAAGCCAAAGCCAGCGTGAGGCACAGTGCCATAACGCCGCAGATCGAGATACCACCAATAATCTTCAGGATTTAGACCAACACTACGAATTCTTGCTTCCAATACATCTAAGCGTTCTTCCCTTTGCGAACCGCCGATGATTTCACCAACCCCAGGAGCGAGAATATCCATAGCTCTGACGGTTTGGCGATCGCTTGCCGTATCTTCATTCACACGCATATAAAATGCTTTGATGCCCAGAGGATAATCCATCACGATTACAGGCTTTTGGAAATGCTCTTCGGCGAGAAATCGTTCGTGTTCCGATTGCAAATCTAAGCCCCACTGCACGGGAAACTCAAAGGTCTTACTAGATTTTTCGAGAATGGCGATCGCCTCAGTATAGGTAATCCGCTCAAATTGTTCATCAACGATTTTGCGAGCATTTGCCATCACCTTATCGTTCACCCGCTCTTGCAAAAATTCCATATCTTCAGGGCAGGTTTCGAGAACATAATTAAAAATATATTTTAGGAAGTCTTCTGCGAGATCGGCATCCCCTTCCAGATCGCAAAAGGCAACCTCTGGCTCAATCATCCAAAATTCGGCAAGATGACGAGAAGTATTGGAGTTTTCTGCCCGAAATGTCGGTCCAAAAGTATAGACATTAGAAAAAGCCATCGCCATAATTTCGGCTTCTAACTGACCACTCACAGTTAAAAAAGCGGGCTTACCAAAAAAATCTTGAGAATAATCTACAGGTTTACCCGCCGCCGCTACTTTATTTAAATCAAACGTAGTCACACCAAACATTTCGCCAGCGCCCTCACAATCGCTAGCGGTGACAATTGGTGTATGTACCCATAAAAAGCCCCGTTCTTGAAAAAATTTATGAACTGCAAACGCGCAAGCATTTCTTACCCGAAACACTGCCCCGAACATATTTGTACGTGGTCGCAAATGGGCGATCGTGCGTAAAAACTCGATTGAGTGGCGTTTTTTTTGCAACGGATAAGTTTCAGGATCAGCTATACCAAAAATAGCGATCGCTGTCGCTTGCATCTCTAAACTCTGCCCTTTACCCGTAGATTCAACGAGGCTGCCCGACACCTCAAGCGATGTACCTGTAGTAATTTGCTTGATAATTGACTCATAATCAGCAAGTGTTTGTGGCACAACAATTTGCAAACCTTGTAGCGATGACCCATCGTTTAGCTCCAAGAAGGCTATTCCCTTACCTTCTCGTTTTGTGCGTACCCAACCACGGACAGTATATGAAGCCTTGAGCCGACTTTGATCATTCTGATCAACTTCTAAGGGTAGAACATCTAAACGATTACGCAACAAATCTACAATTCTTGCAAAAGCCATCTTGTAAGAGCCATGAGTGATACTAGTTTTGGTAAGCCATTTCGCGAATCAAGGGCAGGCGATCGCTGATGTAGTTGCTGAGATCATTTTGTTGATGACAATCGAGGGCTGAGCGTTGTTTAACTTGGTCAACCAACAAACTCATTAAACCGTCATCATCGAGATTTAACAGCAGATTAGGATGGGCTTGATTAACCGAATCCCAGAAAAGGCGTATGATAGCAGGTGTCATGGATGTTTACCTTAACCTTAATGTTTTCCTAACAATTTATAGATTAGTACATCTCTGCGTTAGTACTGTCAAAAATCACACAAAATGAAATAAATCACACCTCTCCTAGGATTGATTGATAAAAATCTATACAAAACGTGTCATTAATTCATTAATCCATTACCAGTCTAGAATTAGTAAAGTGGCGCTTTGCGTTGCCCTACCGATTTTAAACTGGTATTTAACTGAGTATTTATTCTTATGGCTAGACAGGTAGAAATTTGGAACGATCGCGCTGAGATTGCCAATCGAGCTTTGGGGCTATGTCAACTTGCCTATCAGGAAGCGATCGCTAAAAGCGAAAAATTTACCATCGTGGCGGCAGGTGGTAGTACGCCTAAAGTTTTATACGAACTTTTAGCTGCCAAGGATTGGGACTGGTCAAAAGTGCATGTATTTTGGGGAGATGAGCGCTATGTGCCTGTCACCGACCCACAAAGCAATGAGGGCATGACTCGAAAAGCATGGCTCGATCGCATAGATATTCCTGCGGGAAATATTCATGGTATTCCCACGAGTGCCGATGATCCTACGATCGCCGCAACTGAGTATGAAAAGCGTATTCAAGAATTTTTTGGGATTGCGGATGGCGAAATTCCCCAGTTTGATCTGATCTTGTTGGGCATGGGCGACGACGGACATACAGCGTCTTTATTTCCGCACACTCTAGCCCTTAAAGTTAGCGATCGCCTTGTCACCGTTGGCGAAAAAGACGGGCAACCGCGAATCACAATGACGGTTCCATTAATTAATCAAGCTAAGGAAATCATCTTTATGATCGAGGGTGTTGCTAAGGCTAAGGCTCTGAAGGCGGTATTAGCCCCCAATGGTGATACCAATCAATATCCGTCACGATTGATTACGGGGCATGACCAAGGCAGTACGATTTGGCTATGCGATCGCACCGCGATGAATCAAAAAACGACTTAATTTAAGGATAGGCGGCGCTTCGCGCCGCCTATCCTTGGCTGTTTAGATGGCTGCAAAGCAGCCTTTTTTACGATTAGAACGAGAAAGTTGTTCTTAATGTGCCAACAAACAAATTACCGTTATCCGTAACTTGGTTAGGATTAGCGATCCAAACGATCCCAGGGGTAATCGAGATATTGTTGGTCAATTGATATTTATAGAAAGCCTCGATGTGCCAGACCTCATTGTTAGCAAGCGGCAGAGAAGTACCTGAATATGTGCGTAAACCGCGCAAAGTTGGCTCCATTCCAACCACAATGCCTAACAAATTTCCTTCTTTACCAAAATTAGGGAATGCAAAGGAGAGGGCATAGTTCCAGATGTCAGCATCGCCCAAGCTGAATAACCTTGCGGAGGTGTAGCCAGCCCAGCCACCGACAACAAAATTAGGGCTGAATCGATAGGAAACCTGTGCGCCATAGGAGTTGCTGGAAACGGGAGTATTAGGGATCGTACTGGTTGCATCGGTGGGTATTAGCCGCGCCCCTGCGATCAAATTCCCTAAGAAACTACCTGTAGCTTGTCCCGCACCACCATAGCGAAAACCAGCTTGTCCCGCACTGGAACCGTTATAGGCGAGTACATAGGTGAGTCCCGCTTTAAAGCGATCGCTTGGTTGAAATACTAACTGCCCCAAAGCAGAATAATTTCCACCAGTCAAGCCTGTTCCAGTTGCCCCTGTAGGCGCATTGGCGGTATTGGCAAGATAACCCAAATCGAGTTTGAAGGCATCACTAATCCTATAGTTCAGCCCGATCCCCGCGCCATTGCCATTAATGCCATAGATGGGATTGCGCTCACCAAAGCGAGATATTGCCCCATTGCCTCCGCCTTGAGCATCAAGCTCTGGATTAATCGTATCGGCATAATAAAAGTGATTGCCGCCATTGGCAAAAACAGTCACTCGCGCCCGATCGCCTAAAGAAAAGCTATAGTCCAACGCTTCTAGAAAAATAGAATTGTTATTGGTTGCCAGAGTCGAATCATCAAATCCCAAACGTCCATCATTAGAGGCAAGGAGACTGGCGGGAGGCACGCTATTGGAGGTGGTGAGCAGAGGCTGGGCGTTACCTGCTTGCAAGCGAGTTCGTAAGCGATCGTTACCAGTAAAACTTGTTAAAAAGTTTAACCGTACCCGATTTTGAAAAGTGATATTTTGTTTGGTGGGAGCAGTGCCTCCAAAGGGGCTAGCGATCGTATCGCGCCCCGTGGAAACGCCACTAACAGCAAAAATTGCTTCGCCTGAAAGTTTGGTGGTAGTGGAAAACTGTTGAGACTCCAGTTTGGTAGTTTTGGCTTCTAGAGCGTCAACACGAACGCGCAAGGTGGCTAGTTCGGCGGCGAATTCTTCCTGTAATTTTTGTAAAGTTGCTAAATCTTCCTTACCAACTTTGTCGGCTAAGCCTGCGGAAATAATTTCATTGATTTTGTCTAAACAAGCATTTAAACCTGCGGCAAACTCATAGCGATTCAGGGCTTGTTGTCCGCGAAATTTGCGATCGGGATAGCCAGAAATACAGCCATAACGTTCGACCAAAGATTGCAAAGAGGTAAAAGCCCAGTCCGTGGGACGAACATCACTTAATTGCGACACAGAATTTACCTGTGAGATGTTGCTATTAACGCTTTGCTCGGTTTGTGGATTCTTGAGAGTATTATTCAGAATTGTATCGAGCGATCGCCTAGCATCTGGTTCATTTGCCATTGCAGGTGTAGCGATCGCTAAACTAAGTACAGAGAGACTTAAAAACTTAGAAAAAAAGGAAATAGGTAACATTTTTTAACTCTTCAACAGTAAGACTGATCCTAAGTATTGAGCAAAAAAACGCAAGTAACTAAAACCATCAAAATTCTTTATGTCAAAGCTAAATCCTCAGCAATATGAACGTCTAAGACGTGAAGCAAAATCACCCTATCGTGGGCTACGCATATTTATCTACATAGCATTGTCGGGATCGGGATTTATTGGTGCGATTATTTTTTTGGCTAGATTAATTGCGGGCAATGGTGCGCTAGAGGCT